>NZ_JACIDV010000004.1 GCF_014196515.1 Rhizobium skierniewicense | reverse complement strand
GCTACAAGCGCATCGAGGAAGGCCCGTGCCGTGACCGTGGTGGCCTTGTCGGCGAGTTGGATGAAGGTGAACTTCGACGTGCGGTCGATGCCAACGTACAGATACAGCTTGCCTTCCGCCGTCTGCACCTCGGCGATATCAATATGGAAGAAGCCAATCGGATAGGCTTTGAACTTCTTCCGGGCAGGCTTGTCGCCCTCGATGCCGGGAAGCCGGGAGATGCCATGGCGTTGCAGACAGCGATGCAGTGACGAACGTGTCAGGTGCGGGATCGTCGCTTGCAGGCTGTAGAGGCAGTCGTCAAGTGGCAGCAGCGTATGTCGGCGAAACGCAACGATAATCGCCTCTTCGTCGCTCGATAGGACAGTGGACTTCGGCTCGCTGGGACCGGTCGGTAGATCGATGACCGAAGTTCGCTTCTTCCACTTCGCCACGGTCTTCTGGTTGATGCCGTAGCGCTTGGCCAGCGCTCTCAGGCTCTCTTGACTATGCTGTATCGCTCGACGGACTGCCGCAGTCGTCGTGGCGCTTGCGTGGTGAACCTGGCCCATAGTGCATCCTTCCATTCACTGGAAAATATCGCACCATCAAATGCCGGGATCAAACACCTAGAGCCATTTTACCTGCGCACCGATATCGTTGATTGTGCCGATCGGGCAAAGAAAAAAACAAACACGCGAGCGGCGTTAGTTAGCAGTTGGCAATTACACGTTGCGCTGGTAGTGGGGGCGTATGCTAACATCCCTACTCTTCGTGGCTCCTGCCATCGTCATGCTTGCGATAAAGTTGATGGCGATTACCCTCTACTCACGTCCGCTTGTAAAAATTGCGGGCAACCCTTCAGCCGCTTGGTTGATGGCGTGGGTTTTTCTCCAAGCCGTTTTGATCATCTTTGTTCTTGTTGCGTCCGCTTTCGACGCCCTGACAACAACCACCGTTTGGATCGCATTGCTGGTCATTGTCGCGACTTCGTTACGATGGTCAAAGCCGCGCATCGAACTCGGGAAAACTGTCACGTTTGGATCGGTACTTTTCTCGGCATTCTTTGCGTTTCAGCTTTTTAAGTGCGTCTTTTTCCAAGAGTTTACATTGGATGCGCAAACCTATGGGCTACCGCGCCTGGGCCTCTGGATGAACTACCAGTCGGTACTAATCCACATGCCGACAGAGCAAATCAATATCTTCTCGAACGAATGGAATGGTGAGATAAACGCCCTTCTCTACGGCATCGCGGCTGGAAATGTTCAAGGCCTTATGTTTGGCAACTTAGAGATTTTTCTGGTTGCCTTTTTGTCGATTTGCCTTCTTTCGAGGCAACTTGGTGCTAGTCGTCAGTGGTCGGCAATGGTGGCTGCTGTGCTTTCAACTGCGCCGGTCTGCCTTGGGGTCGCAGGAACTTTGAAGGGTGATCTCCTCGCTGTTCCTGCTGTCGCAATGGCAGCGTCTTGGATTGTCATCTACTGCCGGAAGCAAACGGCGGTGTCTGCCGCAATGGTGATCGCCTGTTGCGCCTTGGCAGTTGGCGCTAAGATAACAGCTGTGTTTCCAGCAGCGATGATCAGCATCATTCTTGTCTATCTCTCTATCAGAGGCAGAAGCTTTCTAACGCTCGTCAATGGGGCGCTTCTTAGCCTCGTTATCTCCCTGGCGTTTATGAGTCGATACATCGCCAACATCTTCGTCTACGGCACCCCTCTTAAAAGGACCGCCAATGAGACAGTGCAGGCCGGGGTAGCCACTTTCCTTGATAGCTCACGGTTTGTCGCAAGAATGTTCATTCGAAGCAGCCCCGATAGTGGACAACAGTTCGGTTGGCTGTTGGCCGGCGGCTTTGGCTTTTCGGGTATTCTTTGCGCTGGTCTCTTGATTTATCAGGTCAAGGGAAAATGGATCGACGGCATGCGAACCGCGCTTGCACTTGGCGCGCTGGCTGCGCTCGGTATGGCGTGCTTCATGATTCCAGCGCCGCCTTGGTCATTCAGGTACTTCGTTCCATCTGTGATCATAGGCGTCACTGCGATCGCATCAATTTCATTCAGATCAAAGATCGCGGCGATAGTGTTATCTGTCGGCGCGGTCTTAGTGATTTTCATGAACTCACAATATCTGATACGCGTGGGTGAAATTAACGCCAACTCGTCATTTGGAAAGAGTCTGCAAAGAGCAAAACATACATCGCCTGTCGAAAGGATATTCTTAAGCTACCCACCCCTTCGGAAAGAGTTCGGTTTCGGAAAGATTGACATCGACGGAGAAACTCCGCTTACGATCGCTGTTCACGCGTTTCTCAACCGACCATCAGGCGCACTAGTCGGGTCAAGAGCGCAGAACAGGCTCATCTATTTTTCAACAGAACGAGACCTGTTTGAGGCTGTGAAAGCTCAATGTTTTGACGTCATTGCGCTCACAAAATTTAAGCCGATACCTTTAGAGAATACGGCGCGTTCAGCTTTACTGGAAAATGGCTATTCAATCATAACCGATGGAGAGCTTGTTTCTGTGTCCAAACGCAACGTGTCTTGCGCGGTCTCAACTACAACCGAGCGATCTTGACCTTCCCGGCTACTGATCGGATTTGCATATCAACATATCCACCAGCCGAAGTTGGGGTGAATGCCAAGTTTACGCGTGCGCCGTAACTCGTCCCCACCACAGAGATCGAGAAAAAGCCAGCCGTATCTGGGTTTCTCGTCTGCTCAAGCCGCGGCCGAACTCCGGGCCATCGAGGAGCACTATGCATCCCTTATGTCCCAGGGCGGTGACGCATGAGCAGTCAAACCCCAATCAGCCCAGCGATGTACAGCAAACTAACCGAGCGCGAATGGATCGGCCGCAACGTGATGACGCTTGCTGACATCACAACTGCTGGAGGCATCGTTTACCCAAATGGAAGCCTAGCGAAGGTGACGCGCAAGTTTGGAGGCCTTCATATCGAGGGCGAGAAATGCTTGTGCTGCGGCGTCAAACTTTTGATCCGGCAAATTTCGCCAAGCAAATTGTCACTCGTTGATGATGCACCCTTGCTGCCTCAGGAAGGCGGTGAAGCATGAGCATCCGTCACACCATCAACGAACTGCAGAAAGTCGCCAGCGTGCAGGATGAGCTTATGCGCCAACTGGAGGACGATCTGCGCGAATTGCAGGCCGCACGCGACGAGATCGACACCTATCTCCACAAGGCCATCGCCGTGGGTGCCGACCGTACCGCCATGATGGTGGAAGCACAGGCAATTCTCAAGGAGGCGCATTCGAAAGGTGGCGTTTTCCGCTTCCCCTCTGCCGTGCCGCGTTTGAGGGTTGTGCAATGACCACCACTCAGCTCGCGCTGACGATCGGCTCCATCCTGTTTGCTCAGGCCGTCACCTTCTACCTTTTCTGGCGCACCTACCGCCGCAAGTGATTGCTTCGTGCCAGCCGCCCTGGCCGTAAGCAGACGGAGCGGAAAGAGTATTGACCTCCTCTTTCCGCTCCAAACCATCCCCACGGCTCCAAAGCTCCCTGGAGCCGTTCCCGGCAAGTAGCAACGGATCAGCACGCCGATGCGAATACCGGGCTTGCCTGGCGGTCTTTGTTTCGCGTGACCGCCGGGCTTTTTCATTTCAGAGGATCCAGCCATGGGCACCATTACAGCCGAACTCTACGTCCACCCCAAACTCAAATGCTTTCGGGCACGCGTCGGCAGCGTTTCAAACACGGGCCACCACATCACGGAAGACAGCGGACGGTTCACCGTCAAGAGCATCATCACCAAAGATGCTTGGCTTTGCCGAGACAACACGCGCGCCGACGCGGAAGACGAGATCGCTCGTGAGTGGGCCGACCTTGTCAGCCGGCACACGCCACAAACCTCACGCGAGCACGAGCAATCCGATTTCGAAGCCACGAGCATCGAGCAGCGCGTGGCCCTCAGCCAATTGCGCAATCATCTCGCCGACGTCGCCTTGCGACCGCTCCTCAAGCCAGGCGATCGCATCCGCGCAACGAAGGCAGAGTGCTGCGCCCACGAGGCCAACTTCACTTATTCTCATTTTTACGGCGGCTGGATCATATCCAACGGTGGAGCCAGCATCGCTCCCGGCTCCGTCTACTCCATCAACGGCAAAGTGTTTCGAGTATAGCCATGAAAAAACCTCAACCAAAAATTCCCTACATCACATGGCGCAATGGCCGCCCACGTTTCGAACCGTCGAAGACGCTGCGCGATCGCGGGTATAAGGGGCAGGATCTCCGCAACGAGACGGACCAAAGCTGGATGACGGCAGGCCAGGCAATGGACTGGTCGTAGCAATTCGCGCGCCAGCTCGAGGCGGACAAGCGGGAACAGGCACGAGCAAAGCCGAAGGCCGCAGCACCAAAGCCGCACCAGGTCGCGCAGATCCTGCCAACCTATCCGCTCGAGCGCCTTTATGAAGACTGGCTGCATCCGGAGAAAAACCCGGCCGTCGCGGATCTCTCTGCAAAAACTCGCTATGATTATCGGCTGAACGGCAAATCTATCGAAAAGCACATGCCCGACGTCTAGAGCGCCGAGGCTGCCGCTCTGACCAAGCCGATCTGCATGGGCATGTATGACCTGCTACGGATCAAGAGCGGCATATCGCAGGCCTCGGCGACCATGCGCCAGCTTGGCACGGCCCTGCAATGGGCGATGGATCGCGGCAAGCTTCCGGAGCTGCACGTCAACCCGGCTCACAAACTGCGCATGAAGGTTCCGCCTCCCCGGATCCGCGCCGGCACGCCGGCCGAGATCGAGCAGATGATTAAGGCTGCCGACGCGATCGGCCTCGAGGAGATCGGCGACATGATCGCCCTGGGCGTCTGGACAGGCCAGCGCCAGAACGATCGGCTGTTATTCACCTTCCTCGGCCGGGACAGGGGCAGCGTCGATTTTCGCCAGATGAAAACCGGCGCCATCGTTTCCATTCCGGAAGCGCCGGAGCTGACAAGCCGTATCAAATTGATGCAGGAGCGCCGCAAGAAGGCACAGATCGTTTCTCCGCACGTCGTCCTCGATGAGCGCAGCTGGTCCCAGTTCGACAAGTTCAGCTATTACAAGCGCTATAAGTTGGTGCAGATGGCAGCAACCAAGGGCATGCCGAGCCAGGGAAGCCGAACAGAGATCCAACCCATGCCAAGCTGCGCGGATCTCCGCGACCAGGACTTACGCGATACAGCGGTCACCTGGCTGGCAAGAGCGGGCTGCACCATTCCCGAGATCTGCGCCATCACAGGCCACAACTTCAACAGCGCAAACGAAATCCTGAAACACTATCTCGCAATGCACCAGGAGCTAGCATACAGCGCCATGCGCAAAATGATCAGCTGGCACGAAACCGATGGGAAAACCTATGATCAGGCACAGGATGACGGAAGCCGTATGACGAGCAATGTCGGACGAATGTCGGAAGTGTCGGACGGAAGTCGGAAATAAGTCGGACGGAAAATCTAAGTAATTGATTTTAAACGGGAAAGTGGCGACCCCTGCAGGACTCGAACCTGCGACCTACTGCTTAGAAGGCAGTTGCTCTATCCAGTTGAGCTAAGGGGCCTTCGGTCTAACCGAATTAGTGTGTCCACGGCTGCGTGCGGTTGTATTTGAAGTTGTCCGTGTAGGAAACAACCTTGCGGCTTGCCTCCTGCGGAGGGATGACGCGGTATTCGATGCCCTTGCGCTGAGCGTAGGCTTCAGCCTGCTCTTGCGTTTCGAAGAAAAGCTTCACCTGCTGGTTCATATCGGACGACGACGTGTAGCCCATGATGGGGTCGATTTTGCGAGGAACTTCGGCATCGAATTCGAGCACCCAAAGATTCGTCTTGGCCTTGCCGGATTGCATGGCAGTCTTTGCTGGACGATAGATTTTTGCAGACATCTCAAACTGCTCCGGTCTTGCGATCACGCTGCTTCCGTTTATCCTGCTTGTCGCACATCATAGATTGATAACAACGCGATAGCAAAACTCAATTGGACCGACTCACTCTCGAAGTCAAGCCGCCCGCAGCGCCCATATTGCGGAAACCATAAAACCCATAGATCAGGAAAACACCTATCGACATCTTGCACCTTGCAAGCGAAGCATATTTTATCGGCTCGCAACGCAATTGGATGTCACACATGAACGAAAACGTCATAAAATTCCGCAAACCGGAACCACCAAAGCAGCCACGCAAACCCAATCCGCAACTGCGCAAACTCGCCATCGTCATCGGCGTCATCGCATTTTTCGCCGCAGCCTGGGCCTACTTCCAGTATCTGGGATAATTGCGAACAACACAGGGCGCCGAAGCATTGCGCACGGCACCTAAGATTTGAACTTATTTATGAGGGAAACTGTAGAAGTCATTGGAAAAATTGACTTCTGAAAGTGGTCGGAGTGGAGAGATTCGAACTCCCGACCCTCTGGTCCCAAACCAGATGCGCTACCAGACTGCGCTACACTCCGTCTTTCGATGGTGGGGAGATACACGGTTCACCCGTGACCTGCAACAGATAAAATCATCTTTCTTTCTTTTTTTCCACGGGGCTGCATTCGCGATGGAATGGCGTGAACCCGTACCCCAACGGGGACAATATTACGAAGTTTTCACTTCACCCCGTGCAAAACCTATGCGAAGCCGGACCGGAGAGACGGATACAGCGCCAAAAACCTCAATGACCCGCAAAAACTATTTTTGCAGGCATAAGCCACGGCGTTGTCTTGATAGGTAAACAGAATGAACTCCGGAAACGACCTGAAGCAGCCATCAGAGCAACCCGATCTGCGTGATATTCTGGTTTCGGCCAAAACCGGTAAAAAGAAGTCCCGCCGATTTCTCTATACGACGGTGGTGATCTTTGTGTTGCTGGGCTCGGGTGCCTATTATTACGTCGCTGGCAAATCCGGTGTCGCTTACACCTACACAACACAGGATGCCAAGAAGGGCGACCTCGCGGTTATCGTCACCTCAACAGGCTCAGTGCAGCCAACCGATCAGGTCGATATATCGAGCGAGCTTTCCGGCACCATTCGCAAGGTCAACGTCACCTATAACAGCCCAGTCAAAGCGGGTGACATATTGGCAGAACTGGATACCAACAAGCTGGAGGCCGATGTTCAGAGCGCCCGGGCCAAGCTTGCATCCGCCAAAGCCAGCGTCCTGAAGGCGAAAGCCGATCTGGGTTCCGCCAAATCATCGATGGACCGATTGAGGTCGCTGGTTCAAAGCAAGGTTTCCAGCCAGCAGGATCTGGAGGTGGCACAGTTCACCTATGATGCAGCCGCCGCAACGCTCGAAGTCAACAGTGCGTCGGTTCTCTCGTCAGAGGCCGATCTGCGGCTTGCGGAACTCAATCTCGGCAAGGCCAGGATCATCTCGCCCATCAATGGCGTGGTTCTGACGCGTGATGTTGACCCGGGCGCAACGGTTGCGTCCTCCCTGAATGCACCAGTCCTGTTCACCATCGCTGGTGATTTACGGCATATGGAGCTGCAGGTCGCCATCGACGAGGCCGATGTCGGCAAGGTGGATACCGGGCAGACGGCAACGTTCAACGTCGACGCCTATCCCGAAAAAAGTTTCCCAGCCACCATTGAAACGGTCCGTTTTGCTTCCGAAACCGTTTCGAACGTCGTGACCTACAAGGGTATCCTGACGGTGGACAATGCCGAACTGCTGTTGCGGCCCGGCATGACGGCAACAGCCAACATTGTCGTTGAAGAGGTAAAGGACGCGATCCTCGTTCCCAATGCTGCCCTTCGCTATACGCCTCCGCGCGAATCAGCCTCCCGTGGTGGCGGGTTGATGGGACTGTTTCGCCCGCCCCGCATGGGGCGTCAGCGCGGCGGCAGCGGTGGTGAACCAGAAACGACGAAACGCAGCATCTGGGTATTGCGCGACAATGCCCCTGTTGCCGTGCCGGTCGAAACGGGTGCGACCGATGGCCAGTTTACGGCCATCAAATCCGGCGAGATCAAGCCCGACGATCAGATCATCACTGACGCCAACCAACGCAGCAGTTGAGGCGGGAAACGCGCATGGCAGGTCAACCACTCATCGAATTTCGCACTGTCGTCAAACAATATGGCATCGGTGAAGCAAAGATTCGCGCACTGAACGGCGTCAGCCTGTCGATCCACGAAGGGGAGTTCGTCGCCATCATGGGCCCATCCGGCTCCGGCAAATCGACTTCTATGAACATCATCGGCTGCCTCGATACCCCAACGGCGGGGGAATATCTGTTTCAGGGCGTGGCGACGAGCGGATTTGAGAGTGCACAACTGACGCTTCTGCGTCGGCATATGCTCGGCTTCGTGTTTCAGGGCTTCAATCTCTTGCCGCGCACCTCGGCAGTCGAAAATGTCGAGTTGCCCCTGATCTATCGAGGCATGAAAACAGCGGAGCGGCGACCTCGTGCCATGGAAGCATTGGCGCAGGTGGGCTTGGCCGGACGTGAACACCACACCACGCAGGAACTATCCGGCGGCCAGCAACAGCGCGTAGCCATTGCCCGCGCCATCGTGACCCGCCCTGCCCTGCTCCTGGCCGATGAGCCGACCGGTAACCTGGACACAAGGACCAGCACGGAAATCATGGAGTTGATCACATCGCTCAACCGCGACAAGGGCATCACAGTGGTCATGGTCACGCATGAAGAAGACATCGCGGCCTACGGGAACCGGCTGCTGCGGTTCAAAGATGGGCATCTCGAATCAGATAGTGCCACCGAGCGACAGGAGGCGGCAGATGTTTCTTGAAACTGCGCGTCTTGCCCTGCGCGCCATCAGCCGCAACATCCTGCGCTCATTTCTGACCGTTCTTGGCGTCGTGATCGGCGTTGCCGCCGTGATCGCCATGGTGACGATCGGCAACGGCACGACAGCACAGGTGAAATCCGAGCTGTCGCGCCTTGGCACCAACATGCTGTTCGTGCGACCCGGCCAGTTCGGCCCCGGGCGGGCGAGCACCGAGGCCAAACGTTTCAACGACCATGATGTTGAGGCCATGCGAGACCAGCTTGGCGGCATCAGAGCTGTCGCTCCCGTCAACAGAAGCTCAGCCGCCACCGTCATTTATGGTGGCAAGAACCATTCGACCAGCGTCGTGGGTACAACCAACGATTATCTGGTCACTCAGGACTGGACATTGGCGCAGGGCCGCTCATTCCTTCCGGCGGAGGATCGCGGTGGCCAGATTGGCTGCATCATCGGCGAGACCGTGCGTCAAGAATTGTTCGGCGCCGCCAATCCGGTCGGCCAGACCATTCGCGTCAGCAATATTTCCTGCCCTGTTATTGCCGTTCTGGCCCGCAAGGGACAATCCGGCCTGGGCGACGATCAGGACGACACCATCATCATGCCGCTGAAAATCCACCAGCGGCGTATCGGGGGCACCACCACCATTTCCAGCATCATGGTGTCGGCGCAGGACGGCGTATCGACCGCGAAGGTTCAATCCGACATCGAGAACCTGCTGCGCGAGCGTCGTCGCATTGCGCTCGGTCGCGATGACGATTTCACCGTCAACGACATGGCCCAGATTGCTTCGGCCATGACGGGCACGACAACGCTGCTGACCGGCCTGCTGGGTGCTGTGGCAGCCGTTAGCCTGCTGGTGGGCGGTATTGGGATCATGAACATCATGCTGGTATCGGTCACGGAGCGCACGAGAGAAATCGGCATAAGGCTGGCCATCGGCGCGCTGGAAAAGCAGGTCCTCACGCAGTTTCTGGTAGAAGCGGTGATGCTGTCTGCCTTCGGCGGCGTGGCAGGCATATTGTTCGGCCTTGGGCTTGCCTACAGCGTCGTCAGTTTTCTGGGTGTTCCCTTCGTCACCAGTCCCGCCATCATTGCGCTCGCCTTTGCGTTTTCCGCCGCCATCGGCGTCATCTTCGGCTACTTCCCGGCACGAAGGGCGGCAAGTCTCAGCCCCATAGAAGCGTTGCGGCACGAGTAGGCCGCTCATTGCCATTGCTCCATCCCTTCTCCATATAAGGAAGATGTGAAAGAGGAGTTTTGAAGTGAGCGTCGCATTTGTCAAAGAAGAGAGTGCCGAAACCGCAGCAGAAACACAGCTGCCGGATCGCCCTGTTTCACCACATCCGAACCTTGTCACCGAGGCTGGGCTGAAAGCTCTTGCGGCACACGTAGAAAAAGCCCGAAAAGCCATCGATGAGGCAAGCACCATCGATGACATCAACGAGCGCAGACGCGTGGCCGCACCGCATATGCGCGACCTTCGCTATTTTTCCGAGAGGCTTCACACGGCCCAGCCCATGCCAGCCCCCGAAAACAATGATACCGTCGCATTCGGCAGCACTGTGACCTTCGAGAGAGATGACGGGCGGGTGCAAACATTCCGTATCGTCGGAGAAGATGAAGCGGACCCTAAAGCAGGGTCGATGTCCCATGTCTCACCTGTCGCCCGCGCCCTTTTGGGCAAGGCAGTGGGAGACCTCGTGCAAGTTGGCGATCAGGAGCTGGAAATCACCGTAATCGCCTGATTGGCGGGTTGCAGCACTGCCGCACACACGGTATCTGAGCGATCAAACACGCTCTTTCCGAACAATAAGGCCGGTCCTCCCATGTCAGTGGATTTTCTCGTCACCCATTCCGGTGGCTTCCATGCCGATGAACTGTTGTCCAGCGTCATCCTCACCCGGCTGTTTCCCGACGCGCAGATTGTTCGCAGTCGCGCGCCGGAGTGGATCACCCCAGGCGAGGATCGCATCATTTACGATGTTGGCGGTGCCTATGATGCCGATATCAGCATTTTCGACCACCACCAGCGCGGCGCACCACTTCGCGAAGACGGCCAGCCTTACAGCTCTTTCGGGCTGATCTGGAAGCATTACGGCCACGAGTATCTCGCCGCCTATGGCGTTCCGCACGACCACATCGACACAATCCATCTGTCGTTCGACAAAGGCTTCGTCCTGCCCATCGACCTTACGGATAATGGTGCTCTCAGCCCATCGATAGCCGGTCCACTTGCGGGCCTGACCCTACCGTCGTTGCTGGAAACACTGAAACCCACCTTCGACAATGAAGACCCAAAAGCGGACGATCTCGCGTTCCATACAGCCCTTTCGATCGCCCGCAGCTTCGTCGAAGCCAGCATTGAGAAAAAGGCTGCGAAGTTGCGCGCGGAAACGCAGGTCCTCCGTTCCATCGAGATTGCAGGCCAAAGCCGCGTTCTGGAACTTACCCGCGGCATGCCGTTCCGTCCCGCCATCATCAAGGCAGGTGCAGACCACCTGCTCTTCGTGGTCCACCCCCGCGACAAGGACTGGTGCGTTACCGGCATCCGCCGCGCCGATGAGGGTTTTGAGCTCCGTGCCGATCTGCCAGCCGCATGGGCCGGTTTGACGAATGGCGATCTGGAGACGGCATCCGGCGTTGAAGGCGCGACCTTCTGTCACAACGGACGATTTATTGCTGCCGCGAAGACACGAGAAGCAGCATTGGCCTTGGCTGAGATTGCTGTGCGGGAAGCCGTCTAATACGACAGAAGGACATTATTAAACGCCCAGCGCTTCACTCGTTCGTCATCCTCGGGCTTGTCCCGAGGATCTGCTCACGTGGCGAGTCCTAAGCCCCGACCGCCTCTTGGCGCTGCTTGGCCAGCACGGCCAGATCAGCAGGCTTCAACTCGACCGACTCCCCGCAACCGCAGGCCGACGTCTGGTTCGGGTTGGTGAATATAAACCCGGCGCGCATTTTCGTGGTCTCGAAATCCATCTGTGTACCAAGCAGATAAAGCACGGCGGAAGGTTCGATCCAGACCTTGGCATCCTGGAACTCGATGAGATCGTCCTTGGCGGATGGTTCTGTCACCAAGTCGATGGTGTATTCCATCCCCGCGCAGCCGCCTTTTTTGATACCAACACGAAGGCCCTTGGCGTCCGGCCCGGAATTCCCGACGATTTCATTGACGCGTGAAGCGGCTGCCTCTGTCATCGTCATCACTGCAAAGCCCATGGGCCTATTCTCCTTCGACAAGCGGGTTCAAGGCCCGATGCTTTCATGGATTCAAATCTAGTCTCATCGTTCGCCGGTATCAAGGCTTAGTACCAGCCGACAGCAACCTGCGCTTCTTCCGACATGCGGTCCGGCGTCCATGGCGGGTCGAAGGTCATTTCGACGGTCACGCCGGACACACCTTCGACGGCACCTACCGCGTTTTCCACCCATCCCGGCATTTCGCCAGCAACGGGGCAACCGGGCGCTGTCAGCGTCATCATGATTTTGACCATGCGGTCATCTTCGACATCGATCTTGTAGATCAGGCCCAGCTCGAAAATATCCGCTGGAATTTCCGGGTCGTAGACAGTTTTCAACGCCGCGATCACGTCATCGCTGATGCGCGCCAGTTCGTCCGGCGCGATGGTCGAAGACGTCGCGACGACGGCGCTTACATCAGTATTCGGTTCAGTTGTCTCGGTTGTCATGGTCCTGATCCTTCAGGCAAAAAATGTGCGGGCGTAATCGAGAGCTTCGACCAGGGCGTCCACTTCCGCGCGCGTGTTGTAAAGGCCGAATGATGCACGGCATGTGGAGGTCACGCCGAAGCGTTTCAAGAGCGGCATCGCGCAATGGGTGCCAGCGCGCACGGCTATGCCGCGCCGGTCGATCACCATCGAGACGTCATGGGCATGGATGCCTTCGAGCTCGAACGAGAAAATCCCGCCCTTACCGGGTGCATTGCCGATGATGCGCAGCGAGTTGATGTCGCGCAGACGCTCCGCAGCGTATGCCGCCAGATCCGCCTCATGGGCAGCAATCGCAGCACGTCCCACGCCTTCCATATAGTCCAGCGCGTAACCGAGGCCGATAGCCTGCACGATGGGCGGTGTGCCCGCCTCGAACCGGTGCGGTGGCTCGTTGTAGGTAATCTCGTCTTCGGACACGTCGAGGATCATCTCCCCACCGCCCTGAAACGGGCGCATGTCCTTCAACCGGTCGGCCTTGCCGTAGAGCACGCCGATACCCGACGGGCCGTAAAGCTTGTGGCCGGTCATCACATACCAGTCGCAGTCGATATCGCGAACATCGACCGGCATGTGAACAGCAGCCTGAGAGCCATCGACAAGCACCGGAATGCCACGCTCATGCGCGATGCGGCAGATTTCCTTGACGGGGACCACAGTGCCGAGCGCATTGGACATATGCGTGATGGCAACCAGCTTGGTCTTTTCCGTCAGGCTTTTTTCAAAATCCTCGATGTGAAACGCACCGTCATCATCCACCGGCACCCAGACGAGCTTCGCACCCTGCCGTTCACGGATGAAATGCCATGGAACGATATTGGAATGGTGTTCCATGATCGAAAGGACGATCTCGTCGCCCTCGCCGATCTTCGGCATGCCATAGCCGTAAGCCACGGTATTGATCGCCTCGGTCGAGGATTTCGTGAAGACGATCTCGTCCACCGAACCTGCGTTCAGGAAGCGGCGCACCTTTTCACGCGACGCCTCATAAGCATCGGTTGCGGCATTCGAGAGAAAATGCAGGCCGCGGTGGACGTTGGCATACTCGTTTGCGTAAGCATTCGAAATAGCGTCGATGACCACCTGCGGCTTTTGTGCGGACGCGCCGTTGTCCAGATAAACCAGCGGCTTGCCATAGACTTCGCGCGAAAGGATGGGGAAATCCTTCCGAACGGCTTCTACGTCATAAGGGGCAGCCAATACGGCGCGTTCGCTATCAGGCATGACGGTCCAACCAGTCGGCAATGATGCCCTCGAGCGCTTCTACCAGATGTTCGTCTTCCAGTTCTTCCACGATCTCATCGACAAAAGCATTAACGAGCATCGCCCGCGCCTTCGCCCGTGGCACGCCACGCGCCATCAGGTAGTAAAGATGGTTGTCGCTGATATCGGCAACGGTCGCACCATGGCCACACTGCACGTCATCGGCAAAGATTTCCAGTTCCGGCTTGGCCGAGAACTCGCCATCATCAGACATGAGCAACGTATTGCAGGCCATCTTGGCATCGGTCTTCTGCGCATCGGGCGCAACCCGGATCATGCCCTGGAAAATGCCCTTGGCGCGGTCGAACACCACGTTGCGGAAGACTTCCGTCGACGTCGTGTTCGGCACGTTATGGCCAAGAACCATGGTGACATCGGTATGTGTTTCGCCACCCAGCAGGTTGACACCACGGATCGACAGGTCGGAACCCTCACCCTCGACATCGACGCGCAATTCCTGCCGAACCAGCTTGCCACCGGCATTGATGACGAACAGGCGCAGATGGGCGTCCGCACCGATCTTGATCCGCAACTGGCCCAGATGCGTATCGGCGGCACCCTGCGTTTGCAAAATGATGTATGTCGCCTGCGCACCGTCATCGACAGTGATGTCACTGACGGAAGACACGAACGCAGCCTCATCCGTCACAGACAGATGGCGCTCGATGACCGTAGCCTTCGCGCCTTTTCCGAAGTGCACCGGGAAACGGGTGTGAACCTGCCCTGCTCCATGGATGACCTGAAGCTCCAGCGGCGTTTCAAGTTGTGCCTCATCCGGAACGACGACAGAAACGCCATCGCGAACGAAGCTGCCATTGATGCGACCAATGGCATCGTCCTTGCTGGCGGCAACCAGAGCGGAGGCGGCGGTGCCGTCCAGAAGGTTGTCGGCATAGCTGGCGATATCGAAGCCTTCGACCTCGCTATCGATTGCCTTGCCGTGCAGCACATAGGCCACCGGCGAGCCGGCAACGAGTGTCGCACGCTTTTCGATCATCGGTGCTGGCGCATCTTCGGGGATGGCACGCAGCAGGGTCTTCAGATCGGTATAATGCCAAGCTTCGACGCGGCGCGTCGGAAGACCGCCGGTTTTCAGATCGTCGAACAGCACATCACGTGCGGCAACCACGTTGCCATCACCCGGCAGTTCGCCAAACTTTTTCGTAAAGGCTTCGGCCAGCGCTGTTTCCGCTGGGGTCTGCCGGTTGGTTGTTTGCATGTTCATCACATCACCCTTCCCAGCCAATCAGGCTGCTTCACCGATGATGTCGGCGTAACCGTTGGATTCCAGTTCCAGTGCCAGAGCCTTGTCACCGGAACGGATGATCTTGCCCTTGTAGAGGACATGAACGCTATCCGGCACGATGTAGTCGAGCAGACGCTGGTAGTGGGTGATGACGATGGTCGCACGATCGGGAGACTTCAGCGCGTTGACCCCATCGGCCACGATCTTCAGCGCGTCGATATCGAGACCAGAGTCCGTTTCATCGAGAACGCAAAGCTTTGGCTCAAGCAGCGCCATCTGCAGGATTTCCGCACGCTTCTTTTCACCACCGGAAAAACCGACATTCAGCGGACGCTTCAGCATATCCATGTCGATCTTCAGATCGCCAGCGGCTTCCTTGACCTTTTTGATGAAGTCAGGCGTCGTCAGTTCAGCTTCGCCACGTGCCTTGCGCTGCTCGTTCATGGCAACCTTCAGGAACTGCATGGTAGCAACGCCGGGAATCTCGACAGGATACTGGAAGGCAAGGAAGATGCCCTTGGCCGCGCGCTCGGCAGCGTCCAGTTCCAGAATGCTTTCGCCGTTATAGAGAATGTCACCGGAGGTGACTTCGTAATCTTCACGGCCCGACAGAATGTAGGACAGCGTGGACTTGCCAGAGCCATTGGGCCCCATGATAGCCGCCACTTCACCAGCCGCAACCTTCAGGTTCAAGCCCTTGATGATCTGCGTGTCGGTATCGGCGATCTTTGCGTGCAGGTCGATGATTTCAAGCATGTTGTGATCTCTCTATTCTTCAAGATTTTCTGGTGGCGGAAGCAATTTCTGCTCCTCATCGCTTTTCGGGAGACCGCGCATCTCGCGACTTCCAAGACCAACCGCTTTCATTACCCGCTCAAATAAATCGACAGCGGGACCAAGCTTCTCTGCGGCCTCTCCGACACTACCGCTTACTTGAACAAATGCTGCCATAAGTGCTGTCAGCTTCGTTCGCTCGTTATCTAATTCTTTCAGAAAGAGGTTGAGCTTAATAAACAGACTTTCCTGCTTTTGAGTACCTAGATCCGCACTATCAATACGTACTTTTATTTTGTTCACTAGATTGCGGATACTGTCTTTGTAGTCATCCCTGATAACCACGGTATCAAAGACGGCAGATGTCCTACTTCTCGAATCCGCCAACATTTTGAAATCAAATAGCCCATCAATCGAAGACAAATACTCTCGTGCTTCAGCAAACGAACTTAAGGTGCCACCACCGTTGATGGTGTCAATTATTAACGGCGTTAAATCAAACGTCTTAGATGCCTGTATCAAACGACCTCGATAAAGACGCACATCCTCGACCTGCGGGTCACCGTCGTTATCATATCTTACAAGTTTGGATCGTAACCTGCCGCTGTAGATAACGAACGCCATTTCGTCATCCTCAGGCAAATCGTCGTATACGCTCGCGTCATTCGTAAAAGTCATCAACCCACGCTACCTTCCAGCGAAATTCCGATCAGCTTCTGCGCTTCAACCGCAAACTCCATCGGCAGTTGCTGAATGACGTCCTTCACAAAGCCGTTGACGATCAGCGCGATGGCTGCCTCTTCGGGAATGCCGCGTTGCAGGCAGTAAAACAGCTGGTCCTCAGAAATCTTCGAGGTCGTTGCTTCATGCTCGAACTGGCAGGACGAATTCTTTGCTTCGATGTAAGGCACGGTATGGGCGCCGCACTTGTCGCCGATCAAAAGCGAGTCGCACTGCGTGAAGTTGCGCGTATTGGTCGCCTTGCGGTGAGCCGACACCTGGCCGCGATAGACGTTTTCCGAGAAACCGGCAGCGATGCCCTTGGCGATGATGCGGCTCGACGTGTTCTTGCCGAGGTGGATCATCTTGGTGCCGCTGTCGATCTGCTGATGACCGTTGGATACGGCGATCGAGTAGAACTCGCCACGGCTGTCATCCCCGCGCAGAATGCAGGACGGATACTTCCACGTAATGGCAGAGCCGGTTTCGACCTGTGTCCACGAAATCTTCGAACGGTGGCCACGGCAATCGCCGCGCTTGGTTACGAAGTTGTAGATACCGCCCTTGCCGTCCTTGTCACCAGGATACCAGTTCTGGACGGTAGAATATTTGATTTCGGCATCATCCAGCGCCACAAGCTCAACGACCGCAGCATGAAGCTGGTTTTCATCGCGTTGGGGGGCGGTGCAGCCCTCGAGATAGGACACGTAAGCGCCCTCTTCTGCGATGATCAACGTGCGCTCGAACTGGCCGGTGTTCTTCTCGTTGATGCGGAAATAGGTGGACAATTCCATCGGGCAACGAACGCCTTTTGGCACGAACACGAAGGAGCCATCAGTAAAGACAGCCGAGTTCAGCGTTGCGTAGTAATTGTCCGTCGTTGGAACGACCGAGCCGATATATTGCTTGACCAGCTCAGGATATTCACGAATGGCCTCCGAAATCGACATGAAAATCACGCCGGCCTTCATCAGCTCTTTCTTGAACGTGGTCACGACCGACACGCTGTCAAACACGGCATCCACGGCCACGCGGCGGTTTTCGACGCCAGCCAGAATTTCCTGTTCCATCAGCGGAATGCCGAGCTTTTCGTAAACCTTCAACAGCTCGGGATCGACATCCTCGAGCGACTTCGGGCCGGGCGTGCTTTTTGGCGCGGCATAATAATAGAGATCGTTGAAATCGATCTTGGGATAATTGACGCGCGCCCATGTGGGCTCTTCCATCGTCAACCAGCGCTGGTAGGCCTCAAGACGCCATGCAAGCATCCATTCAGGCTCTTCCTTCTTGGCGGAAATGAAACGGATCACCTCTTCCGACAGGCCTTTCGGGGCCTTGTCGACTTCGATCTCGGTTTCAAAACCGTATTTGTACTGGTCCACATCGATCTGGCGGACCTGATCGATCGTTTCCTGAACCGCTGCCATAGTCGTTCTCCAATCTCGCCGGATCCAAGGTCCGGTGGCTTGTCAACGTATCAAGACGGAAGGTCCGCCTTCATTCGTGTCGCGCATAACTTTTATCGTTATGCCTTATTTAGTGTTCGGATGGCGCTTTTCACACTCTCCGGCAAGCGGAAATTTGACTTTCCGTATTTGTTTTGGCGTCAAGCCGCCTGCACGGCCAGCTTTCGCCGCCCTGCGATTTTGGCAAACGCACAAATGGCTTTGTCGATGTCAGCCTCGGTTGTCGCCGCTCCGAGCGAAATACGAAGCGCGCCAAGTTTCGGATCATGCCCCATGGCTGTCAGCACATGGCTCTCGCCCACCTTGCCGGATGAGCACGCAGCACCCGCAGAAAGCGCGATGCCCTCGATATCGAAGGCGATCTGCCCCGTCTCGGACTTCAGACCCGGCACGGTGAAAAACGTGGTGTTTGAAACACGCGCGGCATCGGCACCGTGGATGATGACATCGGGTGCAGCGACGCGCATCGCATCTTCCAACATCGTGCGCAGCACATTCAAACGCTGCACTTCCGCGTCAAGATGACGGGCGGCCTCGGAGGCTGCCGTGCCAAAACCGATGATGGCAGAGGTGTTTTCCGTGCCGGACCGATGACCCTTTTCCTGCCCGCCACCGTGGATCAACGGTTTCGGCATCATCACCTCGCCGCGGGAGATCAAAGCGCCCATGCCCTTGGGTCCGCCGATCTTGTGAGAAGACACGATCAGAAAATCAGCGCCAAGCGCTTCGATATCAACCGCGATCCGGCCAACGGCCTGCACGGCATCCACCACCAGCAATCCGCCGGCAGCATGAACAAGGCCCGCCGCGTCCGCTACAGGTTGAATAATCCCGGTTTCGTTGTTGACCAGCATCAGCGCGACCATAGGAAGACCTCTGGAGGCATCGTGAGACGACAGTGCAGCTTCAAGCTTTGCGAGGTCAAGAATGCCGTCAGCCGTAACGGCTATTTCGCTGACATTACTCTTTTCGAACCGTCCACCCTCGCGAACGGCTGGATGCTCGATGGCCGAAACATAGAGATGGCCGATGGACAGCGCTGAGCGCCCCATCCTGAAGGCGGGCGAAAGTACAAGATTGGCAGCTTCCGTCGCACCACTGGTAAAGATGGCATGTGAAGCCTGCGCACCGACCAGCGCTGCCACATCACGGCGCGCAGATTCGATTGCGGCACGCACCGCACGACCTTCCTTGTGAACCGACGAGGGATTGCCGTGCATATCGAGAGCGGAGACAAACGCATCCCTTACGGCGGGCAGCAAAGGTGCCGTCGCGTTCCAGTCGAGATATGTGCGCGTCATCGTGCTCATGGGGAAACTGTTCTGTCTAATCTATGATTGATCGCCGAAGCGCATTTTCCTTGAAATTTCCGCTCTGCTTGCCTTATGACACATTCAACAGTGCAGACAGCACACGAAGTTTCGAATAATTCTAAACTGGGTTTTAGAAAAGCTGACCATCCGCGTCAAGTCTTCTTGCGCATGGAAAGGGTCAGAAACAGAAAAACACGACCGGAGTCCATATGCCCGAAGTCATTTTCAACGGCCCTGCGGGTCGCCTCGAAGGCCGTTACCAGCCCTCAAAGGAAAAAAGCGCCCCGATTGCCATCATCCTGCACCCTCACCCGCAGTTCGGCGGCACGATGAACAACCAGATCGTCTACCAACTGTTCTACCTGTTCCAGAAGCGCGGCTTCACGACTTTGCGGTTCAACTTCCGTTCCATCGGCCGCAGCCAGGGCGAGTTCGACCACGGTGCTGGCGAGCTCTCGGATGCCGCGTCGGCACTGGATTGGGTACAGAGCCTACATCCCGACTCAAAGAGCTGTTGGGTGGCCGGTTACTCCTTCGGTTCTTGGATCGGCATGCAGCTTCTGATGCGCCGCCCTGAGATCGAAGGCTTCATGTCCATCGCTCCGCAGCCGAATACCTACGATTTCTCGTTCCTGGCACCATGCCCGTCCTCCGGCCTCATCATCAATGGTGATGCGGATAAGGTCGCGCCTGAAAAGGACGTCAACGTTCTGGTGGAGAAGCTGAAGACCCAAAAGGGCATTCTCATCACCCACCGCACCCTTCCCGGTGCAAACCACTTCTTCAGTGGTCAGGTCGATACCCTGATGGCTGAATGCGAGGATTATCTGGACCGCCGCCTCAACGGCGAACTGGTGCCGGAGCCTGCCGCGAAGCGGATTCGCTGAAACTTCGAGAAGACCAAGCGAAACCGCGGTTTCTTGTTTGCCGTCATCCTCGGGCTTGTCCCGAGGATCTACTCACGGTTCCAAAATTGCGACGTCGCAGATGCTCGGGACAAACCCTGATATGACGAACGTGGCGAGCGCTCTTTTCACCGGCACGACAGCCACCGCCCCCCCTAAACCCTCGCCAAAACCCCACCCGTGACCGGCTCGGTCACGCCCGTCGTACCGGGATATGTCAGCGGCAAGCCTCTCAGCGACCGGACGGCCAGATAAGCCCAGGCTTCCGCCTCCATGGCCCCGCCATCGAAACCCGCCTGCTCTGCTGCAATAACCTTTGCCCCTTGTTTTGCGGCCTGCTCTGCGAATTCACGCATGATCACGGGATTCAGACGCCCGCCACCGCAAACGACGTAGGTTTTCACCGCTTCCGGCAAATAGCTCGCGGACTTCAAGATCGCGGCCCCCGTGAGATGCGCCAGTGTCCGCGCGCCATCTTCAAGCGACACCTCACCCTTCACGGGCGGCAGGAAATCGGAGCGGTCCAGCGAGCGACGGATATTGGCAGAGAAGAACGGGCTTTCCATGTAACGTGACACCAGCGACGGAACGACCGCCCCTCGGGCCGCGGTCTCCCCGCCCTTATCATACGCCTTGCCGGTATGCGCTTCGATCCACTGGTCGATCAGCATGTTGCCGGGGCCGCTGTCGAAAGCCGCCAGCGTGCCATCGTCTCCCACAAAGGTCAGGTTGGAAATGCCACCGATATTGACAAGGACGGCAGGTGTGTCGAACTGTGCCGGAAGGTTGGCGGCAAGTGCTGCGTGATAAACTGGAATGAGCGGCGCGCCCTGCCCGCCATGCGCCATGTCATTGGCGCGCATGTCATAGACAACATCGATACCTGTCTCCTGCGCCAGCAATGTGCCGTTGCCGATCTGCACCGTCAAGGCATCGTCCGGCCGATGCAGCACGGTCTGGCCGTGGAAGCCGATGAGATCGATATTGGTCGATTGGAGTTTATGGCGCAGCAGGAAGGATTTCAACGCCGCTGCATGACACAGGGTCAGCTTGCGCTCGGCATCTGCCAAATCGCCGGGGCGCTCATCGCGCTGCTTGATGGCTTTCGCAGTGATGAGCGCTTTCTTCCATGTCTCGCGAAGTTGGGTATCATACGGAAAATACCCGCTCGGCCCGTGGTGGACGACGCTTTCGCCGTCTGTGCGCAAGAGCGCGATGTCTATGCCATCCATGGACGTGCCGCTCATCAGCCCTATCGCCGTTCTGACTTCGCCCATATCAGTTCTCCTGCCTGCTGGAATCAACTCATACCAGATTGCCGATATTCATGGCGCAAACGGGTGCACTTTTCAAAAAATGATGCTAAAGGCGCGGCATTCACTGGCATTTCAGTGATGCAGAAGACCCAACCAGAAAGAAAAAGGTTATGTCCAGGTTCAAGTCCGATTTCCTCCGCACACTCGATGAGCGCGGCTTCATTCACCAGATCTCCGATGAGGCAGGTCTCGATGAACTTTTCGCCAAGGAAACCGTGACTGCCTATATCGGCTTTGATCCGACCGCGCCCAGCCTCCACGCTGGCGGTCTGATCCAGATCATGATGCTGCACTGGATGCAGAAGACCGGCCACCAGCCTATCTCCCTCATGGGTGGCGGCACCGGCATGGTTGGGGATCCCTCGTTCAAGGACGATGCGCGTCAGTTGATGACGATCGATACGATCGAGAGCAACATCGCATCGATTAAACGCGTGTTCGCCAACTACCTCGATTACGACGCAGCGACCGCGCCTGCCTTGATGATCAACAATGGCGACTGGCTGCGCGATATCAACTATCTCGAATTCCTGCGGGATGTCGGCCGCCATTTCTCGGTCAACCGCATGCTGTCCTTCGAAAGCGTCAAGACGCGTCTCGACCGCGAGCAGTCCCTTTCGTTCCTCGAATTCAACTACATGATCCTTCAGGCCTACGACTTCGTGGAACTGAACAAGCGCACCGGTTGCCGGCTGCAAATGGGCGGTTCGGACCAGTGGGGCAATATCATCAACGGTATCGACCTCGGTCACCGCATGGGCACGCCACAGCTTTACGCCCTGACATCGCCGCTTCTGACCACCTCTTCGGGTTCGAAGATGGGCAAGTCGATGAATGGTGCCGTCTGGCTGAACCCGGACATGCTGTCGGCCTATGATTTCTGGCAATACTGGCGCAATACGGAAGATGCCGATGTATCGCGCTTCCTCAAGCTCTACACGACGTTGCCAATGGACGAGATTGCACGGCTCTCGGCGCTGGGGGGCTCTGAGATCAACGAGGTCAAGAAGATCCTCGCGACCGAAATCACCGCCATGCTGCATGGTCGTGACAATGCGGAGCAGGCAGCAGACACGGCACGCAAGACCTTCGAAGAGGGCGCGCTTGCCGACAACCTGCCGTCGATCGATGTGCCAAAAGCCGAGCTTGAAGCAGGCATCGGCCTTCTCTCGCTCATCGTCCGTGCCGGTCTGGCCGCCTCCAACGGCGAAGCGCGTCGCCACGTTCAGGGCGGTGCGGTCAAGATCAACGACCGGAACATGGCCGATGAACGTCAGGTCATCGGTACAGGCGAAGTCACAGCAGATGGTGTGATCAAACTGTCCTTGGGCAAGAAGAAGCACATTCTGGTGCGTCCAGCGTAGGGTTTCGCGGTCTCACAAAAACAAAAAGGCAGCGTTCGCGCTGCCTTTTTTTGTTTTTGCACGTTTATGAAAGGTATCAGTTTCTCAGCTTGTATCCGGTCTTGAACATCCAGCCGATAACCCCGAGGCAAGCCGCCAGGAATAGGGTAACCATGCCCAGACTGAGAAGCGGATTGACGTCCGAAATCTCATAGAAGCTCCACCTGAAACCGCTGATGAGATAGAGGACCGGATTGAAATGGCTGACCGTCTGCCAGAAGGGCGGCAGCATGCTGATGGAATAGAAGCTCCCGCCAAGGAACGTCAGCGGTGGCACGACCAGCATGGGAATGAGATTGAGCTGCTCGAAATTCGAGGCCCACATGCCGATGATAAAGCCAAAGAGACTGAAGCTGATGGCCGTAAGGACAAAGAACAGCAGCATCACGAACGGATGAGCAATCGACACATCGACAAAAAACGACGCGGTGATGAGGATGATCGTGCCGATCAACAGTCCCTTGGTCGCGGCGGCCCCCACATAGCCGGCCAGAATTTCCGTCATGGCAACGGGCGCGGACAGGATTTCGTAGATGGTGCCGGTGAATTTCGGGAAATAGATGCCGAAAGCGCCGTTGCTGATGCACTGAGTCAGCAGTGTCAGCATGATGAGGCCCGGCGTGATGAACGCGCCATAGGAGACGCCATCGACTTCCTGAATGCGCGACCCGATGGCCGTGCCGAACACGATGAAATAGAGCGAGGTGGAAATGACCGGTGATACCACGCTCTGCAACAGGGTGCGGCGTGTGCGGGCCATTTCGAAGAGATAGATGGATTTGATGGCCTCGAAGTTCATTTTTGACCTCCCACCAGCGCTACGAAAATATCTTCGAGAGAGCTCTGGCGTGTCGAAATATCTTTGAAGTGAATACCCGCAGCAGACAGCGCCGCCAGCAGATCGGCGATCCGGCCCTGTTCGCCGCTGCCTTCATATTCGTAGGTGAGGCAGGTGCCATCGTCAGACAGCGTCAGCTTGAAGCCGGACAGACTATCCGGCAAGACGGTCACCGGCTCGGTCAATTCCAGCGAAAGCTGCTTGCGACCAAGCTTTTGCATCAGGGCGGTCTTGTCTTCAACCAGCAGCAACTCACCGCTATTGATGACGCCGACACGGTCGGCAATCTCTTCGGCTTCTTCGATGTAGTGGGTGGTGAGAATGATGGTGACGCCGGTTGCGCGAAGGTCAGCCACAACCTTCCACATATCCCGTCGCAAGGCCACATCGACGCCCGCTGTCGGTTCGTCCAGAAACAGGATCTGCGGCTCGTGCGCCAGCGCCTTGGCAATCAGCACACGCCGCTTCATGCCACCAGACAGCTCACGCAGCATGTTGTCCTTCTTGTCGAAGAGTGACAGCGACTTGAGAATATTTTCGATCAGCTCCGGGTTCTTCTTCTTCCCGTGCAGGCCCCGTGAGAATGACACCGTGTTTAAAACGGTTTCGAACTGGTCGGTCGTCAATTCCTGCGGCACGAGACCGATGAGCTCGCGCGTCTTGCGAAAATCACCGACGACATCGTGGCCACCCACCAGCACGCGACCATTACCGGGATTGACCAGACCGCAGATGATGGAAATCAGCGTTGTTTTACCCGCACCGTTCGGCCCGAGAAGCGCAAGGATTTCACCTTTGTAGATATCAAGCGTAACACCCTTGAGGGCCTGAAAGCCGTTGGCGTAGGACTTCGTCAGGTTCTGGATGGAAACGATTGGCGTTTGGGGAGAGTTCATCAGACATCTTTCAACACAATCTTGCTGGACAGCATATAGGTTCCAGATTGCTTAAAAGCCATCCCCGCCGCGATATCATACCTTAATTTAAGCGTTGCTTAGCCGATCATACTCAACTGCAGTGGCGATAGCCTGATTTGCGGGTGCGAAGATCGAAATGGAAGTGGTTCCAGTGGCTAGGGTCACTGCCGGGACCAAGCACCGTGGAGAAATATTTGCAGCTGTCGCTGCGCACCGCTTTCAGAAGACCCTTTTCGCGGAAGGCGAAGAAGTTCTTTGAACGCACATCGATTTCCTTGCCGTTCTTCAGCGTGATGGTTCCGATATCGATAGCATTCCCGCGCGCGTGTTCAGACCATGGGTTGCTGGAGCGCGAGTTCATCTTGCGGCAGGAATAACCACCCATCGGTGTGATCCGCTCCACGCCGGAGAGGTAGCGGAAGCGCGAAGACGGCACGAGTTCGAACTTCACCCATTTGGCAAAGGCCAGCGTGACCTGGCAATTGAGTTTCACCGCAGGCCGGATCGCCACACCGCTGGCAAGGCCCGATAGCTCGATGGGATAATCGATGCCACAGGTCGGACCATCGGACACGCGCGCAACGTCACGAAACGCAACACCCAGCCTGCGCAGTTCAGAGCGGCACGACACTTCAGATTGCGGCATCATGCCCGGCGGTGACGACATGCGACGTTCCTGAGCAGGGTTTTCCGGCATCAGCATCGCGACGTCCTGCACCGGCTGGCGCTGGCCCTCCCCCGGTGGTGGAATGAGACGGGACTGGCTGACCGACTGTCTGCGTGGAGCGGGAGACATTGGCATCTGGCTCTCCGCCTCATCGAGCATGGGCTGGTGCGCCTGACCACCGGAAACATCCAGGTCCTGCTCTTCGGCTAGGCCGCGGACCGGTGCGACGCCCAGGCCGTCATCCATGTTGACGCCACCCTCGCCTTCCGCCATCTCGCTCGATGGCTGCGGGCTTTCTCCGCCAAGGCGCTGTTGCTGCGCATCCAACGTCGAATACTGCTCACCCGCCCCCGCCTGCAACAGTGGATCGCGCGAAGCAGGTTGCTCGGGCATAGGCTGGGATAACGGTGCGTCATCGCTTTCGGGCTGGGTCGTGGCGACCCTTGCAGGCGGTGCGCTGTAGCTTTGCTGGTGCGTTGAGCGAATGGAGCTCACGCGTGTCGAACCGTCTACCTCGGCGGGCGGCACGAGCCCCTCTGCCGAACAGGACACCATCACCGTGGAGATCATCAGCAACGTCACGATGCGACGCGGAAGGGAAACATACGCCATACCAGAACCCGTACCTTCAGCGGCCGCAAAGCGCGGCAATCGAATCGAATCTTAAACAAATTTGGTAAACGAACCGTATGTGCGAGCGCACGGATACTCATGGACGATTGCTTGGATGCAAAAAGCCGGACGACCTTTGGGTTGCCCGGCTCTTGTCAACGATGCGTTCTCTGAAGGGTGCCGCTCAGGGCAGCTTGAACTTGAAGGTCAACATATACTCGGTTCCCCTTTCGCGATCCCGGGTGCGTGAGACTTCCAGCGTCACATCGTCAAGACGGTGTTCCAGCCGTTCCGTCACCTTGCCGTCAGCGGTCTTTTCGTGGAAAATTGATGTTCGGTCGTAACCGAGGCTGATCTTTCGCGTCTGCGCGTCACCCATCAACGTTTTGGCAATGGAGGCGGTGGCTTTGCCGTTTTGCAAAGTCGCTTCGAAACCGCGCGACGTCAAATCCTGAAACGCGCTTGCCGAAACTGCTTGGTCCATCTGCCGCAGACTGCCGCCCGCACTGAGCTTGGACACGCGACGGCCGTCAGACTCAACAGACAGATTGTGCGTGGCCTCGAAATCCGCTGGACCGCTGCTGTGGAAACCATCCGCAAACCGATTGTTGTAGCTGAAGACGTAACGCTCGCTGCGCGCATTGTATTGGAAGCCGTAGGTCGAATTGCCGTTGCGAAGCTGAATGCCGGGGGCAGGCTCATTTCCCAGAATGGGGGAAACATTGCTGGCAAAATTGAACAAAGGTGCCGTCACCTGTTCGAACTGTGCGTTTGTTAACTCGACTGGCTTTCCATCACAATCGAAGCCGCCAACGGCGAGGCATGGTCGACGGTCTATAACACTTTTCAGTGCGAAAACGGTGCAACCGTCCGACGTGGTACCAGCGATGGCGGCATGAACGGAGTTTCGCAGCGTGTAGCTTCCGCAGCACGAGAAGGCGTCATTATCGGGGCGCGCATCTCTGGTGAAGCCCGTAAAGACGACCCCGCTTGCCCCGCGTGAAAGGCTGGCATCGCCAAAATGAGGGCCGCTTTTGAGCGGAAAAAGCTGCAGCGCGTTGTCTTGTGCCATGGCGCGTGAGCCTGAAAGCTCGGATAACGGCGTGGATGGCATTCCTATCTCCTCATCACAAAAGTCGTATCGAACAAGAAAGACAAAACTAATGCGAGCGCAAATAGGGCGAAATTAAAGCTTTTGGATGAAATGATGTGGCGATTTTCGAAATGCCTGAAGACGTGTTTGTTTGAGCGGAACAAAAAAAGGCGCCCGCAGCGGGCGCCCTTGCGTGGTAAAGCAGGGGATCAAGCCGCACGTGACATACGCTGGCCTGCGGTTTCACCCTCGAGTTGGAACCGTGACAGAAGCGAACGAAGCTGGTGGCTTTCTTCTGCCAGTGTCTGGCTGGCTGCCGTCGTTTCTTCCACCATTGCCGCATTCTGCTGCGTCATCTGGTCCATGTGGTTGACGGAGGTGTTGATCTCCTGGAGACCGGTTGCCTGTTCGCGCGCCGCCGTTGCAATCGTGTTGACGTGACCATCGACGCGATTGACCAGAACCATGATTTCATCCAGTGCATCACCGGTGGAGCGGACAAGCGACACGCCACTACCGACATGCTCGGCCGAGCTGTTGATGAGCGACTTGATCTCCTTGGCGGCGTTGGCGGAACGCTGAGCAAGCTCACGCACCTCCTGTGCAACAACCGCAAAACCGCGACCGGCCTCGCCTGCTCTTGCAGCTTCGACACCGGCATTGAGGGCCAGAAGATTGGTCTGGAAAGCGATTTCGTCGATGACGCTGATAATCTGACCGATCTTCTTGGAGGAGTCCTCGATGCGGTTCATCGCATCCACCGCATTGCGGACGATATCACCGGAGCGACCAGCACTGCTCTTCGTCTCCGTCACCATCTGGCGCGCTTCGTTGGCACGATCAGACGCTGTGCGAACGGTCGATGTGATCTCATCCAGCGCAGCGGCTGTTTCTTCCAGAGCAGCCGCCTGCTGTTCCGTGCGCTTGGAAAGGTTGCCGGTGGCCTGGCTGATATCGGAGGCGCTGTCGTTAACGACATGGCTGGTCTTGGCAATAGCACCAATAACGGTGTGCAATTCGCCCACTGCGCTGTTGAAGTCAGTCCGCAGCTTTTCATATTCGTGGCCGATGGAACCAACCTGAACGGTGAGATCACCCTTTGCGAGGCGCTCAAGCGCCTGTGCGAGTTCAGCCATGGCACGCGCTTGCTGATGGGACGCAGCGTGGACGGCTTCCTCGTTGCTGCGGCGGCTCTCTTCGAGCGCGCGTTGTTGTTCGGCCTCACGGACCTGCAACTGGGTGCGTTCGTTAACGGAGTCGCGAAGAACCAGAAGTGTTTTCGCCATGGCACCGATTTCGTTTCGGCGATCGGTGAAGGGCACCTGCGCGTTCCCGTCGCCATCGGCGATGCTACCCATGCTTTGCTTGAGGCGTGCAATCGGCCGCGTCACGCCGCCCACGACAAAGGTCGCAGCAACAAGAACGATGATAGCGCTGAATATGCACAGTCCCGCAACCCAAAGCGCCTCTCCCCAAAACGCAGCCTTCAGGTCATCCACATAAACGCCGGTACCTACAATCCAGCCCCAGGGCGCAAAGCCGGCAACGTGTGAAAACTTCTCAACCGGATCGGGAGAACCGGGTTTGGGCCAGTAGTAATCGACAAAGCCTTTACCACCCGCCTTGACGGTATTGACGAATTCTACGAACAGAAACTTCCCGTTCGGGTCCTTGTTCGTCGAAAGGTCTTTTCCATTCAGCTCGGGCTTGACCGGGTGCATGACCATCGTCGGACCCATGTCGTTGATCCAGAAATAACCACTGCCATTCTCATAGCGCATCGACGCAATGATAGCCTTGGCCTGCTGTTGCGCCGCCTCCCGTGTCAGTGCACCGCTTTGCTCAAGCTTGTAATATTGGTCAAGAATACCGACACCCGTCTGGGTCATTGATTCAAGTCCTGCTTTCCGCTCTCGCTCCATTCCCTGGTAATTACCAAACAAACTGGATGTAAGAGCGGCGACCATGATGACAAGAAACATCGCAACGAGCGCGTAAAGACGCATCGAAATTGTCAGGTGCTTCATGCTGTTCGCCTCCTCATTTGTTATAATATGAAATATGATAATTGATAAATATTGATGATGAATAAACCAGGATCAGATGGAACTTAAAGATTGAAAGCCGACGGGCTCTTTTCGTGCGCCTTCTCGATCTTATCGGCTAAGCCAAATACGGGCTAACGTCTGATTGAAAGTCTCGTGATAAATACATCAGCAAACATTTTTCATCACCATTTTTTATGGAGATACTCTGTAACTGGCTGTGGCGGGGAATGTCGAAAGGAAGCGTTAATTATAGAGGCGTAACTTAATGGGACGCTTCTATACAGACGGGTTAATCCATGGTCGTGCCTGCTTTTCCCTTCACCCATTATGACCTGAAAGAGTTGCGCACAGGCGCGATCATCGAGGTATCGCTGAACGCGGTGAACAATGTTAGACTGATGACATCGGGTGATTATCAGCGCTTCATCGAAATGCTGGATTTCAACTATCTGGGTGGCGTGGCCAAAAGGTCTCCCCTACGGGTGACAATTCCCGAAACATCCCACTGGCACCTGATTGTGGACTGCGAAGGCCATCACACGCTAGCGGAATCTGCTGTCAAGATTTTGCCGCCGAGTGCCATGACGCCCGTTCGCGAAAAAGCTGAAGCAATGGGCTAGTGACGCCCTATTGACCGTTTCGCTCGCGGCGCAACTTCGCCCACCAATCCAGACGTTTGCGAATATCCCGCTCGAAACCGCGATCCGGCGGATCATAGAAGGTTTTGCGTCCCATTTTCTCCGGGAAATAATCCTGCCCTGAAAAAGCATCCGGCTCGTCGTGGTCGTAACGATAGCCATCGCCGTAAGCTTCGCTTTTCATCAGTTTGGTCGGCGCATTGAGAATATGCTTCGGCGGCAGCAGCGACCCGTTTTCCTTGGCCGCCCGCATAGCCGCTTTGTAGGCCGTATAAACGGCGTTGGATTTGGGTGCTGTTGCGAGATAGACGCAGGCCTGCGCCAGCGCCAGTTCGCCCTCGGGAGAACCGAGATAATCATAGGCATCCTTGGCGGCGTTGCAGATGACCAGCGCTTGCGGGTCGGCAAGCCCGACGTCCTCTACAGCCATGCGCACCAGTCGGCGCCCCAGATAAAGCGGGTCTTCGCCCGCATCGAGCATGCGCGACAGGTAATAAAGTGCCGCATCGGGATCGGAACCGCGCACGGATTTATGCAGCGCTGAGATGAGGTTGTAGTGGCCGTCCTGAGCCTTGTCGTAAACTGGCGCCCGACGCTGCACGATGTGAGTGAGGCCTTCCGTGTCGAAGATCTCGTCCTTGCGCACAGCGCGCCAGACCTCTTCCGCCAACGTCAGAACTGCCCGACCGTCTCCATCTGCCATGCGGATCAGCGAGGCGCGGGCATCGTTGGTCAGCGGCAGCGGTTTTTCCTCGACGCTTTCGGCGCGGGTCAGGAGTTCAGACAGACTTTCCTCGTCATGCGATTTGAATGTCAGGACACGCGCGCGCGACAGGAGAGCCGCGTTGAGCTCGAAGGATGGGTTTTCGGTCGTCGCACCGACGAGAATGATGGTACCATCTTCCATAACAGGCAGGAAACTGTCCTGCTGGGCGCGGTTGAAGCGATGGATTTCGTCCACGAACAGCAATGTCTGCCGCCCGTTCATGCGCCGGGTGCGCGCACTCTCAAACACCTTCTTGAGATCGGCAACGCCGGAAAAGATGGCGGATATCTGCTCGAAGGCCAGTCCCGCCTCGCCTGAGAGAAGCCTTGCAACCGTCGTCTTGCCGGTGCCGGGAGGGCCCCAGAAAATCATCGAGCCCAGTGAGCCGCTCTCGATCATCCGGCGCAGAACGCCCTCTTCCCCCGTCAGATGCTGCTGCCCCGTAACCTCTGCAAGCGTTGTCGGGCGCAAACGGTCCGCCAGAGGCCGCCGATTGGCGACCTCTGCTGGGATCTGTGGGGCGAAGAGATCGCCACTCATCGCAGGAATTGCCGGATACGCTGACCATCGCGAACGATTTCCAGACGCCAGAAGCCCGGATTGTCCTCCAGCGCTTTTTCGACATTGGCAGTAGACGTCATATCCGCACCATTCAGCGAGACGATAATGTCCTTGGGCTGAAAACCGACGCGAGATGCGGGCGAATTGCGCTTCACATCCATGATGACAACACCTGTGGTGCTGGTCGGCATGCGCAACTCATCGGCAAGCTTGGGCGAAAGATTGGCGACTGTCGCACCAGCAAAGGGATTGCGTCCCTCCAGCAGACGTTCATCGCGCGGTGCCGTTTCCGGCGCCGCGTCGAGCGCGATGGTGACGTTTCTTTCTTTGCCTTTGTCGATCACAGTGATGGTCGCAGACTTGCCGATTCCAGCCGTGGTGAGGCGGTAGCCCAGCGCATCCGGATGTTCCACCGCAATTCCGTTGACAGCCGTCACCACCTGCCCTGGCTCGATACCTGCCTTTTCGGCAGGCCCGTCCTTGACCACTCCGACGACAAGCGCCCCTCGGGCACGCTTGAGGCCCAGCGCTTCGGCCACTTCCGACGTCACGGGATCGAAGGTTGCACCGACATAGGGACGCTGGAAAGTGGTATCGCCCTTTTCGGCTGCTGCGAGGAAGACGCGTACCAGATTGGCCGGAATGGCAAAGCCGATACCGTTGGAGCCCCCACCGCGCGAGAAGATGGCCGTGTTGATGCCGATCAACTCACCCGCCATGTTCATGAGGGCACCGCCAGAATTACCTGGGTTGATCGACGCATCCGTTTGGATGAAGAAGCCGAAATCGCCCTGGGTCACTTGGTTGCGTGCGAGGGCCGAAACAATACCGCTGGTCACCGTCTGCCCGACGCCAAAGGGATTGCCGATGGCCAGCACGAGATCACCGACTTCTGTTGCATCGGAATTGCCGAGCGCCAGAACGGGGAACTCCTCCTTGGCATCGATCTGCAGAACGGCAAGGTCGAGGCGATCATCCTTCAACAAAACTTTTGAAGGGAATTCACGACCATCGGCAAGCGCCACCTTGATATCATCGGCGCCCTCGATGACGTGATTGTTGGTCACCACAAGTCCGCTTGCGGTCGCAACGACGCCGGAGCCAAGCGAAGACTGCTTTTCGGTCCGGTTCGGTGATTGCTGACCGAAAAACTGCTCGAAGAACGGATCGCCCGCAAAGGGCGAGGCCCGTTTTTGAACAAGCCGTTCTGCGTACACGTTGACCACAGCGCCAGCCGTTCGCTTGACCAGCGGTGCAAAGGATAGCTGCATTTCGGTGGTGTTCGCAGGCACGGTTTTATTGTCCTGCGCGTGCACCGGAACCGGTAGAACGAGCATCGTCGCCAGCAGTCCGGTTGTTAAATAGTTCAACATGCTCGGCATGTGATTCCTCATCCTCATCAATATGATGGAGTTATAACGCTTGAGCCTATAAATCAAAGGGCGGCAAGATCATGACGGACTGTGGCTTAAACGACGGAATGGAACAAGTTGCCACGTTTGCTGCTTTAGACGTTCTATAAGCCCGATCATGGAAAAGAGATCCACATGCATTTCAGGAAACATAGTCTTGCTGCTCTGATTGTTATCGCCTCATACTCTCATGGATCGCCCGTGGGCGCCGCAAGCTTTGATTGCGCAAAGGCAGACCTCGCCGCAGATGAAAAGGCGATTTGTGAAAACCGGGCACTGAACGATCAGGACGTTCGCATGGCGACGACCTTCGATATCCTGACACAATTGATGGCCATGGGCGCGCGCGATGAACTAAAGACCCAGCAGAGTGAATGGCTGAAACAGCGCCAGACCTGCGCCGCTGATGTCGCCTGCCTCACCACCGCTTATGATGAGCGCATGAAGAAACTCGGCGAAGCTTTTCTCAACATCAACAGACCGCTTTAAACCGCTGAAATGATTCCACCCATCAGCCCGTGCAACTGGTCGCGATATCCGGTACGGGCAGATGGTGCGTCATCGCGCGATGTCATGACGACCGACAGTTTCTTCGAAGGTACGATGTAGAGCATCTGGCCACCATAGCCCCACGCGTAATAAACCATTTCGCCAGCCATTTCCTTGATGAACCAGCAGTAGCCGTAACCATCCCCATTGAAGACAGAATTTGTACGCCGGACCCAGGACTGATCGATCCAGTTTTGCGAAACGATCTGCTCTCCATCCTGCGTGACACCACCCCTGCGGTAGAGCTCACCAAATGCCAGGAGAGACCGAGCCGTCATCGCCATCTGGTTTCCACCCAGATAGATGCCCTGAGGGTCACGCTCCCATGAGCCAATGGAGAAGCCGTCAAGCGGCGAGAACCAGTCCCGCGCCAGGGCCAGCGTCGATTTGCCTGACGCTTTCGTCAGGATGGCCGAAAGCAAATGCGTAGACCCTGTGGAATACAACATCCCTCCGCCGGGCTCGCCTGCAAAACCGGAACCGAGCGCCATGCGCACCCAGTTTCGGCTGGAAACCCAGCGACCGTAATTTGGCCCCGACATTCTTTCCAGACCAGATTGCATGGACAAGAGATTGCCAATGGTCACCTGCTCCAGGCGAGGATCGGGGCTGGGCGGAAAATCCGTTCGCAACACGGAGGCGATCGGCTGGTCAACGCCTTCCAATATTTTTCGATCGATCGCAATGCCTACAAGCGCAGACACAATGGATTTTGACGCCGACTTGATGTTGGTCGAGCCATTCAAAGACGCGCCTTTGAATCCGCGGCTAGCGACCTCCCGGCCATCGATGCTGACGATGACCGTCTTCAAACTATCCAGCGCATCGGCATTTTCGAGTAGCTTCGGTACACCATCCCGCGTCTGCGCGCGCACGACTGAAGCGAGTGGAAGAGAAGCGATGAGGGCAAGTGCTGTGCGGCGTTTCATGATGCCTTAGTTAATGCCTTTCGAAAGAAGCAGAAGGCCCCTCACTCATTTGTGACTTCTTTAACACATGACAAGGCGTACGCGAACAACGACTTCCAACGCTTTATTGAATCAGTCTGGTAACGCATTGAATCATTTTCGAGCGGCTATTCTTCGTAAATCATCTTCTTCGTCATGCCTCCGTCCAGCACCAGCACCTGCCCGGTCATGAAGCCAGCACCAGCAAGGTAGACAACGGCATCTGCGACGTCCTGCGGGCGGCCTACCCTGCCCACCGGGTGTTGCTCGTTGTCTTTTTTACGCAGATCGGCCTCACCGGTGATCCAGCCCGGCGCGATGGCGTTGACGCGAATGTTCGGGCCGAGGCTGACCGCCAATGCGTGGGTCAGCGCCACCAATCCGCCCTTGGATGCCGCATAGGCTTCCGTCTCCGGCTCCGACATGAAGGCGCGCGTGGACGCCATGTTGACGATACCGGCGCCCTCACCCATCAACGGAACCGCCGACCTGGTCATCAGAAACGCACCGGTCAGATGGCTGTCGGTCACCTTGCGCCAGTCAGAGAGCGACAATTCGTGGATCGGTCCAGTGTTGGGTCCGGCGATACCTGCATTGTTGACGAGAAGCTCCAGTCCGTTCCAGCCGAGCTGCCGGAAGGCCTGCAGGACGGACGCCTCGTCGCCCACATCACACTGGATGTGCTGCGCCTTCGTCCTGCTCTCCCTGATATCGAAAGAAGCGACAGTCCAGCCATCTTTTAAAAGAGCTTCGATAATACTGGTTCCGATCAAACCGGCACCGCCGGTCACGATTGCACGTTTCATTGGTTTTCAAATCCTGTTTTCTCACTGTCTGGCAACGTGGTTGCAAAGATGCGGTTCCCCCGTTCGAAAACAAGGTTGGCATCAGCAGCCGAATTGTCCATGCTGAGACACATGCGATCACTGGACCAACAAGTGCCCCGGTTGAAGTCGGACCGTCTCGTTCTTCGACCGTTCGACATAACCGATGCGCCTCAACTGGCGCGGATCACCAATGATCCACTGGTGCTGCGCAATCTCCTGCGCACGTCATATCCCTTCACCATCAACGATGCGCGAAGGTTGATTTTGCGATTGCGCAATAAGAAGTTGCCCGTCTGGGCCATCGACAATGGTCGCTTGATTGGTCTCATCGGTTTATCCGGTGAATTCGGCCTATGGCTTGGCCGCAGCGCATGGCGCCAAGGCTATGGTCGAGAAGCCAGCCAGCTCGTCATACACCATGCCTTTGCGCACATGAAGATAACCACGCTTCATGCAAACCCGATCAGCGACAACAGGGGATCATGCCATCTGATGGAGAAGCTTGGATTTAGCGATGTCGGGCGAACGCAGTCATTCTGCAAGCAACGCAACAAGATGGTGGCGCTGCGCTGCTACGAGTTAAAAGCCGTTGGGTGAAGACAGTATAGGTCCCTTGCACGTCATGCTCGGGACAAGCCCGAGGATGACGTGCAAGGGTAAACCTTATTCAGGCAGAATACGCACGGCGCCCTTATCCGCGCTGGACGCGAAAGCAGCGTAGGCTTTGAGAGCCGTTGTCACGTTGCGCTTGCGCTGTTCGGCTGGCTTCCAGCCCAACTGATCCTGCTCTGCACGACGAGACGCCATTTCGGCATCGGGAACCTTGAGGTTGATCGTGCGGTTGGGGATGTCGATCTCGATGGCGTCACCGTTGCGCACAAGGCCGATAGCGCCGCCCTGCGCCGCTTCAGGCGACGCATGGCCGATGGAGAGCCCCGATGTGCCGCCGGAGAAGCGACCATCGGTGATCAAAGCACAGGCTTTGCCAAGACCCTTGGACTTGAGGTAGCTGGTGGGATAGAGCATTTCCTGCATGCCCGGACCGCCCTTGGGGCCTTCGTAGCGGATAACAACGACATCGCCTGCCTTCACTTCGTTGGACAGAATGCCCTTCACCGCAGCGTCCTGGCTTTCGTAAACAACAGCAACGCCATTGAATTTCAGGATCGACTCGTCAACGCCTGCCGTCTTCACAATGCAGCCATCCAAAGCGATATTGCCGTAAAGCACAGCCAGACCGCCATCCTTGGAAAACGGCTTTTCGACGGAGCGAATGACGCCGTTGTCGCTGTCGGTATCCAGCTCATCCCAGCGCGAGGACTGGCTGAAGGCAACCTGCGTCGGCACGCCACCGGGGGCGGCCTTGAAGAACTGGCGCACGGTCTCGCTGTTGGTGCGGGTAATGTCCCACCGGTCGATGGCATCGCCCAGCGTCGGTTCATGCACGGTGTAGCAATCGCGGTTGATGAGGCCACCGCGGTCCAGCTCACCCAGAATACGCATGATGCCCCCTGCGCGGTGGACGTCTTCCATATGCACATCGCTCTTGGCAGGCGCGACCTTGGACAGGCATGGCACCCGGCGCGACATGCGGTCGATGTCTTCCATGGTAAAGTCGACTCCGCCCTCATGGGCCGCGGCCAGGATATGCAACACGGTATTGGTGGAGCCACCCATGGCAATATCCAGCGCGATGGCGTTCTCGAATGCTGCCTTGGTCGCGATGGAGCGCGGCAGGACGGTATAGTCATCCTGCTCGTAATGGCGGCGGGCCAGATCGACAATCAGGTGACCGGCCTCAACGAACAGGCGCTTGCGGTCCGAGTGTGTGGCGAGCGTGGAACCGTTGCCGGGCAAAGCCAGGCCCAGTGCTTCCGTCAAACAGTTCATGGAATTGGCAGTGAACATGCCGGAGCATGAGCCACAGGTCGGACAGGCAGCGCGCTCGATGGTATCGACTTCCTCATCAGTCATCTTGTCGTCGGCTGCTGCGACCATCGCGTCCACCAGATCGAGCGCAACGGTCTTGCCATGCAGAACCACCTTGCCCGCTTCCATCGGTCCACCGGATACGAAAACCGCAGGGATATTGAGGCGCATGGCGGCACTCAGCATGCCAGGAGTGATCTTGTCGCAATTGGAGATGCAGACCATCGCGTCGGCGCAGTGCGCATTGACCATGTATTCGACGCTGTCGGAAATGATTTCACGCGATGGCAGCGAATAAAGCATCCCATCATGGCCCATGGCGATGCCGTCATCGACCGCAATGGTGTTGAATTCCTTGGCAACACCACCAGCAGCTTCGATTTCGCGCGCCACCAGTTGACCGAGGTCCTTCAGGTGGACGTGGCCGGGCACGAACTGCGTGAACGAGTTGACCACCGCGATAATCGGCTTGCCGAAATCGCCATCCTTCATACCGGTGGCGCGCCAAAGGCCGCGCGCACCGGCCATGTTGCGGCCGTGGGTTGTCGTTCTGGAGCGATAAACTGGCATCTGCTTATTCCTCGATTTTTCTCACACGAAGGTTTTGTCCTGTAAGGCAATCAGCCCCACTCTTCGCTTTTGCAAGGCTTCTACCCCAAAGCCGCCCACCTGTCACTGTCACCTTGCGGCAAAACAGTACGGTCCGGTACGGTACGGTTTACTCCGCTGCGTCACGAAGACCGGCCCCTCGGCTCAGTGTAAGCTGCGCGAGAAATTTTTGATTGTCAGGGCACTGGGACAGGCGTTGCTGAAACGCATCCACCAGCCATGTCGCCGCCGGGCCACAGGGCGTGTCAGCTTTGCGCAGAGCATAAAGCGGGTATTCGCCGCCTTCATAGGAATCGAGCTCCAGCGCTTTCAGATCACCATTGATGATATCATCACGAACCACAGAGGCCGGAAGCCCACCCCAGCCGAGACCACCTTTGATCAACTGATATTTGGTTGCGATATCGCTGACGCGCCACTTCTTGTAGGACAGAACGTTGAAGTCCTTGCCTTTGGTCAGGCCCGACGCGTCGGTCACCACGAGTTGCACTTCCTCACGCACATCCACAAGCGTCAACGGCCGGTTCAAAAGCACCAGAGGATGATCAGCGGCTGCAACCGGGATCATAAAGGAGTGACCCACCTTGTCGATAACCAGTCCGTCATCCTGATGGAACATGGCACCACCGATGCCGATGCCCGCCTTGCGGTTCAGCACCATCTCCATGACCATGCCCAGTTCGCCGACACTCAGATTCAGCGCGACAGTGGGAAATTGCTCCCTGAAATCGCGAAGCACCGCCACCACGGCCTCCGCAGGCACCATGGTGCTGATGGCAAGCGTCACTTCCGCTTCCAGCCCCTGCTTCAAACCTTTGGCGCGGGCTCTCAAATCCTGAAGACCGGCGACGATGCGGCGCGCATGTTCCAGCATCGCCGCCCCTTCTTCGGTCAGCTTCGGCTGGCGAACGCCGTTGCGCTCGAAAAGGGTAACCTCGAGCTGTGTCTCGAGATTGGCGATGCTGTAGCTGACGACCGATTGCGCCCGGTTCAAGGCCCGAGACGCCGCCGAAAAGCTGCCCGTTTCGGCAACGGAAAGAAACACCTGCAATTGGTCCAGCGTCGGGTTGGCTTCCATGGTCCATCCAGTTTTTCGATAGGTAGCTTCCATATTATCACGGTTTTCTAGATGACAACATTGGACGATACAAGCTTCAACGATCGGTTTCCCCTGCCCCATCCGACCTTCAGAATTGATATAGGATATTTCAAATGTCGAAAATTCTTCTCATTACCTCTAGCCCACGCGCTGACGAGTCGCTGTCCAACAAGTTTGCTGGCGACCTCGCAGCCAAACTTCAGGAACAGACGAACGGCACGATCACCCACCTCGATCTCGGCCAGAACCCGATCAAACATCTCGACACAGTGACCACCGCGGCCATTCGCAAGGCACCAGCTGATCGCAACGCGGAAGAGGCAGAAGCTGCCAGAAATTCCGAGGAGCGCGTCGCAGAACTGCTCGAAGCCGACACGATCGTGATTGGTACTGGCCTCATCAACTTCAACATCTATTCCGGCCTGAAGGCTTGGATCGACGTCGTTGCGCGGGCTGGCCTGACCTTCACCTACACGGAGTCTGGCCCTGTCGGCCTTGCAACCGGCAAGAAGGTTTACATCGTTCTGGCGTCTGCTGGCGTCTACTCCGAAGGTCCAGCAGCACCGCTGGAGCACGCTGTTCCTTACCTCAAGACCGTTTTGGGCTTTATGGGCATGACCGACGTTGAAGTCGTTCGCATCGAAGGTCTGGCCTTCGGTCCGGAAGCCGCGGAAAAAGCGCTTGCCGCTGCTTCCGCCAAGGTCGAAGAACTGGCCAAGGCTGCGTGATAAAAAGCGGCGCTTTCGCAGCGCCGCCGTCATCACTGTCTCATAACGGTCGCGAATTTCTCGCGGCCGTTATTTTTTATCCGCAAACAGCGTCGCACCACTCTGATCGATGATCAGCTGTGCCTTGCGCACTGCAAAATCGACAGCATCTTGATGGCTGGTGAAGACATCGGCACGCACAAATTCATGCACCAGGGTTTCGTCGCCCACCGTCTTTTCGATTCGTCCCGCAAGGCGGAATTGCCCGCCCTCTTTCATCGGCGTCGCGCAGATGATGAAATCCTTGTAAGGATGCCCCTCTGACGGTTCGGTCTTCTTTTGCGCGTCATCCGATGGAGACGAGCCGAACGCGGAAAAAAGTTTCGAGAAGAATGAAGCCATGGTCTACCTTCCTGGTTTCCTGTCCGCAGCATAGTTCAAAAACCACCCTGCCTGATCATTTACCGCCATCAGATGATGAGATTGGCGAGGATGTCGTTTTCGGTGATATCCTCATATCCCAGCCCGGCCTCTTCGAGACGCTCAAACAGACCGCTGAAATTCTCGGGCTGCGTGGTTTCGATGCCGATCAGAATAGAGCCGAAGTTGCGTGCGGACTTCTTGAGATATTCAAAACGCGCCACGTCATCATCGGGTCCCAGAAGATTGAGGAAATCGCGCAGGGCGCCGGGGCGCTGCGGCAGGCGCAGAATGAAGTATTTCTTCACGCCGGTGTAACGCATGGCCCGTTCTTTCACGTCCGGCAGACGCTCGAAATCGAAATTGCCGCCTGACACAACGCAGATCACGCGCTTGCCCTCCAGCTTCTCCCGACCGAGCTGTTCCAGCGCGGCAATCGAAAGCGCACCGGCAGGCTCCAGCACCAGACCTTCAAGATTGAGCATCTCGATCATCGTCACGCAGATGGCATTTTCCGGAACGAGTTCGACCTGATCCGCGGGGAAATGCTGCAACGCCTCGAAATTGAGATCGCCAATGCGCGCTACGGCGGCACCGTCCACGAAGTTATCGACGTTGGCGACCGTGACGGCGTGACCCACCTCAAGGCTTTTCTTGAGGCTTGGCGCGCCGACCGGCTCGCAGAAAATGAAGTTTTCGCTGGCCACCTTCCCAGTCAGGAAACCCGTCATGCCGGAGGCAAGGCCGCCGCCGCCAACGGGCATGATGACCATGTCAGGCGCGACATCGTCCGGCAACTGATCGACGATCTCGGCAGCAACCGTCGCCTGCCCTTCGATGATGTCCTTATGGTCAAACGGCGAGACCATGTAGCCATTGGTCTCTTCGACATGCTTGCGGGCCGCCGCGTAGCATTGGTCGAATATATCGCCGATCAGCCTGATCTTGATGAACTCGCCACCGAAGATGCGGGTCTTGTCGATCTTCTGTTGCGGTGTCGTCACTGGCATGAAGACAACGCCATGCACACCGAAATGGCGGCATGCGAAGGCAAAACCCTGCGCGTGGTTGCCAGCCGACGCGCACACGAAAATCCTGTCTTTGCCCGTGGTGGCGACGGCCTTGCGGAGAAAATTGAACGCGCCTCTGATCTTGTAGGAACGAACAGGCGTGAGATCTTCACGCTTCAGCCAGATCTCGGCTCCATACCGGCGGCTCAGATGTTCATTCAACTGCAACGGCGTTTCGGGAAACAATTCCCGAACTTCCCGCCTTGCGGCCTCTACAAGCACTTTATCCACGATTTTCAATCCATTGAATTTCACGATGGCACCCGCTATGCCATAGGAAAACGCATGTTACAAAGACTCTTTGCGCAACTTCGGTACGCTTCCCTCAATCAAGGTTCCATTTATTGAACAGCAACCTTTTGCGCGCAGTCCTCTATATCGCGTCGATCTTCGGGCTCTACATGGCGACGGCGATGTTTGTGCCCGCCATGACCGATCTCTATTACGGAAACAATGACTGGGCAGTCTTTGCCATATCCGGCTTCATGTGCGGCGGGCTGGCGCTTGCCTGCGCGTTTGCCACCCGTGCGCCGATGCCGACCTTCAACAAAAGGTTCGGTTTTCTACTGGTCAACGTTCTCTGGCTCGTCTTCTCGCTGATTGGCGCCGTGCCACTCTATCTCTCCGAACTCGGGCTGACATTTGCACAAGCGCTGTTCGAATCGATCTCGGCCATCACCACCACCGGTTCGACAGTCATTTCCGGGCTGGACAATGCACCCCAGGGCATTCTCATCTGGCGTTCGCTGCTGTGCTGGCTTGGCGGTATCGGTATCGTTGCGCTTGGCCTCTTCATTTTGCCGCTGTTGCGCGTCGGCGGCATGACGTTTTTCCGCATGGAATCATCCGACACCGCGAATGACCGGCCCTTTGCGCGGCTGGCCAGTTTCACCAAAGCCTTCGTCGGCATTTATGTGGTGATGACGCTTGCGTGCACTATCGCTTTCGATTTCGCTGGCATGACGCATTTCGACGCCCTGAACCACGCGATGTCTGCCATCGCCACCGGCGGCTTTTCCACTCATGATGCATCTTTCGCCTTTTTCGGCGATAACGTCGCGCTGCTGTGGATCGCGACCTTCTTCCTCATTCTCGGAAGCCTGCCCTTTTCAGTCATGATCCTGCTGGCGATCCGTGGTCGGCTGGACATTCTTCACGATCCGCAAATCCGCGTGTTCATCGGCTACCTCTGCGCAATCTCGCTCGCGGTCGGCATCTATCACCACGTGACCAATGGCGTGCCGCTCGACATCGCGCTCAGCCATTCCTTCTTCAACATGACATCGATCCTGTCCACCGGCGGCTTTGCCAGCGACGATTACACGCTGTGGGGACCCTTCGTGGTGGTCGTCGCTTTCTTTGCCACCTTTATGGGCGGCTGTTCCGGCTCCACCGCAGGCGGTATCAAGGCCTACCGATTCGTCATCGTGTTCAACGTGGTCAAAACCGGCTTGAAAAAGCTGCTCTACCCCGACGCCGTCTATTCCGTTCGCTACGGAAACCAAATCATGGATGCCGAAACCATCCGCAACGTGTTTCTGTTCATCAGTTGCTTCATCGCGCTGTGGATCGGCGGCAGCCTCGCCATGAGCGCGATGGGCTACGACTTCCTGACAGCAACCTCCGCCGTCGCCACCGCGCTCGGCAATGTCGGCCCCGGGATCGGCCCCATCATTGGTCCCGCAGGCAACTTCTCCACCATCAGTGACCCTGCGCTCTACCTGCTATCGGTGATGATGCTGCTTGGACGTCTGGAAATATTGACCGTGCTTGTGCTGCTGATGCCGTTGTTCTGGAAGGGTTGAGAAAACTGGTGCGGACGGCGGGACTTGAACCCGCAAGACCATGGGCCGGCAGATTTTAAGTCTGCTGCGTATACCGATTCCGCCACGTCCGCTTGCGGTTTTATCTACACAGCGCAGGCGGCTGTGGTCAACCGGGGGTGATGAGCTCGATTGTGATTTCAGCCACACCAGGACTGGCTTGCAGCACCGGCCCGACGCGCCAGACCCTCGCGAACGAGTTGGTCGGCGAATGACACCCCTGATCTGGACAAGGTGGACGCGCCGCCTGCAGATGCGACCTGGAAGCCGCCAGCATTGAGCATGTCGCGCAAGCGCACCTTGGCGGTGAACCCCTTCTGACGTTCCTCAAGGCAGCGAGCCTGATCGGTGTTCGGCACATCGATGCCCGAAAGCTTCATCTTTACCCCCTTCATCCAGAAGGTGTTGCCATCAGCCACACAATTATTAAGGCCGGAGCGGCCGCAAAACGCGAATGTGCCCGGCTTCTCCGTCAAAGACACGGTCTGCACCTGTGGGCGCGGCGCAGGCAGGGTCGCGGATGCCATCTGCGTTGCCGATGAACCCGATGGCATGGCAATAGCGCGAGGTGGAATAGGAGCCCCACTGGCAGGAAGCGCGACGGTCTGCGTCGGTGCTGCTTTCGGCCGCTCAGAGGCAACTTCGCGTGTTGCGGGTCTGGAAGTTGGTGAAATCGTCTTAGAGACGGAGGCCACTGTCCCTTTGAGTTGCGGCAGAAGACTATCGCGGTGCTCGTAGACCTGAATTCCGCCAATCGCAACGCCGAAAAGCAACATCCAGGACCATACGCCTGAACCGCCGGATTTGGCGGAAGAGCGGCGGCGGGTGGTGGGTTTTCTCTTGCTCATGGCGAAACTCCTTGGTCTACGACACGCTGCGGACATGGTTGCGCAACGGGCCTTGAATTCGCTTTTTAACGCATGACTTCTCGTAAACCGCACTGCGGCTCACGAAACGTGCCTGGAAGCGCATTATCGGCCCAAGGAGTTTCTGAAAGGTTGGCATTTGAAATAATTGCGGATCAAAGCTCGGTTATCCACAAGCGCTAGGCGAACGTCAACGCACCTGATCGAGCAACCGCTTGCATTCCAGCAAATCAAACAGAGCTTCTTGCAGAAGTGCGCGGTCATCCTTGCTGATGCTGGACTTGCCGATGGAGATTTCCGGGGTGTCGTCTCCGGCACCGCCAAAGCCGAAAAAGCGGCCGCTCGGCTTTGCCTTGGGACGGCCGACAACCTCGTCGTCCTCTGCACCCGCAACACGTGGCTCCGCAGTCTCCCCGCTTGCGGCCATAATGGCTTCCATCGTCGCCATATCGCCCGATGCAATCGCCGAAACGAAGCGGTTGCCATTCGTCTTCAACAGCTTCTGTACGCCCTTGATCGTATAGCCATGGTCGTAAAGAAGATGGCGAATACCTTTCAGCAAGTCGACATCATCAGGGCGATAATAGCGCCGGCCACCGCCGCGCTTCATGGGCTTGATCTGCGGAAAACGCGTTTCCCAAAAGCGCAGGACGTGTTGCGGCAGATCAAGATCGTCTGCAACTTCACTAATCGTTCGAAACGCGTCGGGGCTTTTATCCAAGATCAACTCCAATCCAAACCAAAGTCAGGATTCAAAAACACGATGCACGGTATGATGCGAATCGGCCTTATTTCAACGGCTTGCCGGTTGAAATTCAACTGTTTTCACAAGAAGATGGGAATCTGTGCGTTTGGAACGTCCGCGGGAACACAAGTGAAAATTTAGGCGCCGGGTTTTTGAGGCTTCTGTTTGGCCTTGCGGGCTGCGTGCGCCTTGAGAATGCGCTGCTTGAGCACATTGGACGCCTTGAACGTCATGACACGGCGAGGAGAAATCGGCACCTCTTCGCCCGTCTTAGGGTTGCGGCCGATGCGCTCGTTCTTTTCGCGGATCTGAAACGTTGCGAAGGAAGAGAGCTTTACAACCTCACCACGCGTGATCGCGTTGCAGATTTCGTCGATGACAGTTTCAACCAGTTCGGCGGATTCGGTTCGGGACAGCCCCACTTTTCGAAACACAGACTCGGCTAGATCCGCACGTGTCACTGTTTTCCCGGCCATATTTCCCCGCACCGCTCTCTTTTATTTTGCTGAACCGCTCAGAGATTATTGCCCTTGTTGCAACCGGTCAAGCAAAGTTTCCGGAATCGTTTAGGCATTTCCATTAATAGTGGCAATGGTTTACCGGCCTTCATAAACCAAACTTTACCAGCGCAGCAGAACGGCGCCCCAGGTGAAACCACCACCCATGGCTTCCAGCATAACCAGATCGCCCTTTTTGATGCGGCCATCTGACGCCGCCGCGGCCAGCGCGAGCGGAATGGAAGCCGCTGACGTGTTGCCATGCTGATCGACTGTTATGACGACTTTTTCGTTGGGAATGCCGAGCTTTTTCGCCGAACCGTCGATGATGCGGCGGTTTGCCTGATGCGGCACCAGCCAGTCGAGGTCATCCGCAGTTGTGCCGGTCGCTTCGAATGCAGCCTCAATCACATCCGTGATCATGCCGACAGCGTGTTTGAAAACCTCGCGGCCCTCCATGCGCAGGTGGCCGACAGTGCCTGTCGTGGACGGCCCGCCATCGACATAGAGCTTGTCCTTGTGGGAACCGTCAGAACGCAGGTTGGAGGTCAGAATACCACGATCAGAGGTCTTGCCCTCGCCCTCACCCGCTTCAAGGACGACGGCCCCCGCACCATCGCCGAACAGGACGCAGGTCGTGCGGTCGGTCCAATCGAGAATGCGAGAGAAGGTTTCAGCGCCAATGACCAGAACGCGCCTTGCCATGCCGCCGCGAATATAAAGGTCTGCCGTTGCCATGGCATAGACGAAACCGGAACAGACGGCCTGAACATCAAACGCAAAGCCGCTGGTAATACCGAGACGGTTCTGGATGTTGACCGCAGTGGCCGGAAACGTATTGTCCGGCGTCGATGTCGCCACGATGATGAGATCGATTTCGTCCGGCTGGATACCGGCGTTCTCAAGGGCTGCACGCGCTGCAAGTTCGCCAAGTGACGATGTCGTCTCGCCCTCGCCTGCGATGTAACGCTGCTTGATGCCGGTGCGCTGGACGATCCACTCATCGGTAGTCTCGACGATCGCTTCAATGTCCTGGTTCGTCATGACGCGCTTCGGCAGCGCTGCACCGTAACCTCGTATAATCGAGCGGATCATCTAAATTTCCTCATCAACCACGAGCGCTTCGGGTGCCGGAGGCGGCAGACGTCTTGCGTGGTATGCTTTCAAATCATTTTCTATTTTAGCCGTCAGACCATTATGGGCCATATCGTAACCGACATCGATCGCAGAGGCGAAGCCCATCGCATCCGTACTGCCATGGCTCTTGATCACAATGCCGTTCAATCCAAGGAACACGCCGCCATTGACCTTCCTTGGGTCCATCTTGTCGCGCAGCGCATCAAATGCGCTTTTTGCGAGAATGTAGCCGATCTTGGCGATGAAGCTGCGGGAAATCGCTTCGCGGAGCAGCGTGTTGATCTGCCGGGCTGTGCCTTCGGCCGCCTTCAAGGCAATGTTGCCCGTAAAGCCTTCGGTCACCACCACATCGACCGTACCCTTGCCAATGTCGTTGCCTTCTACAAAGCCGCGATAGTCGATGGTGCCGAGATCGGCTTCACGGATCAGGCGGCCCGCCTCGCGGACTTCTTCCTGACCCTTCACCTCTTCGGTCCCAACATTAAGAAGGCCAACCGTCGGACGGTCGATATCGAAAAGTGCACGGGCCATGGCGCCGCCCATGATCGCGAAGTCGAGCAGTTGCTGTGAGTCCGCACCAATCGTTGCGCCCACGTCGAGAACGATGCTTTCGCCCCGTGTCGTGGGCCATATGCCGGCAATGGCAGGACGCTCGACCCGAGCCATGGTGCGAAGGCAGAATTTCGCCATGGCCATCAGAGCACCGGTGTTGCCGGCAGACACGACGACATCGGCCTCACCGACCTTCACAGCTTCGATGGCGCGCCACATGCTCGACACGTAACGGCCCCGGCGCAAAGCCTGGCTAGGCTTCTCGTCCATGGTGACAGACACTTCACAATCGAAAAATTGCGATCTGTCCCGAAGCGTAGGAAATTGCGCGAGAATAGGTTCACATATGGCCTTCTGCCCATAGAGCAGAACGGCGACATCGGTATGCCGCTCCAGTGCCTTGGCAGCACCCGGGATGGCAACATCAGGGCCAAAATCTCCGCCCATGACGTCAATTGCTATTCTGATCACTCGTCCCTGATCCTTCTTACCGCTGCGCGGTGGAATTTTGCGCGAAAATACCGTTTCCGCGCTCTCTTACAACTGAATTATTGGACATATCCAACCGGATTCAGTCTTTTTTCCAATCCTTCAGCACTGCGAAGGGCGATGGCTTTTTGTCGTCCACAAGCTTATCGTCTCCAAATTGTGCAAAATCCACATCCGGTTTGCGCGGGTAAGGATCGATGGCAAGCGCTGCGAACTCTGCAACCACGACGCCGACATCGATCGTGTCGCCAGTGAACTGGTCTGGAATATCCGGGCCATCTGGATCAAGAACGATTTCACCCTTATCGTCGGTTAACATCCGCGCAAGCTTGGAACCCTCAGGCACAAATATCTGATCAATCTTCTCATTGATAACACCCGCAACCGGCTCCAGTGTGACAACGCATGCCTGCGTCAAAGCCACATGCACATCACCGGTGATCTTCAAGCCGTCCCTTTTCCAACGGGTGACCTGCAATTCGCTTTTCAACGTTTCGACGGATACGACATCCCACAATCTGGCGAGCCCCAAAAGTTCTTCAGGACTTGCCGTGAGACCAATCCTGACGGGATTGGCGGAAATATGACCTACCTTAACGAGATAGGAAAAAGGAACGTCGTCATTAGCCGGGTGTTGCGAATTCATTAAAACCTCTTCAAATCGGGGCAGGCAGCGTAACGCGTCCAGTCGCGATCATTTCTTCCGATTGCTCAGCCAGTGCATCGGCGGCCGCCATCATCCAATTGGCAAGTCCCCGCATGTCGGGCGAGGACGCTTCAGCTTGGGGGTATATATTGCGCACAAGGGCTGCGGCAAGGGCTGTTGCATCTGAAGTATCAAGCGCTGCAGCGTATGCTTCGAGTCGTCCATAGAACATACCGGCGAACTTCTTCATGCGTTTGGGGACGCCTTGGTCACCAATACCAAGCTCACGCATGGAATGATCGAGGTCTTGAAAAAAGGCGTCGATGATCTCTTGCGCAATCTCCTGCCCGCTGGTGGTGGCAGTCTTCATCCGCCGAAAATACAGAATCATGACGATGGCCAGAAGCTCGAAACGTCCCATGACCGTATCGGGCACACCAAGGTGAAGATAAAAATCGGGATGGCGCGCTGCCGTCGTCAAGGTCGTGTATTGCCTGTCGACGATGGCCTGATTGTTGTTTTTCTTTTTGAAAAGGCCGAACACCATCGAAATTTCCGAATATTGATCGACGAAATCGCGTCTCGCCCATTGCACTTGTTGCATGATTGCCAAAGCTGGTTTACCGAAGCATCCGAGAATTGCAATGCCGTTCAGATCACGTTGATCATCGGCCAACCATTGCATTCCTTTGGAAAACGGGGAATTCCTGTCCCCGGATTGACATAATCGTGTGTACAGAAACGGTGCAACACGCAATGCCGGAAGGTGCCATTCATGATCGCAGTCGGGGAAACGCAGGTGAGTAAGCAGAAATCCGGAACGCAGGCCAAGTTTCTCAGCAAGACCGCCGTTGCGATCATCGTCGCATCCAGCCTTCTGACGGCCTGCTCCAGCACCACCGACGTTTTCCATAACGGTTATGTGGCCGACGAGCAGTCGCTCCAGCTTATTCCTGTGGGATCCAGCCGCGAACAGGTTTTGCTGACGATGGGCACGCCCTCCACGACAGCGACTTTCGGCAATGAGGTGTTTTACTACATCTCCCAGAAACGCGTTCGCAAGGCGGCCTTCATGAAGCCGAAGCTGGTCGAGCAGAGCATTCTCGCGATCTACTTCGATAAGAACGGCGTCGTTTCACAAAAGGCAAACTACACGCTTCAGGACGGCAAGGTTTTCGATACGATTTCCCGCACAACACCGACGGGTGGCAAGGACCTCACCTTCCTGCAACAGCTTCTGTCTGGCGGAACAGCCGGTGCCGGCATTGCAAAGAGCATTCTGGGCCAGAGCGGCGACAGCGGCAGCGGTTTCTGATCTCAGAGACAAACCAAATGCAAAAAAGCCCGCGAGATTTATTCTCGCGGGCTTTTTCGTTTGATCCTGTTCAGTGAGCCAGAACAGCCAGCAGCAGCAATGCCACGATGTTGGTGATCTTGATGGCCGGGTTCACGGCGGGACCGGCTGTATCCTTGTAGGGATCGCCAACCGTATCGCCGGTAACCGACGCCTTGTGCGCCTCAGAACCCTTGAGATGCGTTACCCCGTCCTTGTCGATGAAGCCGTCTTCGAAGCTCTTCTTGGCATTGTCCCAGGCACCACCACCCGATGTCATGGAGATGGCAACGAAGAGGCCGTTGATGATCACGCCCAGCAGAGACGCGCCGAGAGCGGCAAAGGCCGACGCCTTGGAGCCTGAAATCAGCAACACACCAAAGTAGACGACGAGCGGCGCCAAAACAGGCAGCAGCGAAGGAATGACCATCTCCCGGATCGCCGCTTTGGTAAGAATATCCACGGCACGGCCGTAATCGGGCTTTTCCGTGCCCTCCATGATACCCGGCTTTTCGCGGAACTGGCGGCGCACTTCTTCGACGATAGAGCCTGCCGCCTTGCCGACGGCGGTCATGGCGATGCCGCCGAAGAGATAGGGAATCATACCACCGAAGATCAAACCTGCGACCACGTAGGGATTGGCGAGGCTGAACGAGATGTCCCCGATGTCCTTGAAGTACGGATAGAGATCGCCATTGGCGGCAAAATAGGAGAGGTCATTGGAGTAGGCGGCAAACAGCACGAGCGCACCCAACCCCGCCGATCCGATAGCGTAACCCTTTGTGACGGCCTTGGTCGTATTGCCAACCGCATCCAGCGCGTCGGTGGCCTTGCGCACATCGGGATCGAGCCCCGCCATTTCGGCAATGCCGCCCGCATTATCCGTAACAGGACCAAACGCATCGAGCGCAACGATCATGCCGGCGATACCGATCATGGCCGTGACGGCGATGCCGGTTCCGAAGAGGCCGGCGAGTTGATACGTCGAGATGATCCCGCCCACGATGACGATGGCAGGCAGGGCGGTCGATTCCAGCGAAACGGCAAGCCCCTGAATGACGTTGGTGCCATGACCCGTGACGGAAGCTTGCGCGATGGAATTGACCGGGCGCTTGTTGGTCCCGGTGTAATACTCGGTAATCACCACGATCAGAGCGGTGACGAGCAAACCGACGATGCCGCACAGAAACAGGTTGACGCCGGTGATGTCCCGACCGGCCACGGTGCCAATGGAGCCCCAGCCGATGGTCAGCGATGTGGCAATGGCAAGACCACCGACGGAGAAGACGCCCGTCGCGATCAGCCCCTTATAGAGCGCACCCATGATGGAATTGTTGGTGCCGAGCTTGACGAAGAACGTGCCTGCAATCGAGGTCAGGGCGCAAACCGCGCAGATCGCCAAGGGGTAGAGCATGGCGCTTTCGAGCACTGGCGCACCGGCAAAGAAGATAGCCGCAAGAACCATGGTGGCAACCACGGACACGGCATAGGTCTCGAACAGGTCTGCTGCCATCCCTGCGCAATCGCCGACATTGTCGCCGACATTGTCGGCGATGGTGGCGGGGTTGCGCGGGTCGTCTTCGGGAATACCCGCTTCGACCTTGCCGACAAGATCACCGCCGACATCAGCGCCCTTTGTGAAGATACCACCGCCCAAACGGGCAAAGATGGAAATCAGCGATGCACCGAAACCCAGTGAAACGAGGGCGTCGATGACTTGGCGCGAACCGGTTGCGTGGCCAAGCCCTGCCGTCAGCACGAGGTAGTAGATGGAAACGCCCAGCAGAGCAAGACCCGCCACCAGCATGCCGGTGATGGCACCGGACTTGAACGCGATGTCGAGGCCTGCAGCCAGACTATGAGAGGCAGCCTGCGCAGTCCTCAGATTGGCGCGCACCGAGACATGCATGCCGATGAAGCCTGCAACGCCGGACAGAACAGCGCCTATGATGAAACCGATAGAAGCTTCCGGCGACAGAAAGAACCAGACCGCCGCTGCAACGATGATACCGACGATTGCGATGGTAAAATATTGACGGGTGAGATACGCCTGCGCGCCCTCACGGATATAGCCTGCGATTTCCTGCATGCGTTCGCTGCCCTGATCGGCATCCAGAACGCTTTTCGTTGCCCATACCGCGTATATCACGGACAGGACACCGCATAAAATTACCAATGCAATGACGGTCATTCGCACTTACCTCCAATGTGCCGGGCTCTCTCCCTTCCCGGCGAGCGAAACCATGCGGGGCGCAAGGAAGTTTGATCCTTACGCCAAGGTAAGCCGCCTATTCCCCTCCAAGGATAAACGGCTTGCATTGCGAGGATGCGTTGGCGAAACACGTCGCGTCAAGCCCGAAGATGATTGCGGGAAATCTTAATCACACTGATTCAGAGCGGTTTTTGCTTTTGTTTTAGCAAAAGGAAAAGAATGAGCAGGAGGCAGGTGGCGGAGACCGGCCAGATGACGAGGTTCATGACTGACCAGCCCCACGCCGTAAACACCTGACCAGAGGCGAAGGAGGACAGAGCCACCGTGCCGAACAGCACGATATCGTGGAAGCCCTGGACCTTGTCTGCTTCGTGCGGGCGATAGCTGGATGAAACGATGGATGTCGCGCCGATGAAACCGAAATTCCATCCCATTCCCAGAAGAATGAGCGCCACCCAGAAATTCCAGAGCTCCACGCCCATATGCGCGACCACGGCGCAGGCCATGAGAACGAGAAGTCCGGCTGCAACGATTTTCTCAGCGCCGAAACGGGAAATCAGCATGCCGGTGAAAAAGCTGGGGCCGAACATGGCCAGCACGTGCCATTGGATGCCAAGCGTAGCCAACTCACTGGGAAAGCCACAGCCAATGACCATGGCAAGCGGCGCGCCTGTCATCATGAATGTCATCAGAGCGTAAGTGCCGATGCCGCACATCATACCGGTGACGAATCGATGTGTGGTGACGATCTCTCTCAACGGCCTTGCCGGCTTATCCGCGACCGAGGTGCTGCGCAGTTCAGGCAGCTTCAGAAATGAAAAAATCCCCGCAGCAACGAGACCCAGAGGAATGAAGGCGATAAAAGCGCCAGCAAACGTGACCGGTGCCAGCAAGTCCTTGCCGAAGATCGCCAGCTGCGGTCCGACAATGGCGGAAATAACACCGCCCGCCAAAATCCACGAGATGGCTTTCGGTTTATAAAAGGAAGGCGAGGCATCCGCCGCCGCAAACCGGATCTTCTGGGTGAAGCCACCGGACACGCCGATCAGCATCAAACCCACGACAAACAGCCAAAATTCGGAGCGGAAGAGCGCCAGCGCTGCAATCCCTCCCCCAATGGAACAGAGAAGCGCGCCGACGATGAAACCAGCCTTGCGACCGAGAAAACGGGCGGCAAGAGCAACGGCGATGGCACCCAGCGCAACGCCGATGTTGAAACCTGTCAACGGTGCCGTCGCAAGCGACTTGTCTGCACCCAGAAGCTGGTAGCCTGCGAGCGCACCAACCGAAAAGCTGAGCGGCCCCGCAGAACCCATGATGGCCTGCGCCAAGGCAAGCAGGAAGACGTTGCGCTTGGCTTCCGTCAGCTGGCTCTCAAGTCCGGTAACGGAAACTGCGGTCATGTCATCCTCTGATGTTTACGCGCGCTTCGTTTCGCCTCGGACCTGCTTGGCAATACGGTCCAGAACCGCATTGACGAGTTTCGGCTCGTCATGTTCAAAAAACGCGCGGGCGATCTCGACATATTCGGTGACGATGACCGCAACGGGAACGTCTTTGCGCTCCATGATCTCAAACGTACCAGCGCGTAGAATTGCCCGGACGGTCGTGTCGAGACGCGACAGCGGCCAGTCTTCCTGAAGGGCAGAGCGCACCAGCGGATCGATCTTCGTCTGGTCGCGCACGACGCCTGCGACGATGGAGCGGAACCAGGATGCATCGGCCTTCAGATAGGTTTCGCCATCCACTTCCTGGCCCAGACGATGAGCCTCGTATTCAGCGACGACTTCCATGACACCGGTGCCGCCAACATCCATCTGATAGAGCGCCTGAACCGCCGCAAGACGTGCGGCGCCACGCTGGTTGACGGGCTTGGTAGACGGTGGACGAGGCTCGGAGCCGTTCTCGGTATTGCTCATGCGCTCAGCCACCCAGTTTTTTCTTCAGGTCAATCATGGTCAAGGCAGCACGAGCGGCAAAGCCGCCCTTGTCCTTGTCGGACCGGCGAACGCGCGCCCAAGCCTGATCTTCGTTCTCAACGGTCATGATGCCATTGCCGATGGCAAGCGATTCACTGACAGCCAGATCCATCAGCGCGCGCGACGATTCATTGGAAACGATGTCGAAGTGGTAGGTTTCACCACGAATGACCATGCCGAGCGCAACGAAACCGTCATATTCCGTGCCTTCATTATCGGCACCATCCAGTGCCATGGCAATGGCAGGTGGGATTTCCAGCGCGCCGGGAACGGTGATGATATCATAGGTCGCACCAGCTTCATCGAGCGCGAATTTCGCGCCATCCAGAAGTGCATCGGCCATATCGTCATAAAAACGTGCTTCCACGATGAGAAGATGAGGCTTGGACATGGGAATTTCCTGAAAAGCTGCGCCGGATCATCCCGGCTTTTGGCGCGGTCAAACCATGGCTTGCCAAAGTTGGCAAGCATTTTTAATGCAATGGTGGTGTTCAGCCCCGCGCAAACAGTGCGTTTACACTCCGAGCGATGCAAAGAGCCTATGTCGGGCTGGATGGAAACTCGGCCAATCTGGCCGCATAGCGCGCCATCGTATCGACCTCGAAATTGACGAAATCGCCCGGCTTGCGGTCACCCCATGTGGTGACGGACAGCGTGTGGCGGATGAGCAGGACGTCGAAATCCGTACCGTTGACCGCGTTGACGGTGAGCGACGTACCGTCCAGCGCAACCGAGCCTTTGGGCGCAACGAATTTCGCCAGATGGGACGGCGCGCGGAGGCGGATTCGGACCGCCTCGCCTTCCGGTTCGATGGACAGGATTTCCGCCTTGTCGTCCACATGACCGGAAACGATGTGACCGCCCAGTTCATCGCCGATCTTCAGAGCGCGCTCCAGATTGACGCGCGTGTCCTTGGTCCAGCTCGCAATCGTGGTCAGGCGTAGAGCCTCTTCCCATGCCTCGACCTCATACCAGCGCTCGTTGCTACCCTGCTCGGGAAGCTTCGTTACGGTCAGGCAGACGCCGCCATGGGAAATCGATGCGCCGATGTCGATTGTCTTGGGATCGTAACTGGTCGCGACACGCAGACGCACGCCTTCCGGCAGCGCCTCAAGTGCGGACACGGTTCCGACGTCGGTGACAATTCCGGTAAACATCAAAGCGGCCTTTCAAATTCAAAACAGCGATCTGGTCCATAAGCCGTTTCGCCGAAAAATGTAAATTCCTCCGGGATATCGGCACGTGTGATCGGGCTTTCAAGTCCGCCTTCGCCGATGATCACAGGACTTTCGAACAGCAGGATACGGTCTACAAGCCCGGCATCAAGGAAAGATTTTGCGATCCGAGCACCGCCTTCGACAAGAAGTTCGGACATTCCACGTTCTACGAGAATGGAAAGAAAATTCCGAATGTCGGATGTTTCAATGATTTCAACACCTGCGGCTTCGAGTTGCTTGCGTTTTTGGGTGGTGCTTTCCTCGCCTGCACTATCAATCACGCCAACCAAGGTCGCCACATCCCGCGCCGTCTGCACCAGCTTCGAACCCACCGGTAACGCCAGCCGCCGATCCATCACGATCCGAACCGGCGAACGATACTCCAGCCCCGCAATCCGCACCGTCAGTTCCGGATCATCGGTCATCGCGGTACCGATGCCGACAAGGATCGCATCGCAGTGAGCGCGCAACTCATGCACGGCCTGTCGCGATTCCGGGCCAGTAATCGCAACTTGCCCCTCACCGCGCCGACCGATCATACCATCAGAGGACACTGCAATTTTTAAAATGACATGCGGGCGGTTCTTTAACTGACGCGTGAGATATCCGGCCAGCGCCCGCTCGCTGTCCGCGCGCAGCAAACCAGTCTCAACCGCGATCCCGGCATCCCGCAAAATCTGATAACCGCGCCCGGACACCCGCTCATCGGGGTCATCGGCGGCAACGACCACACGGGCAACACCGAAGTCCACCAGCGCGTTTGCGCAGGGCGGTGTTCTGCCGAAATGGGAGCAAGGTTCGAGCGTGACATAGGCCGTCGCACCCCGCGCCGCTTCGCCTGCAATATCCAGAGCTTGACGCTCCGCATGCGGGCGACCGCCGATGGCGGTGACGGCTTCGGCAATGATCTCGCCATCTTTGACAAGAACGCAACCGACGGAAGGATTGGTATCGGTCAGGCCCAGATGGCGGCGGGAAATTTCGATTGCCCGTGCCATGAAACGCTCATCATCGGCGCGGGTGGTCACGGGTTTACGCTCCGGCGTCAGTGTCACGCGCGATCTTTGCGTTGATCTCAGCGATCACATTCTCGAAATCCTCGGCATGACTGAAGTCGCGATATACGGAAGCGTAACGAACGAACGCGACGTCATCGAGGCCCTTCAGCGCTTCCAGCACCTGCAAGCCGATTTCCTCTGATGGAATTTCCGTTTCGCCCGAGCTTTCCAAACGCCGCGCAATACCAGAAACGGCGCGCTCGATGCGGTCGCGATCCACGGGACGCTTGCGCAGGGCAATCTCGAACGACCGCACCAGCTTTTCGCGGTCGAAAGGCAGTTTACGACCACTTTTTTTGATGACCATCAACTCGCGCAACTGCACGCGCTCATAGGTCGTAAAGCGACCGCCGCAATCCGGGCAGATGCGCCGCCGGCGGATAGACGTGTTATCCTCCGCCGGACGCGAGTCCTTGACCTGCGTATCTTCCGAGCCGCAAAAAGGGCAGCGCATCGCTTAAATCCCTCTTACAGATAGGGGTACATCGGGAAACGATCCGTCAAAGCGACGACCTTTTCACGAATCGCAGCCTCGACCGACGCATTGCCTTCGTCGGAGTTGGCAGCCTTCAAACCATCCAGCGTTTCGACGATCAGCTTGCCGATTTCACGGAATTCCGCTTCCTTGAAGCCGCGTGTCGTACCGGCTGGTGTGCCGAGGCGCACGCCGGATGTGACGAACGGCTTTTCAGGGTCGAACGGAATGCCGTTCTTGTTGCAGGTGATGTAGGCACGGCCAAGTGCGGCCTCCGCCCGCTTGCCGGTGGCGTTCTTCTTGCGAAGATCGACCAGCATCAGATGGTTGTCGGTGCCGCCGGAAACGACGTCGAGGCCGCCTTCGATCAGGGTTTCGGCCAGCGCCTTGGCGTTCTTGACGACCTGTGCCGCATAATCCTTGAACTCGGGTTCCAGCGCTTCGCCAAAGGCAACGGCCTTGGCAGCGATGACGTGCATCAGCGGACCGCCCTGAAGGCCGGGGAAAACAGCCGAGTTGAACTTCTTGGCCAGATCCTCGTCATTGGTCAGGATCATGCCGCCGCGTGGGCCGCGCAGAGACTTGTGGGTGGTGGTCGTGGCAACATGGCAATGCGGGAATGGCGATGGATGCTGACCACCGGCGACCAGACCGGCGATATGCGCCATGTCGACCATCAGGTAAGCGCCAACCTCATCGGCAATCTCGCGGAAACGCTTCCAGTCCCAGGTGCGGGAATAGGCGGTGCCACCGGCGATGATCAGCTTCGGCTTTGTTTCTCTGGCCTTACGCTCGACTTCATCCATGTCGAGAAGGTTGTCGCCTTCACGAACGCCGTAGGACACGACGTTGAACCACTTGCCGGACATATTGACAGCCGAACCATGCGTCAGGTGACCGCCTGAATTCAGGTCGAGACCCATGAACGTATCGCCCGGCTGGAGCAGCGCGAAAAACACGGCCTGGTTCATCTGCGAACCGGAGTTTGGCTGAACGTTGGCGAAGTTGACACCGAACAGCTTCTTGGCGCGCTCGATGGCCAACTCTTCGGCAATATCGACAAACTGGCAGCCGCCATAGTAGCGCTTGCCCGGATATCCCTCTGCATATTTGTTCGTCATGATCGAACCCTGCGCTTCAAGCACGGCGCGGGAAACGATGTTTTCGGAGGCGATCAGCTCGATCTCGTGACGCTGACGGCCAAGCTCCTTTTCAATCGCGCCGAAGATTGTCGGATCGGCTTCGGCAAGCGGGCGGGAGAAGAAGGCATCTGTGTTCGTCATGATGATAGCTCCTGAAACAGTCATGCGATGGCGTCTTAGCGCCCTGCCCTTTCAAGAGCAAGACAGCCTGCGAGATTTGCCCGTCAAACTGCGACTTTGGCAAAAAATTCCATTGGAATCGTCGCCATTCCACCAAAAGAAAAGCCGCGCTTTGAAAAACGCGGCTTTTTGAATGTCTGGAACGCTCGATCAGTTCCGCGGCAGAAGGTCGTCGTCGATCGAGCCGGATGGCTGTTCCTGGGTGTTGGTGGTGTTCAGCGCCAACTCGGCGTTGCCGTCCTGGCTGTAGATGTCATCGCGGAACTGCACGACGCCATCCTTCGTAGACCAAGCGGTGATGTACACGAAGTAGACCGGAAGCTCCTGCGCAAGCTTGATGGGCTTGTTCTGACGGGTGGCGATAACACGTTCGATTTCCTGTCGCGACCAGCCGGGCGTATCCCGCAGCATCCAGGTCGTCAGATCACGGACGTTCTGAACGCGGACGCAACCCGAGGATTCGAAACGCATCAGCTTGTTGAACAGGCCCTGCTGTGGCGTGTCGTGCATGTATTCGTTGTTCGGGTTGTGGAAGTTGATCTTCGTGGACGACATGGCATTGTTCTTGCCGGGGTCCTGACGAAACATCAGGTTCGGTGCCTTCGGCGCGTTCCAGTCAATCGTCGTTGGCGAGACTTCCTGCCCCTTGCTGTCCAGAAGGCGGATGTTGTTGCGCTCCAGATAGGTCGGATCCTTCTGCATCAAGGGAACGATGTCCTTCTCGATGATCGAGCGAGGTGCTGTCCAGTAAGGATTGAGGATGATCTCGTAAATCTTGGAGTTGATGATATGCGTCGGACGACTGTCACGACCGACGACAGCTGTGTTTCGCAAAACGACGCGATTGTTTTCGACCGCTTCGATGGACGCAGCCGGGATGTTGACCATCACGTGGCGCTGACCGAGATCTCCAGACATCGTATTGATGCGAACGAGGTTGGTCTGAAGCTGGCCGAGGCGGATCTGCGCCGAAACGTTCAGCGCCTTCAAGGTGTATTCGCCAATGACACCATCAGCCGGTAGGCCGTGACGCGCCTGGAACCGCTTCAGGGCACCGTCGACATAGGAATCGAACGCGCTGGAAATACCGGCTTCGCGCGGCAGGTCCCCCGCAATCATCAGTCGCTGGCGCAGCGCCTGAACGGAGGGATCACTGACACCGATCTGCAGCTTCTGCTGGCTTGGCGGAACGTCCGGCCAGCCACCATTGGAGACGATCTGCTGATACTGCATCACGGCTTGCTGCATATAGGCGGGCGATTCCGGGCTGAGAACCGGTGTGTTGGATGCAACGCCGACAGCGGCACGCGAAGAGTTCGCATCGAACTGGTCGTCCCAATTGCCGCGACGCGAAGAGCCGATCAGATCGTTGAACGCATCCTGCGCGAAGACCGGAGCAGCGAGAGCCACAGCACCGAGCGAAACGGCAGACCGCAATATGGTGCGCCGTGAAACAACTTCCGGGACGATTTTCTTTGTCATTTTACCTACCAGCCACTTTATCAGGCGTCTTTAACAACACCTAAAACAACATCATTAACAAACACGTATAAACGCGCCTGCCGGCAGGGATGACTCAATGCGAACGATGGATGACGCATGACGCGAACACAGGAGAAACCGCCGGCTCCTAGTATGTGGCGGTCCCATACCAATATGGCCAATTCGTGTCACCTGAAGGCACCTCACGAAGCTGTGTCGGCATGTGATTTTGACGCTACGCCGCACAAAAATGCAACAAGCCGGATGCGAGACGCATCCGGCTTTGCTTGAGGGCTGATGATATTAGTCGGTTACAGGCGGTAAGCGATGCTGTCGTTCCAGAAACGGTCCAGACGCTGAAGCATCTTGTTCATTTCGGCGAACTCGCCTGTGCCGATGCCGCCGACTTTTTCGATCGAGCCGATGTGGCGCTCGTACAGGCCTGCAACGGTTTCTGCGATGTCCTGGCCTTTTTCGGTCAGGCTGATACGAACCGAGCGACGGTCGATGCGGGAGCGCTGATGATTGATAAAGCCAAGGTCTACGAGCTTCTTGACGTTGTAGGACACGTTGGAGCCGAGATAGTAGCCACGCGAGCGGAGTTCGCCGGCGGTCAGTTCGGATGTGCCGATATTGAAAAGCAGGAGCGCCTGAACTGCGTTGACGTCATCACGACCCTGACGGTCGAACTCGTCCTTGATGACATCGAGAAGGCGGCGGTGGAGGCGCTCAACAAGGTGAAGCGATTCCATGTAGAGAGAGCGGATGGTTTCGTCCTGGGTATCGGAAACTGCGGCCTGTGGCTTTGCTTTGCTATTGATCATGACTGCCTCACTGTTTTGTTTGGCGGTGTTTGTTTGTTTCCCGCCTTGAGACCAAATCTAAGCAATGCGCATAAAATTCTACTTAAAATGCACGATTAACGAATGGTTACTTGCATGATTGGCTTTTGAGGCAACCTGGACCATGTCCAAAATAGACACAATCACATCTATAAATTTCAATGACTTAGGGGAAAAAATTGAGGAAAATCCGGCCTGAATTGCTTTAATTTTATGGTAAATCAATTCTTGAGCGTTCATCGTTTTGGCGTGAATCAAGCCAAAAAGCGACCTGGAATAGTATATAAACCGTTGATACGATGCCGTGCATGACAGGGACCACGGTGTTGGTTCCGTAAATATCGGGCCAGACCCTGTACATGGCAATCTGGGTGCCGGCCCCAATAACCCACATGACGGCACCCCAGGAAACGCCGAGCCACAGGCCCAGCGCGGCAACGGGAAACACGACCGCCAGACTGGTACCGGCCACACGCCAGGGCATGTTGAGCATATCGAAGCGCGCCAGCCCGTTCAGCGAATAGCCCGTGAGCATCGCCCAATATTGCAGGCCGAACCAGAAACACGAAAGGGACACCAGCCTTAAAAAGGTGATGTAAAGGATGTCGGCGAGCGACATTTTGGGCTGCAATAGAGAATCAGGTTCCATGGCTCCACGATAATGTCCGGTTGCGGGCGCGACCAGCAGATATTGCGCTTCGGCACGAGGAGTTGTCAAAACCCGTAACGATCTGTCGCATTCGCACATTGCATCCAGTGTGTTATGTCGAAATCGACTTGGAAGGACATCACAATGAGCGATAAGACACATCTCGTAGACCATATGACCGGCCACCGCCGCATGCGCAGAAATCGCAAGGCAGACTGGACCCGCCGCATGGTGCGGGAAAACATCCTGACCGTCGATGATCTGATCTGGCCCGTTTTCATCGTGCCTGGCACCAACATCATCGAGCCCATTCCGGCCATGCCCGGCGTGAGCCGCATGAGTGTGGACCGGTTGGTCGAGGCAGCCAAAGAAGCCGCCGACCTTGGTGTGCCGGCGATCGCAACATTTCCCAATATCGATCTGGCATTGCGTGACGAAACCGGATCGCAGGTTCTGAAAGCTGACAACCTCATCAATCAGGCGACCATTGCCGTCAAGAAAGCCGTACCGAATATCGGCCTGATAACCGATGTCGCTCTGGATCCCTTCACCAGCCATGGACATGACGGCATCTTGCGTGGCGACATCATCGTCAACGACGAGACGGTGGATCAGGTCGTCGAGGCCGCGATCATCCAGGCAGATGCAGGCTCCGACATCATCTCACCGTCTGAAATGATGGACGGGCGGATCGGCGCCATCCGTCGCGGGCTGGATGCCGCAGGCCATCAGGATGTCGGCATCATGTCTTACGCCACGAAATTTTCCTCCGGCTTCTATGGGCCCTATCGCGAAGCCATTTCCACCAGTGGACTGCTGAAAGGCGACAAGAACAGCTATTACATCAGCCCCGCCAACGGCATGGAAGCGATGCGAGACGCAGCGCTTGACGTTGAGGAAGGTGCAGACATGCTGATGGTCAAACCCGGCCTGCCCTATCTCGATATCTGCTGGCGCCTGAAGGACGCTTTCGGCCTGCCGACCTTTGCCTATCAGGTTTCGGGCGAGTACACGCAGATCAAGGCGGCGGCCATGAATGGCTGGATCGATGGCGACCGGGTGATGATGGAAACTCTTCTATGCTTCAAACGCGCCGGCTGCGATGGCATTCTCACCTATTTCGCCATTGAGGCTGCCAAGAAACTCGCCAAGGGTTGAAGCGGCGGATTATTGCATTCGGCGGTTTCAACACCATATTATTTCCCGAACAGGAGAAACACGTCGATGACACTCGACCCGAATGCAACATACGTCCCCACAGAAGACTGGCGCGCCTATAACGGCGTGCTGAGCCGTCGCGCCTTCGCCTTCATCCTCGATTACATCATCGTGGCGCTTCTCTGCATTCCGGCGGCTGTGATCATCTTTTTCCTCGGTGTACTGACACTGGGCCTGGGATTCATGCTCTTCCCCGCCATCTTCGTCATCGTTGCGGTGCTTTATTTCGGCATGACGCTTGGCAGTTCAGCTCAGGCAACACCGGGCATGCGGGCAGCGGGAATTGCCATGGCGCGGACGAACGGAAGGCGAATTGATTTTCTGTTGGCGACCGTGCACATCGCGCTCTTCTGGATCATAAATTCCGTCCTCACGCCGTTCATTTTGCTGGCCGGTCTGTTTACGGAACGCTCGCGCCTGCTGCACGACTTCCTGCTCGGCACCGTTATCGTAAGAACAATCTAAAATTCAAATAAAAGCCGCCGCGGGTGTCTGCAAATTGACGTGTAGCGCACGCGCGGCAGTTGACGTTTCGCATCTTTTTGTCATTCTGGCACGGAGGCTTGACGACAGTTTGAGGGCCGATGGCTGGAGAAGGGAGCGATCAGGGTTCGATGAACACGCAAGCAACACCGTCTCCGCAATTTTATCTGACCGCGCCTGCCACCTGCCCCTATTTGCCCGGCCAGCAAGAACGCAAGGTGTTTACCCATCTCGTCGGTCCGCGCGCTGCTGAGATGAACGATCTTCTGACCCAAGGCGGCTTTCGCCGGTCCCAAAACATTGCATATCGTCCCGCCTGCGAGACATGCCGTGCGTGTGTCTCTGTGCGTATTCTGGTAGATGGGTTCACGCCGACGAAATCCATGCGGCGTGTGATGAGCCTCAATAGCGATCTTGTCGCGACCGTTCATCAGTCCGAGCCGTCAACCGAGCAATTTTCCCTCTTCCGTCGCTATCTTGACCGACGCCACCAGTCCGGCGGCATGTCGGATATGTCGGCACTGGATTACGCCGTAATGGTGGAAGACACCCACGTCAACACCCGCATCATCGAGTATCGCAAGCGCGAGCCGGGCTACGGCATCGATGAGACAAAGCGGGGTGAACTTGTTGCTGTTGCGTTGACAGACACGATGAGCGACGGCCTTTCGATGGTCTATTCCTTCTTCAATCCCGATTTCGAAAAGCGTTCGCTTGGGACCTTCCTCATCATTGATCACATATCGAGAACACGGTCACTTGGTCTGCCCCACGTTTACCTTGGCTATTGGGTCGATGGTTCAGATAAGATGGGCTACAAGACCCGCTACCATCCTCAGGAACATCTGACGCCGCGGGGCTGGGAACTGTACGAGCCGGAGACGAGCTCGCCTCAAACACCGTAAAGACAAGCAGGAAACCGCGTGCAGATACGATTTCACACCATTCTCGCGGCAGGTTCGCTTGTCTTGCTGGCAGCATCCGCGCAAGCCCAAACCGACTGGCGCCCAAGCGAACAGATAAAGACCTACACCGTCAGCGGCAACACGGGCTTTGCACTCTACGAGTCCATTGGCGAACGCGGCCCGCAGGCTGGCGTTCAGGCTGTTGCGCATACAACCTTCAAGCTGACATGGCGGCGTGATTACAGACCCCAGCCGGATGGCGCATGCGTTTTGGCAACGGCGCGGCCCAACCTCACCATCATTTACACCTGGCCAAAAGCACCGGCCAAACTTGCGCCCGAGGTTGCCGCAAGCTGGCAGCGTTTCATCTCCGGCGTTGAAAAACACGAGCGGGTGCACGGGGCGCATATTCTCGAAATGGTAAAAAAGATTGAAGCCTTCAGCGTGGGCCTGCGCGCCGAAAACGATCCCAAATGCCAGAGAGTCCGCGACGTCTTGCAACAGCGTTTGGGCGAACTGTCCAATGAACAACGCCAGCGTGGCCGGGATTTCGACAAGGACGAACTCTCGAACGGCGGCGCAGTGCACCAGCTGATTCTGGCACTTGTGAATGGCCCCTGATTATTCAGCCGCCTCGCCTTTCAGCACGGGTTCGGCCAGAATGGCGGTTTCAAGCTCGTAGGAATAGCCTTCCAGCATCGTGTAGGCCTGCTCGATGACGTCGATCTGCGTCTCCGCGTTACGAATGGCATCAGCGATCGACTGGCTGCGCGCCCGCAACATCGAGCCTAGGACGTCGGTCTCAGGCTTGCGGCCGAGCCGGTCCATGTGCTTGCGGACGCGCGCGCGATGGCGCTCCAGTTCCAGGATATGAAAGCGGCTCTTCAAGATATCATCGGTCAGCTTGCGGCGCATGGCGGCCACCGGATCGAAGCTGCCAGGCTCGCGCTCATCCAGAATGAATTCGTTGACCAGCGTTTCCAGCATCAGCAAGCCCTTGAGATCCTTGGCGTCCGCCAGTTGCGGATCATATCCGGTATCGTCGAATACCTTGCGCCGAACAGGGTCTTTCAACAGGTCATAGGCCAGTTGCAGCTTTTCGAATTGCTCGGCATCCCCGCCACTGTCGGGGTGAGCGCTTTTGGCCACCCTGCGATAAGCAGACTTGATCGCTGCCTCATCGGCATCGCGCTCAACACCCAGCAAAACATAAGGATCGATCACCGAAACACCTGTATCCGCATTCTTCAAAACAGCTCCCACCCGCAACGAGCGGGTTTGGCGACCTAGGGACCATACGAAATTTTCATCGCTCAAGGCACCCCTTCATCAAGGTTTTGAACGCAAAACAACGCAGGCGCTTGCGCTTTGACCAGTCTTGACACGCCATTGCCCGCAAATTTGTCGATGGCATGGCGAGGATCAAAACCGGGAAAACAAACATGGGGAGGAGAAGCGGAAACGGCCTCGTCACGAACCGAAAAATGACCCAACCACCAGGTTAAACATCGGTGTCAAAAGGGTTATGGTCTATTGCTAAAACGTGTTGTACCTTAAATTTCACTGTGGGGAGAAAGGGAGAACACCATGGCAGAAACGATCACGCAGACCGTCACTGATTACGTGCAGGCAATGACCGATGGAGATGCGAGCTTGCTGCGCGCCGTGTTCGATCCGCGCGCCAACATCGTAGGAAACTATGAGGGTGCGACAGACTGGCTGTCTCTCGAAGATTTTATCCATCAGATCCGCTCATCCGACCAAGGACAGACTGACAACCCGCCACAATTGCAAATTCTCGGCATCGACCAGACCGGCGACACCGCTTCCGTCAAACTCACGACGCGCCTCGCCGGCATGGACTTCTGCGAATATCTATCGCTGCTACAACGCGACAAAAACTGGACCATCATACACCGTCTCTATTATCTCAACGGATAAGCGGAGCCAGCGACAAACCGCAGTTTCAGAACTTTTTCTTCGGACCAATGAAATTTCCACTTTACACCACGAGAGAATCTGGTAATTCCACCCCCACTGGATTGCCCTTGTAGCTCAGTTGGTAGAGCACCTGATTTGTAATCAGGGGGTCACGAGTTCGAACCTTGTCGGGGGCACCAGTTTTCTCTTTCAAATTTGAAATGATCATTTTAGCGCAGCCGCGATAGGCTTGCGCGACAGCGCGGGTTCCGCATCCGACGCGTCACCCCAGATCCAGCGTCATGACCACCGGACAATGATCAGACGCCTTGGGGCGGTCCCAGCCTGTGCGGGGATAGCGTGCCACATCTTGCCCCGGCGGAAATATCGTTCGGTAGGGTTGGCCGGCGCGGATGATTTCTGGGATATGGTGGGCGTTGATCTCGGAAAGATGCGATGAGAGCCAGATGTAGTCGAGCTGGCAGAGATGCTGTTCCTGTGGTCCGCGTGAGTGGTAGAGCGTCCAGCGGTCCATCACATCGCGGCGGAGCATCGGGTTGATGGCGAAACCGTCCTTGCTGAGAACATCGAGCGCGCTGCGTTCTTCGGTCATCGGCGTGAAGCTGTAGCCGGTGCGGCGGTTGCCGGAGATGGCCACGCGTTCCTGGTAGTCGTTCATGTCGCCGCAGATGGCGAAGTTCACGGAGCGGGTCTTGTCCGCTCCGAAGCGGTTTTCGATAATGCGACGGATGGCGCGGATCTCTGCTTCGCGGATGGGCATGGTGGAAAGCCGGGCATCGCCCGCCTCACGGGCATTGGTCATGGATTTCAGATGCGTCACATACAACGTGAACGGCTTGCCGCCGATCCGCAGGTCGAGCTCCAGACAATCCCGTTTGAAAATCTTGTCGTCGATGCGGTTCGTCAGCGACAGTTCCGGCGTAAACAGCTCGAGCTCGCGGTACGTCAGCGTTGCGTGGCTTTTGATCTCGACAAGCTCAATCTTTTCACCATCCAGCGTTTCCTCGCGCATGATGACGGCGACATCGATGCCGCGACCATCATTGCCTTCCACCAGATATTTCTGACGATAGCCATTGCCCACCATGCGGTAGAGGTAGCCATATTCGAAGGCCTGAAGGGCCGCCATATTATCGACTTCCTGCAAGCAAAGAATGTCCGCATCGGCATCAGCGATGGCCAGCGCGGAAAGCTGGCGGGTATCATCGGTCGATGCCAGCATGCGCGCGCTTTCCAGCGCCTGATAGGTTGCCTCATCACGAACATCGAAAAGCTGCATCGCACGGTCTCGCCGCGTCTGGTTGCGAAAGCCGGTGTAATCGAAACGCGTCATCAGGTTTTCGATATTGAACGTGGCAAGCCGCAGCGACATGGTGCATTCCCTGTTGGTCGCCGCCAGACTATCCGTTTCTCGCATCACGGCAAGCTGAGAGGCGCCACGCCGAGCGGATGATGACGGGAAACAACGCTCCGATAGCGGCAGGCTCACGGGAATAGGCGCGCAGCATCTGCCCGTCCGGCAACGTCAGCCGCAAAGCGTAACGTTCGCCTTCGTAGAGAATGGTCGTGACACGGCACGGAATGCCTTCGGCATCTTGGATCACATCCTGCGGACGCACCAGAACGTCACCTGGCGGTGACGTTGAGACGTTGCCAATGAAGACCTCCCTCAACACGCTCCAGTCCATCGACCGTGGTGCGGTCTCCGGCAAGGTCAGGGAGAGGATAGCGCCCTGCCCCACGAGACCGCCGACAAGCTTTCCTTCCGGGCGCGCATAGAGGTCGGCGGGCGCTGCCATTTGTAACAGCTTGCCCTCGGACATGACGGCCACATCGGTTGCGAGTGCCATGGCCTCGGCTTGGTCATGGGTGACATAGACCATGGTCGCCCCCGATGTGGCGTGGAATTCGCGAAACGTTTCTTCCATTTCCTGGCGCAGGTGACGGTCGAGATTGGCCAGCGGCTCGTCCAGCAACACCACGTCGGGTGCGGTGACAAGGCAGCGCGCCAACGCCACGCGCTGTCTCTGGCCGCCGGAAAGCTCGGATGGGCGGCGGTCCGCATAGGCCGCAAGCCGCACCGTCGCCAAAGCATCTGCCACCTTGGCATGGTAACGTTCACCGCTGATCCCGCGCACTTTCAGCGGGTAGCCGGCATTCTCCGCCACCGTCATATGCGGCCACAGCGCGTAGGACTGGAACACCATCGCCATGTTGCGGCGCTCCGGTGGCACCATGCTTCCGGCATCGGCCAGCACCCGTTCGCCTAACAGGATGGAGCCATCCGTCGGTTGCTCGAAACCGGCGATCATCCGCAGGACCGTCGTCTTGCCGCAACCGGAAGGGCCGAGCAGCGCCAGGAAGCCTCCTTCGCGAATGGTAATGGAGACATCGTCCACTGCGGGTTTTGCGCCGCCGAAGCTCTTGGACAGACGGTTGAGGATCAGTTTCGCCACGGTACGACTCCCTTCGGCAGTTTTCGGCCCAGCACTTCCAGAAGCAGCATGAGAACGACCACCATGGCCACCACCAGAACGGACAGAGCGGAGGCGAGATTGAAACTACCGCTGTCATCGAGATTGTAGATCACGACGCCCAGCGTCTGCGTTCCGGCAGACCAAAGCAGTGCCGACACCGTCAACTCGTTGCAGGCAATGAGAAACACCAAAATGACGGAAGCGCCCGCAGCAGGCCCGACCAGCGGCAGGATGATATCGAACATCCGACGCCAGAAGCCTGCTCCGGCCAGCCGTGCGGCCTCTTCCAGCGCCGGGTCGAACTGCGTGAAGGCTGAGACCATCGGCTTCAGGCTGACGGCGAAGAAGGAGGAGAAATAGGCCAGCAGAATGATCCACAGCGTGCCGTACAGCGTCACGCCAAGCAGCGGGATGGGGGCGGCAAACAAAAGAACATAGGACACCGAAATGACCACGCCGGGAAGCGCATAGGGAATGTCCACCAGCGCCGAGAGGAGGAACATGAAACGGCTTTTGCCGCGCACCAGAAAATAGGCCGTCAACACCGTCACCGCCAGCAGACATAGTGATGTGGCGGTTGCCAGAAACAGGGAATTGGCAAAGGCCGTGCGCGTGACCGCCTGCCGGAACAGAATTTCCTCATAGGCATGCAGCGTTGCCGTCTTCGTGGTTAGGGGCACGCCGTAAGCAGGAGCAAGGGAACTGGAGATCAACGCCATGAGCGGAGCCACCAGCATGAAGAAAATGCCGAGCCACAGTGCTGTTTCCGCCAGCCCGCACCATGGCCCGAGCGTGAAAGTCGCAGCCTTGCCGGACAGGCCAATAATGCGGTAATCGCGACCCTTCATTGCCCGTTCCTGAATGGCAAGACCAAGAACGGAGATGATGGCGATCATGCCTGAGAGCATGGCAATATCGCCGAAGGTGCTGGTACCGAAGCTGGCAAAGCGGCTGTAGATCAGCGTTGGCAACGTGAAGATGGATGCGGGAATCCCGAGAATGGCCGGAATGCCGAAATTGCCCACACCGGAAACGAATGAAATGGCAGCACCAGCGATCAGTCCCGGCATGGCCAATGGCAGGATGATGTGCTTGAGCACCTGCCAGGAGGACGCGCCGGAAAGTTTCGCCGCCTCGATACCGTCCTGTGGCAACGCCAGCAGCCCGGCGCGCAGGGACAGGTAAACCAGCGGCGCATGCTGCACGCCCAAGAGCAAGGCAATGCCGCTGATGGAATAGAGCGGCTGCGGCGAACCCAAAGGCGGCGCAAGGCCGATGGCTTTCAAAAGCGTGCTGGATGGACCCGTCATGCCGATCCACGACAATGCTGTCACCTGCGGCGGGATCATCATCGGCAGCATGAAAAGAAAACTCAGAGCCGACTTGGCCCTGATATCGCACAGCGTCAGCGCCAAGGCGAAACCAGACCCGATCGCCAGTGAAATGACCATCCCGAAAAACGAAGTGGAGAGCGTATTGAGCCCGGCCTGCCACAAGGCCGGGTCGCTCAGCAGTGGCCACATGTCACCTTTGAGTGACGAGAGAATGCCGGTATAGGCCAGCCGCCCGAGCGGCAGTGCGCTGAGCAGAAAGACGACTGAAACAACAAAGGGAAACAGCCAGCGAGGCTGGCTGTTTCCACTGTTCGAAACCGTTTGCATGAAGCTGCATCAGCCCTTGGAGTCGAAAATATCGGAGAAGGTTTTCAGGTCCTTCTCGGAATTCTTCAATGCTTCTGGCGCGTTGATCGGCAGAACCTTGATCTTGTCGCGCGCAGGGAAACCCTCTGGCAGGGCAACGTCGTTGCGGGCCGGAATGTAGCCGAGTTTGACGAAGCCTTCTTGGCCTTTGGCCGACAAAACGTAATCCACGAACAACTTGGCCGCATCGGCATGTTTGGTATGGGCGAGAATACCGACTGGCTCGGTCACGGCCGAAACGCCCTCTTCCGGGAAGACGAACTCAACCGGTGCGCCCTTGGCTTTCTCACGGATCGGCATGTAATCGACGACGATGCCGTAAGCTTTCTCGCCGGAAGCGACCGACTTCAAAACTGCACCATTACCGCCAGCGGCAATCGCGCCATTGGCCTTCAGCGCCTTGTAATAATCCCAGCCGAGGCTACCGGCACCGGCCAACGTCTGCGTATGGATGAGAGCGGCACCCGAGGTCAGCGGGCTTGGCATGGTGACAAGGCCCTTGGCTTCCGGCTTCTCCAGATCCTTCCAGCTCGTCGGCTTCATTGCAGCTTGCGTATTGTACATGATGCCGGTGGTGATGAGCTTTGTGGAATAATAATAGCCATCAGCATCATAAAGGGCGGCATCGAAATGGGCAGCCTCCGGCGATTTATAGGCCAGCAACTGCTTGGCCTGCTTCATACGCTCCAGCGTCACCGTGTCGGCAATCAGCAGAACGTCGGCCGCAGCATTGCCCGCCTCGATTTCCGCCATCAGCTTCGCCATGATCTTCGGTGTTCCGTCCCGCACCCACTCGATATCGATGCCGGGATTGGCGGCCTTGAAACCATCGACGGTGGCCTGAGCATCCTCATTCGGCTGGCTGGTGTACAGCACCAGATCAGCGGCGTGCGCTCCGCCGACCATAATACCGAGCGAAACGATGGCGGTGAAAGCCGAAACAAGCGTTTTCATGAATGGAGTTCCTGTTGGTATGTGACACCGCTAAAACACATGTCCATAACATGTATGTGACAGGAAGCTTTCAGACGCCGATTACAATGTCACCGTACCCTTTATCAGCAGCGTTACCGCTCCACCGATCCAGATATCATCGCCAATCTTGTCGACACTGACGCGCCCTGCCCGGCCAAGAACCGTGCCCTGGCTCGCGACGTAGCTGACAGGTGCGATGCCTTTGCCGATCAGCCATTGCGCGATACCAGCATTCAGACTGCCGGTGACCGGATCTTCATAGCCATCCGCAAAGGCTCTGAGCTCGAAATCTGCCTCGATCGTATCATGAGCGCTGCAAGGGGCTGCTATGCCGACTTTCAAGCCGCCAAGGACGGGATAAATCGGTTTGACGTTCAAAACATCCTGTCGCGATCGCAGCAACAGCGATACCCAGCCGGGACCGTTATCCGTCCAGCTGGAATCGACAACCGCATCTGACGACAGACCAAGCCCGGCAAGCACGTGGTCGAGCGTGTCCGTATCGACCGGGCCGGATTTGCGCAAAGGTGGTGCTGCAAACGCCAGCTTTCCGTCCGAGACCCTGATCCGAACCAGCCCGGCCTCACATTCCTGAACCACCTCCGTCCTGTCAGTTTTACCCTGACGGGACAGCCAGACATGACAGGTGCCAAGCGTTGGATGACCTGCGAATGGCAGCTCCCCATGCGGGGTAAAAATCCGGACCCGATAATCGGCATCGCCAGATGTGGGTTTCAACAGAAACGTCGTTTCACTCAGGTTCGTCCAATTCGCAAAGTCCGCCATCTGCGCATCCGAAAGGCCATCCGCATCGCAGACGACGGCAAGCGGGTTGCCTTTCAACGGCTGGGCAGAAAAGACGTCTACCTGTTGAAATGCGTGGCTGCTCGACATGAAGAAAACCTCTTCGCTAAAAACAAGAAATGCAAAATGTTAGCCATCCTCGGGCGTGTCCCGAGGATCTGACCAAGTTTGATGTTGGCGTGTGTAAGATTCGTGGGACAAGCCCGAGGATGACGGAGACGTTGGGAGCCAAAGTTATGGCTCGCAATTTACACCAGCGGCATCGTCGCGTTGGATGTCGTCTCCGCACTGGCAATCAGACGACCGAGACGTTTGATGCCTTCATCAATCATCTGCTCGTTGGCGCAGGAGAAGCTGATGCGCAGCGTGTTCGCGCCAGAACCGTCGGCGAAAAACGCCTTGCCGGGAACAAAGGCAACGCGTTCCGTGGACAGCGATTTGGCCAGCAATTCTGCACCATCCATACCTTCAGGCAGCGTCACCCAGACAAACATGCCGCCTTCAGGCTTCGTCCAGCTGGCGAATTTCGGCATGTACTTATCGAGAGCAGCCAGCATCGCATCACGACGCGCACTGTAAGCGGCCTTGATTTTCGCCACCTGCTTGTCGAAGCCGCGCGATGCGACGTGCTCGATCGCCATCTGGTTGATGGTCGAGGAGTGGAGGTCTGCCGCCTGCTTCATCAAAACCAGCTTGCGAATGACTGGCATGGCAGCAACCACAAAGCCGACACGCAGGCCCGGGGCCAGTGTCTTGGAGAAGCTACCGGAATAGATCGTGCGGGTCTTTTCGATACCGCCGCTGCGAGCGATATCCAACGCCAGAATTGGCGTGATCGGCTCGCCGTCAAAACGCAGGTTCTGATATGCACCGTCTTCCAGAACAGCGATATCCAGCTCGTCGGCCAGTTCCAGCAATTTCTTGCGGCTTGCCAGATCCACCGTCTCGCCGGTTGGATTGGAGAAATCCGCCGAGAGATAGGCGAATTTCACCGAGCCACCAGCCTTGGTAGCGTTGTCGCGGTAGGTCTGCGGCGTGCGGTTGCCGTTCGGATTCAACTGATCATAGGTCGGCTCATAGGCGTTGAAGGCCGAGAGGGCACCGAGATAGGTCGGCCACGTCACCAGTGCCGTATCGTTGGGCGACAGGAACAGCTTGCCAAGATAGTCAAGGGCCTGCTGCGACCCCGATGTGATGAACACGTTATCGACCGAGCATTCGATGCCGATCTTTTCCATGTCCTTGACGATCCACTCGCGCAACGGCTTGTAGCCTTCGCTGACGGAATATTGCAGGGCAGCGTTGACCTGCGGACCGGAAAAGATATCCGCATAGGCCTGCTTGAATTCCTGGTCAGGAAACAGCGCAGGATCCGGAATGCCACCGGCAAAGGAAATGATATCCGGCTGCTCCAGCAGCTTCAGCAATTCACGAATTTCAGACGCCTTCATGCGCAAAGAGCGTGTGGCGAAAATCTGTTCCCAATCCAGCATGGGTTCGTTTCCTCTCATGTTTTTTTCTGCGCACAGATGTATCAAAGACGCAATAGGTCAGCAATGCTGACTTATCGTGTTTTGGTACGGTTTTCCAGAATTTCCGTGCGGTCTCCCAAAGGCCGCATACGCATACATGCTGGCACGAGAGTCTACAATCAACCTTGCCATGGATTGACGCCGACGTGTTTTAAGGTTCGATTGCCAGCAAAACGATTTGACCCATGGAGGAGAACATCAAATGCTCAAGAATATCGACCCGGCTCTCAATGCCGATGTGCTGCACGCCCTGCGCGCCATGGGCCATGCTGACAGGCTGGTCATAACCGACACCAACTTCCCCTCCGACAGCATAGCCCAGCACACCGTTGTTGGTCAGGTCTTGCGCATGGAAAATATTTCCGCCGCCCGTGCCATCAAAGCCATCCTCTCCGTCCTCCCCCTGGACACCCCGATCCAACCCTCCGTCGGACGCATGGAAGTCATGGGCGCTCCGGAGCAGATCGAGCCGGTGCAGGCAGAAGTGCAAAAGGAAATCGACGCCGCAGAAGGCACATCAGCCCCGATGTACGGCATCGAGCGCTTTGCCTTCTACGAGCAGGCGAAAGATGCCTATTGCGTGATTACGACCGGTGAGACGCGGTTTTATGGCTGCTTCATCCTGACGAAGGGCGTGATTGCGCCGACCGCTTAGCCCGGATTGGTTCCCGTTGACGTAAAAACTGTTTCAGTTCCAGATAACGACACATGCCGTGGTTGGGGAGACGGGCACTCCCCGCCACGCGAGGAGCGTTGACCGACGGGATGTGGCATCGGAACCGGTGAGGCGTTAGCGACCTTGCGTCGCTCTCCGCATATGTTTTCAAAGTCAGCGCCCAGCGGCTGAATGCAGCATCCGCCAGTCAGACAAGATCAACGGACTATGGAATATCTGACGTGGAGAAGGTTCCGTCTGCGTTGTAGTTGACCAAGATCTTTCTCAGTCCCGTCGTAAAATCGCAGCGTGCGGCATGACTTTCATCATAAAAAATGGCGTCTCCGTCGGGCACAAAGCCCGTCTTGACGAAGAAGACCTGTTGCGGTGAACACGTGACCATGCTGTTGGGTGGAGGCGTAATGTAGCTGGAAAGCATGATGCACCCTTCCGCACTCAAGGCCGCCACACCCCAGCAAAGCTCCGGAAAAGGAGACGGATCGTAAGGCGGAAGATTGACCCCGAATGCTCCTGCCGCAATTTCTGGGCTGTAGATCGGATGCGACAGTCCAAGTGGGTTGAGACTGAGAACCGAGCTGTTGAGCGCGTTTGTCGACTTTGTCGACGTGAGTTCGACCCGTCGTATTGCCCGTACTGTGTTGATTGGCCATCGGGCTTCGTTTTCCACGGCAAAGGTCGCGGGTTGTGGCACTGTCGTTCCGGGAGCGGTACTGACGGCGCCGGCGTAGATTTGCCTGCCGAGTTCAAAGCTGATCTCGGAACCGGTGCTCGAAAACTCGTCGACAGCTCGGCAGCCGATGCTGCTCGATGAAATCGAAGCGATTGTTGAGGAGGACTGGAATTCCGCCCTCTTCTGGAAGACATGGAAATGCTGCAGACGCGGTGAAAGGTTTCTGACGATAATCTTGTAGTGCAAACTTGTCATAGCGGTCCACGATCCGGTTGGGGACGAAGTCTGCCCGCCGCCATCATGCAGCGGACAGACTGTGTGGCACATACGGTTGACGCACTTGGGGGTAGCCGCTCGTCAACCGTTGGCGCACAACGCCTACTGAAGCTGAGCGCTCCAGTTACCATTCGCCAGAAGGCTCACATTGCATGTCGTGTAGCCGCCCGTGAAATCGGCAATGGCGGCGTTAATGCTGGATTGCGTGAAATTCATCACGCTGCCCGGCGTGTAGGAACCTGTCTGGACGTAATATTTGAGGATCGGTTGGCAATCGGTGTAGCCCATCGGGTCAGCCTGCACGAAGTTCGACAGAATGATTCCACCATTGACGGCAACGGCTGAGCCGACGTTGAAGTACGGTGGAGAGGTGAAGCTCGGCGTTGCGACACGAAACGCGCCGGGCTGAATACCGGGACCATTCGTCGGCACGGAAAGACCCACAGGCGCGACCGTCGCCGTTGTAAGATCGTTTGGCGAACCGGAAGCCCCAGCGGCAGGCGCGAGATCGATAGGGCGGCTTGCGGATGCAAAGCCGGAGGAAGCACCGACCTGAGGCGGGGTGTTTGCCTGTTGAATGCCCGCATAGAACTGCATATTCACTTCGAACGTCAAGATTGCACCGGTTTGGTCGTAATTTCCCAACGACTGAGAAAACAGGCTGTTGGAGTACACGGCCCCACCGCCGGTATAGATAGCGGGTTGCTGGAAGAAGTAGAAATTCTGTGTCTGTGGCTCGTAGTTCTTCACGTTGATGGTCAGTAGAGTAGACATGGGCAACTATCCTCAAAAGTTTGGAGTGAAACAGGGATGCTGGTTGTGAAGAACGCTTTACCCACTCACATAAACAACCCTGAGACGAATATGTACAAACCAATTCGTAGAAACAATCTTAAGTTGTTTAGCTGAGCGTGATATTGCCCCTAAGTTTAACCTCAGCGTCATAATCGCTCCGCCGGGATCGCTTCGAGCAAGGCCAGCAGTCGCGTCTGAACCGTTGCGGATCTGCTGCGAAGCAACAGGATCCATCGCATCTCAAGGGCCGAGATCGAATTGTTCCTGTGCCAGTCCATCGTGCCACGCCCCAGCAGTAGCCAATCAAGAGAAACATCGAGCAGCGTGGCGAGAGAACAGGCACTTTCCAGCGAGGTGTGACCACCGTTCTGCCAGCGGGACACCGCAGCAACGGAGACATCGAGTTCAGCAGCGACGGCGTGCACCTTGCGAATGTGGCTTCGGGTGATGGCCTCGCGAATGCGCTTGCCTCTTTCCAAATCATTCGCCATGACGCAACTCCTGCTTACTCTAATTTAAGTAAACACTCTTTAGTTGTATCTGAAGAATAAGTCACGCATAAAGAGCATTTACTTTACTCTTAGTTGCACTTGGTTGTGGTACCCGTTGTTTTCTTTGAACTTTTCCCCGCCGTTGTCGACCCGAACGGAAAATCAGCTGGCGCTGTTCATCCGAATGTTACAAACGGCCTGCCTCACACGTCATACATTCTGCTGAGAGACAGCCGTCACATCGGCTTTCAGGATAACGAACAAAAAAATGCCCGCAAAAGCGAAGCTTTGCGGGCATTTGATACTCTTTCGCGTTCATCATCGACTGGGCTTACTCGAAACCCAAATCGAAGTGAGACCAGAAGATTTAGTTCACGGCCTTGTCGACCAGCTTGTTCTTGCCGATCCAAGGCATCATGCCACGCAACTTGGCGCCGACTTCCTCGATCTGGTGGGTGTCGTTCATGCGGCGAATGCCCTTGAAGCGCGAGCCACCGGCACGGTATTCCTGCATCCAGTCGGACGTGAACTTGCCGGTCTGGATGTCGGTCAGAACGCGCTTCATTTCGGCCTTTGTTTCGGAAGTGATGATGCGAGGACCGGTGACGTATTCGCCCCACTCGGCAGTGTTGGAAATCGAGTAGTTCATGTTGGCGATGCCGCCTTCGTAGATCAGATCCACGATCAGCTTCACTTCGTGCAGGCACTCGAAATAGGCCATTTCTGGTGCGTAACCAGCTTCGGTCAGCGTTTCGAAACCGGCGCGGATCAGCTCGACGAGACCGCCACACAGAACGACCTGTTCGCCGAAGAGGTCGGTTTCGCACTCTTCGCGGAAGTTGGTTTCGATGATGCCGGAGCGACCGCCGCCAACGCCGCAGGCGTAGGACAGAGCCACCTCAAGTGCGTTGCCGGATGCGTTCTGGTGAACGGCAACGAGGCAAGGAACGCCGCCGCCCTTCTGGTATTCGCCGCGGACCGTATGGCCTGGGCCCTTCGGGGCGATCATGACGACGTCGAGCGACGACTTTGGCTCGATGAGGCCGAAGTGGACGTTGAGGCCATGCGCGAACGCAATCGCGGCACCATCGCGGATGTTGTCGGCAATGTCTGCCTTGTAGATGTCGGCCTGAAGTTCGTCAGGCGTTGCCATCATCAAGAGGTCTGCCCACTTTGCTGCTTCTGCAACGGTCATGACCTTGAAGCCATCGGCCTCAGCCTTCTTGATGGTGCCCGACCCGGCCTTCAAAGCGATGACGATATTCGTCTGACCGCTGTCTTTCAGGTTGAGCGCATGCGCCCGGCCCTGTGAACCATAACCGACGATGGCGACATTCTTCGCCTTGATGAGATTGAGATCGGCATCACGATCGTAATAGACGCGCATTTCGGTAGTCCTTCCTTGGATATTTAACGGTGTTTAGACCGGAATTCAGGCGACCTTTCCGCCCATTTCCGAATGTATTTTTTCCGTGCCGTAGAGCGTCAGAAAGGCCGCAACGGCCTTGCGTGCCCGGACGGAAAAATCCTTAGCCTGCTGCGCTTCACCGAGCAGCATGCGCACATGCAGGTCGGATACGATCAGGCCATAAAAACTGCGATAGGCGTCTTCAAGATCATCAAAGCGCAGATAACCGGAGCGGCGACCGGCCTCGATGAGCCCACGCGACCGCTTGTCGATCTGGCGGCGACCACGCTCCAGAAGGAGGTTACCAAGCTTTGATCCATCGCGGCTTGCCTGTCCGATGGCAAGGCGATTCAACGCCAGCGAGACATCGCCCGCCAGAACATCGAGAAGATCATGGGCAAAGACTTCGAGATGGTCAGTCAACTGCGCAGCGGAAACGCGGTCACCCGCCTTTTCAAACGTGCGAACCTTGCTCTGTTGAAACGTGATCATCGCCGCCAGCAGACCGTCCCGATCTCCAAACCACTTGTAGAGGCTCTCTTTGGAACAATTGGCGGCACGCGCCAGACCGGAAGTGGTCAGCGCTTTTTCCCCGCCCTCGACCAGAAGACGCAACGCCTGTTCCAGAACGGCGTTCTGGCGCGGCGAAAATTCCTGCGCTGTGATCGGATCGGTTCCCACCTTGTCCACTCCCTCTACCCAAAATGTACCGTACGGTACGGTTCGAATGCTGTTTAAGGGTGGCAGAGAAAAGGGTCAAGAGTTTTTTCGAGGAAGACGAAAGAATTGACGCGCCGCAATATGAGGGTCGGCAAAAATAGGGTTAAGTCGGAGGCCCTCAGGCTTCCGCCTCGAAATGCTGGCGCGCAGTCTTGACCGCCTCATGGTTTTCCAGCGCCCATTTGATGACCTCAGACAGAGGACTGTAAAGTGAGCGCCCAAGCGGCGTCATGCTGTATTCCACACTCGGTGGTTTGGTGGCGAAAACCTCTCGATGAATGTAACCATCGCGCTGGAGGTCGCGCAATGTCTGCGTCAACATGCGTTGCGAAATATCTGGCACCATGCGACGCAACTCGCCGAAGCGGTAAGGCCTATCGGCCAAGGCCTGCAGCAGCAGAGTAGACCACTTGCCACTGATCTGGTTAAGAAGGTCGCGCACCGGGCAATTACCGAAATCCAGATTGCGGAAGTCGGGCCGTGGGGCAGATGCTGTCGGCTTCAGTCTGGAAATCGTCGCACTCATGGTGGTTCCCTTTTGGTAACGTACAGCAATAAAAATGCCTTCTTTACAGCAGCTCGTCAATTCTTATTCTATCCCTACTCTCTTTTTGAGACCATAAGGAAAAGGAAATATCGATGAGCAAGATTCTCGTAACCGGCGCCTCCGGCCAACTGGGACAGGCTGTTATTCGGCACCTCTTGGAAACCTACGGGGTTCCTGCATCCGACATCGTCGCTGCCAGCCGCAACACGACCAAGCTTTCAGCACTTGCCGCCAAGGGTGTCGAAACCCGCACCGCTGATTTCGATGACGCCCATTCACTCGACAACGCCTTTGCTGGCATCGACACCGTGCTTCTCATTTCGACGGATGCACTTGCCGTTGCCGGCCAGCGTCTGACACAGCACAAGGCAGCTGTCGCCGCCGCTGCCAAGGCAGGCGTCAAGCACCTCGCCTACACTTCCATGCCAAACCCGGACAAATCCCTGGTCACATTCGCACCTGACCATCTCGGCACCGAGGAAGCCATCAAGGCCAGCGGCCTGCCTTACACAATCATCCGTAACGCCTGGTATAACGACAACTACCTTCACGCCATGCCGCACAACCTGGCAAGCGGCCAGTGGTTTACGGCCATGGGTGACGGAAAGGTTTCCAACCTCTCACGCGACGAGTGCGCCCGTGCGGCCGCCGCCGCACTGGCCAAGGGTAAGGCCGAAAACAAGACTTACACCGTAACCGGCCCGCAATCGCTCAATGCCGACGAGATCGGCGCCATCATATCGCAGGTCGCCGACAAGCCATTGGCAGTCATCAAGGTATCACCCGGTGATCTGCAAAAGGGCATCGAGGGCGCTGGTCTTCCCGGCTTCGTTGCCGAAATGCTGGCATCAGCCGACGCCAACATCGCGGCTGGCAACTTCGATCTCGTCACCAGCGATTACGAAACACTGACGGGCGAAAAGCCGCAGACATCTGAGGCATTTTTCAAGGCACACAAGGCCGCGCTTCTCTCGGCTTGATGAGATTGCAAGGGCTTGCGGAGGCTGCCCGACAGCCTCGGAGCGTTGTCTCGTCAAAGGGAAACATTCTGCCGGAGCAGGTTTCCGGCAGGACAGCGGTGATTGGCGTAGAGCGTATCTCGAGGTCCTCTCAGGCCAATCACCTTTCACCCTGGCGCGGGGATGTCGTACCCATCCATTTGGTTGAAACGGACGACCCATTTGCCTGTGCGGCTTGGCCGTCTCCCATCGTTACGGCACACGGCGACCCAACCTCACCCCTCGTCCTTCAGCGTTTCTTTCTGTGTAATCAACCGCGCACTGTGCTGGCCGCTCAGATAAATCCAGAGCCAGCTCCACGCCACGGCAAGTCGTGAGCGCGTGCCAATGAGAAAATAGATATGGGCAAGGCCCCATATCCACCATGCCAGAACACCTGTCAGCTTGATTCTGCCAAAATCCGCGACCGCCGCACTTTTGCCGATCGTTGCGAGATTGCCCTGGTGGCGGTAATGGAATGGAGGATGGTCCGTCTTTCCCGCAAGACGAGCGGCAATAACCTCGGCCACATAAGCACCTTGCTGCTTGGCCGCAGGCGCAACACCCGGCACAGGTTTTCCGTTGTCTTGGGTAACGGATGCCGTATCACCGATCACAAAAATATTGGGATCACTGGGAATGTTGAGTTGCGGGCTGACTTCCGCTCGACCTGCCCTGTCAGCTGTCGTCTCCAGCCACTTTGCAGCGGGCGACGCCTGAACACCGGCGGCCCAGATCATGGTGCGGGCAGGCGTAAAGTGCTCGCCAATCTTAACACCTTCTTCTGTACAGGCCGAAACTGGAGTGCCGAGCAGAACCTCGACGCCAAGCTTTTCCAAGGCGCGCTTGCTGTAGGCGGAAAGATCTTCAGTAAAAGCGGGCAGCACCCGTTGTCCCGCCTCGACCAACAGAACCCGCGTCTTTCGCGTATCGACGTTTCGAAACTCGGGTGGCAGGGCTTTGTGCGCGAGTTCCGCAATCATACCCGCCATCTCGACGCCCGTCGGACCGGCACCAATGACAACAAATGTCAGGTGAGCCTGCTTTTCCTCTTCCGTTGCCGCGAGTTCGGCACGCTCGAAAGCCAGCAGAAGGCGGCGGCGGATGGTCGTGGCATCCTCCAGCGTCTTCAAACCAGGCGCATGCTTTTCCCAGGCGTCATTGCCGAAATAGGCATGGCGTGCACCGGTAGCGAGCACCAGCGTGTCGAAGGAAATGGTGTCACCGGATTTTAGAATCACGGCCCGCTTCTGGCGATCGATGCCGCCGACTTCCGACAAAAGCGTGGTCACTTCGGGTCGGTCGCGATACAGCCGCCGGATTGGCCAGGCGATCTCGGATGTGGCAAGCGCCGTGGTCGCAACCTGATAAAGCAACGGCTGGAACAGGTGGTGGTTGCGGCGATCAATCAGAGTGATGCGAACCGGTACGCCCTTCAGCCCGTGAACGACTTGCAGTCCGCCAAAGCCTCCCCCAACAACGACGACGTGATGCTCCTGCATGAAAAATGCCCTTCTCAGAATCAATTGGCCGCGCAGTTCATGCGCGGCCTGCAATATAAGGGTAAAAATGGATGGGTGTTATGAATTAGGCTGACCGCAGGCGCCACAAAAACGCCGTACCGTTTCCGCCATTCCGAACTCCAGCGCATCAGCCGTGAGACCATGGCCGATGGAAACCTCTCTGAGATAGGGAATGCGGTCAATCAGTGCTGGCATGTTGGCAACGGTCAGATCGTGACCGGCATTGACCTCCAGCCCAAGAGCTTTGGCGTGATCGGCAGTTGTACCCAGTTTTTCCAGCCATATCTGCGCCATCTCCGGACTATCGTAACACCCGCCATAGGGACCGGTATAAAGCTCGATACGTGCCGCACGCGTATCCGCCGCGAGCTGAACTGCGTCCTTGTCCCCATCACCGTCCGCAAACAGCGAAACACGCATACCGCCTGCCGTCAGCCGCGCCACGGTCTCTTTTAAAAACGTGGCGTGCTTTCGAAAGTCCCAACCGTGATCAGAGGTCGCTTGCGATGGATCATCAGGCACCAGCGTGACCTGTTCGGGTTGAGCTTCCTCGCACAAAAGCAGGAAATCTTCGGATGGATAACCCTCGATGTTGAACTCGGCCTGCGGAAACTCATCATCGATCAGGGCGCGCAAGACGGGCAGATCGGAAAACCGAATGTGTCGCTGGTCCGGGCGCGGGTGAACCGTCAAGCCTCCCGCGCCTGCCGCGAGCGCTATACGACCGAAATGAGCAACATCTGGCCAGGGCAGATCACGGCGATTGCGCAACATGGCGATGGCGTTGAGATTGACCGAAAGTGTAGCTGGCATGAGTGATTACCGCTTGCGTTGGACTGGAAACATTTCTGTTTCCTGTACTATCACGCCGTCCGCAAGCGATATGCAAAAAATATTTTAAAATCGATGGAACCAAACACGTGGCTGCGTGTTTGCCGGGCTATTGGGGTCCGGGGATTTATTTATGGCGAACGATTATTTCTTTTCAGAGACACTTCTCAACACACATTCCAACTTCGACGTATCATCCTCAGAAACAGGGCTTGAAGAGCTGCTGAAGGAGGAGTTGCCATCGCGAAGGTCTATTCCAGGCAGGGCGCGAAACGAGGCGCGATGGAGAGCAAGACCAATGCGCGAAAAGGAAGAACCGAAAAAGTCTGCGACATGGGCTGCCCCCCAGGCTGCCTGCAAAGGCTTTCTTCCCGACGTGGCAATGCCATCGCCGCTGCCGCCGGAGCCGGTGGCAATAGCAGACATGGCGAGTATGTTTGGCGTTACGCACCGCACACTGCATTTTTACGAAGAAAAAGCGATCATTTCCTCACGCCGCGCGGGCCTGATGAGAATTTACTCGCATCACGATGTACACCGTATGGCCGTTATCAACTTCTGCCGCGAGATCGGCATTCCCGTCGCGTCTATTCAAGATATCATGCAGAAGTTGACTGATGCTCCCTCTCAGGAAGCAGCCGATACGATCTTTCAGGACGTGCTTGCAGCGCGTAAGGCCGAGTTGGCCTCTGAAATCTCGACGGTGCGTCGACAAATCCAGCAGATCAGCGACATTCTGGTGACGGATGTCGCACAGACCGATGCCGATTTCGATCAGGATGGGCAAGACGATGTTCAGCTGAATGAGTTGGAACAGCAATGTTTGGAGCTCATGGCAGAAGGCTATGCGCCGGTCAGACTTTCCCGTACGCTGGGACTTTCGGCTCTTGAATTGCAAAATCTGGAATCCGGCATCATGGAAAAACTCAGCGCCAACAATCGCTTTCAGGCCGTTGCCAAAGCATTCATGCTGGGCGTGATCACAAATGACGCGGGACAAGACGCTCAGCCATAAGCTCGGCCGTTCACGTATAGATCCCAAGACAGAGCGCCCGGCACTCATCGCAAGATGACGTCGGGCGCTTCTGTCTTTACCGAACGATCGTCAATGTCTCGGCCGCACGCGTAATGGCAGTGTAAAGCCACCGTTCGCGAGAATCGCGGAACGCAAAACTTTCGTCAAACAGGACGACGTTGTTCCACTGCGAACCCTGAGCCTTGTGAACAGTCAACGCATAACCGTAATCGAACTCGTCGTAACGCTTGCGTGTCGTCCATGGTATCTCGGCGTCCGGCTCCTCGAACGCGGCCTTCAAAAGCTTTATCTTGGAAGCCCCGCGATCCATATCGTCATCTTCTGGCCGGATCATCAGGTTGATGCCCGGTTTCACGGTCTCGCGCGACGAACTCATCACCTGCCAGAGAGAGCCATTGAGCAATCCTTTGGCTGGATCGTTGCGAAGGCAGACGAGCTTGTCGCCGGATTGCGGATAATCCGCACTAAAGCCCTTCAGCTCACGCAGGCGCTGGTTATAACGGCGGCGCGTGCGGTTGGTGCCAACCAGAACCTGGTCCGCATCCAGCACCAGACCTTGAGTAACCTCGTTCTTGGAAATGACCTGCGCAGAACCATAATCACCACGCATGATCTCCTTACCTTCGCGAACGTCCATGGCAAGCTGGATGATGGGATTATCTTTTGCCTGGCGGTGAATTTCCGAAAGAAGGAAATCAGGCTCCTGATCCGTAAAGAACCCGCCACCGGATACCGGCGGCAACTGACCGGGATCACCGAGAACCAAAATCGGCGTGCTGAAGCTCATCAGGTCTCGGCCAAGCGCCTCGTCCACCATGGAGCACTCATCAATGATAATCAGAGCCGCCTTCGCGAGTGGGCTCTGGCGGTTGATGGAAAACATCGGTGCGATGGATGTCTTGCCCGTTTCTTCATTCTCTACCGCCTCTTCGCCGCGCGGACGGTAGATCAGCGAATGGATCGTACGGGCATTCGTCGCTCCGCGTGAGCGCAGGACCTGCGCGGCCTTGCCCGTGAACGCGGCAAACAGCACTTCGCCATCGACATTCTCGGCAAAATGTTTCGCAAGCGTCGTCTTCCCCGTGCCAGCATAGCCAAACAGCCGGAAGACCGGCGTGCGGCCTTCCTTCAGCCAGCGCGAAACAGCCTTCAGGGCTTCATCCTGTTGCGGTGAAAATTGCATCCGCTCTCTTCGCAGGATTCGAGCCTGGAGCGCAACTGAAAAAGAACAGACAAAGAATGGAGCACTGCGATAGGATCGCCGCATAGTCAAAACGACGCGACCCTGCAGAATGCCTGGACCATGGAATAGAACCGAATACCCGTAACTTTTGATGGATCGACCATGGCACCCACGCCGTTAGACTGTCACAGGCAGCCGAAAACCGGAGCGATCACATGCACGATGACATTCCAACGGTCACTCTCCTCTCTGGACTGAGCATTCCCGCCTTGGGGATCGGAACCTGGAACATGGGCGAACGACCCGGCGACGCCTCACAGGACATAGCCAGCATTCGCAAAGCTATTGAGCTTGGGATGGCCGTGGTTGATACGGCGGAAACATACGCCGACGGAGGCTCTGAAGAGATCGTTGGCACGGCAATCAAATCTGTGCGTGGCGATGTCTTCCTCGTGAGCAAGGTCCACCCAGCCAACGCCTCCGCTCAGGGCACCATCAAGGCTTGCGAGAGAAGTCTGAGACGGCTGGGAACAGACCATCTGGACCTCTACCTTCTGCACTGGCGCGGCTCGTATCCGTTGGAAGAAACCGTTGATGCATTTGAAAAGCTGAAGGCGGATGGAAAGATCAGGGACTGGGGCGTTTCCAATTTCGATGTCGACGATATGGAGGACCTTTTCTCCATACCGGGCGGCAAAAACTGTGCGGCCAACCAGGTGCTCTACAACCTGTCCCGTCGCGGGCCGGAATACGATCTGCTACCTTGGTGTCAGAGCCACGGCGTGCCAATCATGGCCTATTCACCCATTGAGCAAGGCCGCATTCTCTCCAACCACGAACTCATCCGCATCGCCAAGGCCTATCAGGCAACCCCTGCGCAGATCGCACTGGCATTCCTTCTGGAGCGCGACGGTGTTATGCCAATCCCGAAATCCTCAAACCCCGACCGCGTGACCGAAAATCGGGGTGCAAGCGAGCTTGAGATCAGCGACGAAGACTGGACGGCCCTCGACGCGGAATTTCCTCCGCCGAATTCAAAAGTCCCGTTGGAAATGATCTGATTTTTCAGTTGCTTGCAACGCTTTTTTGATTCGGGTTCGCCAGCGAGGCAATCAGGCCTCATCGCGTGCTGTAAAACCTTTTAACCACGACATAAGCCGGATACGATATGATCATCAAAATGATGCTCGCTTCATGCGTGGAAGCTGCGTTGGCCCATTTATCTACACGCGCATGGCTACCCCACAAGCCGACCCCGATCAGGGCTGCTCCACCCGACAATAAGCCGCCGACCAAAGAGAGACCCCACCAAGGCAAGATGATCGAGCCGCTGGAGACGAGGTGGAGTGTGAAAGCGGAACCAGCCATCAACAACAGCCCTACCGTTAGAAGATAACTCCGACAATACAACGCCCATGCCTCTTTTGATTTTCGGTTCATTGTGTTGCCTCGGGCGCTTGTCCAGATGCAATGGCAAAAACCAACGCTGTGAGAGCGAAAGCAACAAAAATGGCGATATGGCAGCGTCCAACGACTGTCGAAAAATATGCTTTGATTTCTTCACCAAAAATTCGGATTTTCAGCTGGAGGCGGTTCACGGCGATGTCGTTTTTCTGCGAAAACAAATCGTTTTCCCATAACGGACCAAAGTCTTTACGGCGCGCGAGTCGGATAAACATGACGAGTTGAAGGCAAATCGCGAGCAGGATCGCGACGCTGGCGCATATGATGAAATTTTCTTTCAACGAGGTACTCTCAGGCTACAGCTGTCTGACCAACTCACAAATAGTCCGCATGTGAGGCCCCGCTCAACCCATAACGACAAAAAAACCCGCGACTAAAGCCGCGGGCTTTCTCGCACTGATCCATCGGGCGGATTTTACATCCCCTGCGGTCCCCTGTTCATCGCAGCAATGCCTGTTCGGCAAACTTCGATGAGGCCCAGCGGTTTGATAATCGTCAGGAACTGATCGATCTTGGACGACTTGCCGGTGATTTCGAAGATGAAATGCTCCAGTGTCGCATCGACCACCTTGGCGTGGAAAGCGTCCGCCAAGCGCAGCGTTTCGGCACGGTCTTCGCCACGTCCGGCCACCTTGATGAGAGCGACTTCACGCTCGATCGGGCGATCCTGGCCGTTCTGGCGGGCGCGAACCGTGAGATCTACGACGCGGTGAACCGGAACGATCCGTTCCAGCTGCGCCTTGATCTGCTCCAGCACACCCGGCGTACCGCGCGTCACAATCGTGATGCGCGACAGGTGCGATTCGTGCTCCGTTTCCGAAACGGTCAGGCTCTCGATGTTGTAGCCGCGACCAGAAAACAGGCCGATGACGCGGGCGAGAACGCCCGGCTCATTGGCGACGAGGACCGATAGCGTGTGGTTTTCAACGGTTTCCGTTTCCTTCTGAATGAAGTAGGCCGAACCGGTGGGCTGTAGATGTGCGTTCATATCCGTATTCCTCTCCAGATCAGACGAGCTGACGGCCCTTGGCGTCGATAGCGGTGGCAACGGCTTCGTCGGTTGCCTCGTCCGGCAACAGCATCTCGTTATGCGCCTTGCCCGACGGGATCATCGGAAAGCAGTTGGCGAGATTGGCGACGCGGCAATCGAAGATGACAGGCTTGTCGACCGCAATCATTTCCGCAATCTTGTCGTCCAGTTCCTTGGGATCATCGCAATACATGCCGACACCACCATAGGCTTCCGCCAGCTTGACGAAATCAGGCATGGCTTCAGTGTAGGAGTTGGACAGGCGGTTGCCATGCAGCAGCTGCTGCCACTGGCGCACCATGCCCATATACTGGTTGTTCAAGATGAAGATCTTGACCGGAAGGTTATGCTGGATCGCACAGGACATTTCCTGAATGCACATCTGGATCGACGCATCACCGGCAATATCGATAACCAAGGCTTCCGGATGAGCGACCTGAACGCCGATAGCGGCAGGCAGGCCGTATCCCATGGTGCCGAGGCCGCCGGAGGTCATCCAGTGGTTTGGCTCTTCGAAACCGAAGAACTGCGCCGCCCACATCTGATGCTGGCCAACTTCCGTGGTGATGTATGTGTCGCGGCCCTTCGATGCTGCATACAGACGCTCAAGCGCGTATTGCGGCATGATGACATCTTTGGAATTCTTGTAGGAAAACGACTTGCGGGCACGCCAGCGCGTAATGCTCTCGTTCCACTCTTGCGTCTGCGCCTTTTCCGGTTTGTTCGGCAAAGCGCGCCAAACGCGAACCATGTCTTCCAGGACATTGCCGACATCGCCAATGATGGGCACATCGACGCGAACGTTCTTGTTGATCGAAGACGGATCGATATCGATGTGGATTTTCTTGGAATTGGGCGAAAACGCATTCAGACGGCCCGTGATACGGTCATCGAAACGCGCGCCGACGCAGACCATGACGTCGCAATCGTGCATGGCCATATTGGCTTCGTAAGAGCCGTGCATACCCAGCATGCCCAGCCACTTCTCGCCAGACGCGGGATAGCAGCCAAGACCCATCAGCGTCGATGTGATCGGGAAACCGGTCAGCTGAACCAGTTCACGCAGCAGGCGCGTGGCTTCCGGGCCGGAGTTGATGACGCCGCCGCCGGTATAGAAGACCGGGCGTCTGGCTTTAGACATCAGCTCGACGGCCGCGTGGATGGCGTTGATATCGCCGTGGACCTTCGGCTTGTAGCTCTTCTGCTGGATCGCGGCAGAGGGTGGCGTGTAGGTGCCGGTCGCGAACTGAACATCCTTGGGAACATCGACGACGACTGGGCCAGGACGACCGGTCTGGGCAATGCGGAAGGCTTCATGAATGATGGCGGCCAGATCGTTGACGTCCTTGACCAGCCAATTGTGCTTTGTGCACGGACGCGTAATGCCGACCGTATCGCATTCCTGGAACGCGTCGGAGCCGATCAGCGTGGTCGGAACCTGCCCGGAAATGCAGACGAGCGGAACACTGTCCATCAACGCATCCTGCAACGGCGTAACCGCATTGGTGACGCCTGGACCCGAGGTTACCAGCATCACGCCGACCTTTCCGGTGGAGCGGGCATAGCCTTCGGCGGCGTGGCCTGCACCCTGCTCGTGGCGAACCAGGATGTGCTGGATGTCGTCCTGCTGGAAAATCTCGTCATAGATCGGCAGAACCGAACCACCCGGATAACCGAAAATATGCTCGACGCCGTTGTCCTTGAGGGCTCTCAGAATGATTTCCGCGCCCGTCATGGTGTTATTGCTTTCGGTCGTGTCCTTATCCGTCATTGCCTGTTCCATCCCGATTTGGCCTTGGATATCGCGGGGCCGTCTGGCCCAAGTGGAGACATAAAAAAAGGCTCCTTTGAGGAGCCTCGTTCAGCGCATGGGTGCTTTCGCCGGATGGTTACACCATCCTGCCCATGCGCCGTCCCACCACGATAAGTACGTTAAGATTTTTCATGGGAGCGAGTGTTAGCCAGAAAACCATTCTCCGTCAACGCGTATTGCGGAAAAAACCGGCATTCATTCCATTTATTACGTACAAACACCGCTTGAAGACATAAAAATACGTCAGCGTTATACCAGTTGTTAAATGCGATCTTATAGACTGGAGGCAATGAACGGGACAACCCGCGCGCGGCCGTCAAAAGGCCGACAGACCTATGACAGGGGCAAGACGTGTTTAACGACGACCTTCGCAAATCCGCGACCGCAGGCGCGCATGAGCGCCGCGATGAGTTGACGGCAGGCAATCGCCTGCTGGGCCACGTCATTTCCTGCACAGGATCGCGTGCGACGATTTCCGCAACGACAGAACCCGGCAAGACGGATCTTGCCGAACTGTGGTCGGTCGGCAGACTGATTTCCATCGACCTTGGCGAAACACGCGTCGCAGCCCTCACCTACGCCATGAAAACCAGCGAAGCCGGTTGGTCGGCAAGCCGCAGCAACACGCTTCTGATTGATGTCGAGCTTCTGGGCGAAATCCATCTTACACCCGATGGCACCGAGCGTTTTTCCACCGGCATTTCCCGCTATCCCTATCTGGGCGCCATTGCCCACCGCATTCGCGCCAGCGACCTGATGCGGATCTATGACAATACCGGGGGTGGCGCTTGCGTCGTCGGCCGTCTGACGCAGGACGATAGCGTCGATGCGACGATCAGCATTCCGGAAATGCTGTCGAAGCACTTTGCCGTTCTCGGGTCGACCGGTGTCGGAAAGTCCACTGCGGTGTCGCTGTTGCTCAACAAGGCGATCGAGAAAGACCCGAAACTGCGCGTGCTGATTCTCGATCCGCACAATGAATATGCCGCAGCGTTTCCGCAGACATCCGTTGTTATCGATACCGATACGCTCGACCTGCCCTTCTGGCTGATGAAGCTGGAGGAATTCACAGAGGTGCTTTACCGCGGACGCAAGGCCGTAGCCGAAGAACTGGATGTCCTGCGCGACCTCATCCCGGAAGCCAAACGTGCCTTTCGCGGCTCGGAAAACTCCATCATGCGCCGCGCCTCGGAAAAGTCGTCTCTGACCTCCGATACCCCCATTCCTTACCGCATCGCCGATCTTCTCGCCCTTATCGATGAGCGCATCGGGCGGCTGGAGGGGCGCGACGAGAAGCCAGCCTTGCGCAATCTGAAAATGCGCATCATGTCGGCCATCAATGACCCGCGCTACCACTTCATGTTCTCCAACAGCACGATCAGCGACACGATCATGGAAACGGTCGCGTATATTTTCCGCGTGCCCGGCGAAGGCAAGCCCATCTCGGTCTTTCAACTGTCGGGCATTCCGTCAGAAGTCGTGAACTCCGTCGCATCTGTTCTATGCCGCATGGCATTCGAACTGGCGCTGTGGAGCCAGGGCGCGATCCACACGCTCGTGGTTTGCGAAGAAGCGCACCGCTATGTCCCCGCCGATCCCGCGCTCGGATTTTTCCCGACCCGACAGGCCATTGCCCGCATTGCCAAGGAAGGCCGTAAATACGGCGTTTCGCTCGGCATCATCACCCAGCGCCCCGGAGAACTGGACCAGACGATTCTCTCGCAGTGCTCGACGGTTTTCGCCATGCGGCTTTCCAACGAAAACGACCAGGAGATTATCCGCTCGGCTATCCCGAACTCGTCGGTTTCCACCACCAGCTTTCTGTCGTCCATCGGCAATGGCGAGGCCATCGCTTTCGGCGAGGCGATCAACGTACCGATGCGCATCAAGTTCAACCGCGTGCCGGTCCATGTCCTTCCGAAAGCCAACGGCGTCACGCACTCCGCACTGGAAGACACGCCGGATACGGTTGACCTGCGCTCCATCGTCAAACGCATGCGTTCGGTCAGTGGCCCGGACATTTCCGGGTTCCGCCAAAGCTACGACGCGAAGATCGCTCAGGACGCGGACGAGGAAGAATTCGAAAGCTGGAAACGGGAATTCAACGAAAGTACCGGAAGCGAACCCTATCGCCCGGAAATGCTGCCACGAAGCTCTGCCTTTTCTGCAAAAGCGCAAATGCCGACGACTGCGGCACCGCCGCGGGCTGATGTCTTGAAAAAACCGCTGGGAAGCCTGTATCGGAAGGATTGAGGATCGCTTCGCGCCTTAGGGCGTTTCCTCGTTAAATGGAAACACTCTAAGGCACAAGGCGTTCCCAGTCCTCTCCCATCTGATTGCGAAACCACGTCATCTGACGCTTGGCATATTGGCGGGTGGCAGCTGCGGCTTTGTCGATGACCTCTGCCTCACCCATGCGTCCCGCCAGCATCTCCGCAATCTGGAAAACACCAATGGCCTTCATCACCGTTGCGTCCGATGAAAGCCCGAGCGCCAGAAGCGCTCTGACTTCCTCAACGGCACCGCTCTCCATCATGCCTTCAAAACGACGGTTGATGCGGTCATGCAGCACGGCCCTCTCCGGCAGCACCACGAATTTTTCAGCTCGCGCCTGATCGATGATGACCGGCCCGTTGGCGTGTTGAAATGTGCGGATGGACTGTCCCGTCGCCTCCCAAATCTCCAAAGCGCGGACGATGCGCTGACCGTCGCTCGGCTTCAGGGCGGCGGCGGTCTGCGGGTCGTGGACCGATAGCTCGTCATAGAGGTTTGCAGACCCACTTTCGACCAATCGCGTCCGGTATCGCTCCCGGATTTCGGTCGGAATTGCCGGCATATCGGACAGTCCACCCGCCAAGGCTTGAAAATAAAGCCCTGTGCCGCCAACGATGACCGGATGACGCCCCTCGCTTCTTAGATTTTTCAGGAGCGCAGTCACGTCTCGCAGCCATTCACCGGTGGAATAGGATCTGGATGCGGGGATATTCCCATACATGTGATGCGGTATGCCATCCATGTCATCCGTGGAAGGCCGTGCGGTGAGCACCTGCAAGGTATCGTAGACCTGCATGCTATCGGCATTAATGACAACACCATTCTTCTGCCGGGCGACACGAAGCGCAAGCGCGGACTTGCCGCTTGCCGTTGGGCCGGTTATCAGGGTCGCATCGAATTCGTCACCAAGGTTTCTCATCATGGCTCTCGTTGCCACGCTTATCGCCAATCCGTCAAATCCTGTTCTCAATTCCGTCATAGCAGAGAGCGCCGCAAAGGCACTCGACGCTTCCGGCCTCTATTGGCTGGCGGATGGGATCGCATGCGATTTGGTGCTGCGCGATGGTACGGACTTGGCGGCGGCAGAACGCGTGCTGCGGATGGCTATCGCCGACAGACCCATCGACATCGCCATTCAGGATCAGGACAAGCGCCGCAAGAAAATTCTGATCGCCGACATGGATTCCACCATGATTCAGCAGGAATGCATAGACGAACTGTCGGCCGAAGTGGGCCTGAAAGACGAAGTTTCCCTGATTACCGCGCGCGCCATGAACGGCGAGATTGCATTCGAGCCTGCTCTGCGCGAGCGCGTGGCACTGCTGAAGGGCCTGCCAATTTCGGTGGTGGACGATGTCATCGAAAGACGTGTGACGCTGACCCCCGGCGGCATGGAGCTCATCGCCACCATGAAGGCGAAAGGCCACTATACGGCTCTGGTGTCGGGCGGTTTCACCGTCTTTACCAGCCGTATCGCTGAAACGCTCGGCTTTCATGAAAACCGCGCAAACATACTGGGCGAGAAAGACGGCCTTCTCGATGGCACCGTGGCCGAACCCATCCTCGGCAAGCAGGCAAAAGTTGATGCCCTCAACGACATTGCGACGACACTGGGGATTTCTCCTGACGACGCGATGGCTGTTGGCGATGGCGCCAACGATCTCGGCATGTTGCATCTGGCGGGATCGGGCGTTGCCTTACACGCCAAGCCAGCCGTTGCGGCAGAAGCGAAAATTCGCATCGATCACAGCGATCTGACCGCGCTTCTTTACCTTCAAGGTTATCGCAAGGCTGATTTCGTTACCTCATGATCTTGCGCGGAACTTCCAGACTGCTCCTTCGGGAATGGAGAGAGACGGACCGCGATCTTTTCCGGGAGATCAATGCGGACCCCAAAGTCATGGAGTTTTTCCCCCAGGCGCGAAGTCATGACGAATCCGACGTGGCGCTCGACCGGGTCAACGGGTTGATCCGCGCGACCGGTTACGGCTTCTATGCCATGGAACTGCGTGACACCGGCGAGCCGATCGGCTTCTGCGGCATTGTGCCCGTCAATCTCGAAGACATATTTCCGCTCGGCACGATGGAAATCGGTTGGCGTCTGGCGACCCGATACTGGGGTAAGGGTTATGCGACTGAAGCTGCGAAATCGCTCCTGGCCATGGGTTTCGATGAGAAAAAGCTGCCTGAAATCGTGTCTTTCGCAGTCAAGGACAACCAGCGCTCCGTGGCCGTCATGAAACGCACCGGCCTTATCCGAGACCCGTCACGTGATTTCCTGCACCCGCGCGTGCCGGACACCCACCCTCAGCTCAAACCGCACGTGACCTACGCGCTGACGCTGGAGCGGTGGTTGGGGAAATGAGCGACCAGTCGACAGGGACCAATGCGGTAACGCAGTGAAAGTCGAGCGGAAAAGCACTTATGCTTCGTCATCACCCGTGTCGAGCTTGCCCTGATCGAGCATACGACTGGCTTTGTCATTGAGAGCGGACGTAAGATTTTTTTCGGTCTTGGTACGACCGAATGTCAGGCGGTTTTGCTCCGCCTGCTTTTCCTTATCACTGCGCGCCTTCTGTTTGCGAAACTGGCGCAGATTAACGACATCGCCTGTCACGACCATCTCCCATCTGCGCCAATGACTTCAAACAATCACTTGTTCTTGCGGAATGCATCCAGAGAAACCACGGAGCCGGCCTTTTTCTCTTCGTCCGGCTTCTCTTCGGTCGAGGTCGAGGAAGCCTTGTTCTCGGCAGGTGCCGGATAGGCTGTGATTTCCGCCTCCACGACGTCTTCCTCTTCTGCCAGGGGAACGTCGAATTCGAGTTCGAAATTTACCGATGGATCATAGAAGCCCCTGATCGCATTGAAAGGAACGACAAGCTTTTCAGGCGTATCGGAGAAGGACAGGCCGATTTCGAACTGTGTGTCCGTAACCTTCATGTCCCAGAACTGATGCTGGATGACGATGGTCATCTGCTCGGCATACTTCGACTTCAGGTGCTGCGAGATACGCACGCCTGGAGCGCCGGTCAAAAAGGTGATGAAAAAATGGTGGTCGCCGGGTAGCCTTGCCGTCGCAGCAACTTCGCTCAATACCTTGCGAATAACGCCGCGAAGGGCATCCTGTGCGAGAATGTCGTAACGGATATGATCCTGCCCCATACGGTCCTGTCTTTCCTATGCAAACGTCTTTTATCGTATTATACGCAATGTCCTACAACGCAGCAACGGAAAAGCCCGCCTGCCCCGAGTCATTTCGACTTATAGCCGATCGCGCCGAAATGGAGAAGGTGGAGGTTTCTGTTGCCAGGTACCTCCGAACCCCGCCTTACGGGGCTAACCGTAAGGGCTTAAGTCGGAATTCCCACACCGCCATTAGGCAGCGAGAGCGTATTCCTTAGCGTTGTTGTCATTTGCAACTACACTTGTGACCCGATAACGGCGGTATCATGCCGAGCAAAAGTTCGATCTTTACACCCTTGTCGATCCTATTTCACCCCCATCAAAAGCCGGCCTTCTCAAAGGTCCGCCGGTTTTTGGTGGAGGCGCCGGGTACCGCCCCCGGGTCCAATAGGCTTATTTCATCGACCGTTTATCGCCATATCCGGATTTGCATCCGGCAAGGACCATATAGGCGCTTCGTGCGGCGGAGAAAAGGGGGCTGATGACATTTCGATGAAAGGTCGCGCGCAATTCTTGACGGGACCGCGGACTTGCCACATTCTGCTTTATAAGTAGAGACTTAAATTAACAGATTCATATGTGGGAGGACAGAACATGACGGACTATCTCGCAGATGTGAGACTATACGACGCCAATGCCGATGAAGACGCGGTGGCTAAAATTGTCAAACATCTCGGCATTGCTTTGCGCAATCGCGATTCTGCACTCGTTTCCTCATCAGATCCTGAAGAGTTGGCCCGTGTCAAAACGAACTGGTGTGGCAAGAAGCTGGGCGTGACCGGCGCCGATGCCGACAAAGCGGTCGATGACACCATTACCGCGATGAAGGGCGACCGCACAAAATCACGCGTGACCTTCTATTACCTCGTCGCCAAGCACCTCGGGAAATTGGAAACGCTCTGATTTCTGTGGGCCGCCGCCGTGGGTGACTGGCTCCGTAGCCTCGAAGGCCATATGGTGCCAGCTGTTTAGAATCGGCGGCGGACCATCATGAAGCAATATCTCGACCTTCTCCGGCATGTCATGGACACCGGTAGCGACCGGGGCGATCGGACCGGAACTGGTACGCGTTCCGTCTTCGGTTACCAGATGCGTTTCGATCTGTCTGAAGGCTTTCCGGTCCTGACCACCAAGAAGCTGCATCTGCGCTCGATCATTCACGAACTTCTGTGGTTCCTGAAGGGCGACACCAATATCGCCTACCTCAAGCAACACGGCGTTTCTATCTGGGACGAATGGGCCGATGAGGATGGCAATCTCGGCCCCGTCTATGGCGCCCAATGGCGCTCCTGGCCCGCACCCGATGGCCGCCACATCGACCAGATCACGCTTTTGATCGAAAGCCTCAAAACCAACCCCAATTCGCGCCGTCATATCGTATCGGCCTGGAACCCGGCTCTTGTGGATGACATGGCACTGCCACCCTGCCACTGTCTGTTCCAGTTCTATGTCGCGGATGGCAAGCTATCCTGTCAGCTCTACCAGCGCTCCGCCGATATCTTCCTCGGCGTTCCCTTCAACATCGCATCTTACGCGCTGCTGACGCTGATGGTGGCCCAGGTCACCGGCCTGAAGCCGGGCGATTTCGTCCATACGCTGGGCGATGCCCATATCTACGCCAACCATTTCGAGCAGGCGCAACTGCAAATGCAGCGCACGCCAAAAGCGCTGCCGTCCATGCGCCTGAATCCGGACGTTAAAAATCTCTTCGACTTCACGTTCGAAGATTTCACGCTGGAAAATTACGAGGCGGACGCCTCCATCAAGGCACCGATTGCGGTATGATACAGCCAAGCGTCATCCTCATAGCAGCTGTCGCTGAAAACGGCGTCATCGGCCGTGATCTCGACATGCCCTGGAAGCTGTCGTCGGACCTAAAGAGGTTCAAGGCGCTGACCATGGGCAAACCGATGATCATGGGACGAAAGACGTTCCTTTCGGTGGGAGAGCGTCCCTTGCCCGGACGTCCGCACATCATCGTCAGCCGCAATCCTGACTATCACCCCGATGGTGTCGATGTGGTTTGGTCTCTGGAAGATGCGCTCTCTTTGGCTCGAGACAGGGCGCAAGCTCTTGGCGTCGATGAGATTTTCGTGGCCGGTGGTGGCGAGATTTACCGTCAGGCCATGCCCTATGCAGATCAACTTTCCGTCACCCATGTCGAGGTGTCGCTGGAGGGCGATACTTTTTTCCCGACCATCGATCCGCTCGTCTTTTTCAAAACCGAGGAAACGCCTTGGCCTGCAGGGGAAAAAGACAATTACCCGGTGAGATTTACAACTTATCGTCGACATCACGCCAAGACGTGAACTATTTACCGTGATTGGGTATTAAGTTACCGCCTCTGCGTTGAAACGGACCGCTCTCCTACTTATAACTGAGACCACAGTCCCGCGTGACATGCGCAAGCATGGTCAGGAGGGAGCGGGAGAGTTTTTAGCATAAGAGGTATGGATGCCCTGGAGCAATCAGAATGGCGGCGGCGGCCCTTGGGGCGGCGGCGGCGGTAACAACGGTGGCAGCGGTGGAAACAACCAGGGAGGCCCCTGGGGTCAGGGACCAAACCGGCCACGTGGCGGCGGTGGTGGAGGCGGCGGCAATGGCGGCCCTCCAGATATCGAAGAGATCATTCGTCGCAGCCAGGACCGTTTCAAGAGCCTGCTTCCAGGCGGCATAAACGGTGGCGTGGTCGCCATCCTTGTTCTCGTCGTGCTGGCCTTTGTCGGGATTCAGTCGTTTTACACTGTTCGCCCGGACGAACGCGGCGTCGAAACACGCTTCGGCACACCGAAGGATGAGGTTTCGACGCAAGGCGCTCACTTCCTTCTCTGGCCGATCGAAACCGTTGAAATCGTCAAGGTGAGCCAGCAGCGGCTGAATATCGGGACGCGCTCGAATACATCAACAACCGATGCTTCGGCAACGGGCGTTATGCTGACGGGTGATCAGAACATCGTCAACGTGCAATTTGCCGTTCTTTACACGGTGAAAGACCCTAAATCATTCCTCTACAATGTCGAAGCGCCTTTGAACACGTTGCAGCAGGTGGCCGAAAGCGCCATGCGCGAAATCGTTGGACGGCGTCCAGCGCAGGACATTTTCCGCGACAACCGAGCACAGGTTGCCGAGGAGGTTAAGACAATCATCCAGAGCACCATGGATGGCTATGGTGCCGGCATCAACGTCAACGGGGTTTCTATTGAAGATGTAGCTCCGCCACGCGAGGTCGCCGATGCATTTGAAGAAGTTCAGCGCGCCGAACAGGACGAGGACCGTTTCGTGTCCGAAGCCAATCAATATGCCAACCAGAAGCTGGGTGCCGCGCGCGGCCAGGCTGCGCAGATCGTTGAAGAGGCCAGCGCTTACAAAAGCCGCGTCGTCAACGAGGCACAGGGTGAAGCACAGCGCTTCGTTTCAATCTATGACCAGTACCGCTCCGCGCCGGACGTAACGCGCCAGCGCATGTTCATTGAAACCATGGAGCAGGTTCTGAAAGGATCCAACAAGATCATTATTGACGAAAAGCAGGGCGTGATGCCGTATCTGCCGCTGAACGAGATCATGCGTAACAACCCGAATGCGGCACCTCGGGGGGGCAACTGATATGACCAATCGTCTCATTGCACTTATCGTGGGTTTTGCGATCATCTTATTTGTGGGCTACTCGTCCATCTATATCGTGACGCCGGTCACGCAGGCCGTTGTCCTTCGGTTCAACCAGATCCAGAGTGTCAGAAGCGAGCCAGGCATTTACTTCAAGCTGCCGTTCCCTTTCATGGGGCTTGATCGCGTGCAATACATTGAGAACCGTGCCCTTCGCCTCGACTACGAGAATATTCGAGCACAAGTTTCGGGCGGTAAGGTGTACGAGGTCGATGCGTTTCTCGTCTATCGTATCACCGATCCACGCCGCTTCCTTGCGAATGCGAGTGGCGATCAAGAGCGAGCTGAAGGGCAGCTGCGCACCCTGTTCGACTCCTCACTGCGCCGCGTCTATGGTCTGCGTGGGTTCGAATCCGCTCTCTCAGATGCGCGTGCATCGATGATGCAGGAAGTGCGAGACGACTTGCGGCCAAGTGCTGAAGATCTTGGCCTGAGCATTGTCGATGTTCGCATTCGACGCACCGATCTCAGTCAGGATGTCTCAGTCAACACATTCGGGCGCATGCGCTCCGAGCGTCTTGCCGAAGCGGAATTGATCCGCGCGCGTGGTAACGAAGAAGCACAGCGTCGTCGCGCTATCGCCGACCGTCAGGTCGTTGAGCTCGAATCCGATGCCAACCGCCAGTCGGAAGTGCTGCGCGGTGAAGGCGATGCAGAGCGGAACCGGATCTTCGGCGAAGCCTTCCAGCGTGATCCGAGCTTCTTCGAGTTCTATCGCTCGATGAGCGCCTATGCTACATCGTTGAGCGGCACGGGCACGACGCTGGTTCTGTCTCCGGACTCGCCGTTCTTCCGTTATTTCAACGATATCAATGGCGCATCTCCTCAGCCGGCGCCACCGGCTCCTGCTGCACCAGCAAACTGAGCACGGTGACATGATAACAAAGGGCCGGTGGAAACATCGGCCCTTCTGCTATTGAGGGCTGGCAAGTGGTTGACCGATCCCTGCATATGGATCGACTTATCAAAATTCGGAGATAGCATTGAACATCAACGATATTCCCTTCGGCACCACGGACTGGTCGCAGGTCGAACCCACGGTACACGCGGGAGAAACCGGAAGCGCCACCTGGCGTACCCGACACTTCGGCAGCATCCGTGTTCGCATGGTGGACTATACGCCCGGCTATCTGGCCGATCACTGGTGCACCAAGGGTCACATTCTGTTGTGCCTCGAGGGTGAACTGAACACCGAACTGGAAGATGGCCGCAATTTTCTTCTGAAAGCAGGCATGAGCTATCAAGTGGCAGACAATGCAGAGCCGCATCGCTCATCCACCTCCATCGGCGCCAGGCTTTTCATCGTCGATTGAGTGCATGTCGTGCAAAGCTGCACCTTTGCTGTGCGGCGTCGATTTTCGTGGATGATGGGGCGATTTGTCGATCATTCACGAAAAGGTATTTTTACACTTCATCATTCCGCCTTATGCTTGGCTAGTTTACAGAACGCCATGTTTTGCAAGACGCGAGGACGCCGTATGCCCGTTTCTACTCTTTCACCTTTCCGCAGCAGCATCGCCGCCATGGCAGGACTTGCCATCATCGCAGGCGGACTTGTTCCGGCAGGTGCCAGAGCGCAGAGCGTCGGCCCCGCGTCGGTCGCTGATCTGGCCGCGCCGCTGCTTGATGCGGTGGTCAACATCTCCACCTCTCAGAGCGTCAAGACCGAAGGTAAGGGCCCGACCCCTCCCCGCATTCCAGATGGCTCGCCCTTCCAGGAGTTTTTCAAGGATTACTTCGACAACAAGGATTCTGACAGCGGCGGCAAGGTCAGTTCTCTCGGCTCCGGCTTTGTCATCGACCCCGCCGGTTACGTCGTCACGAACAATCACGTTATCGAAGGTGCCGACGATATCGAGGTCATTTTCCCCAATGGCAACAAGCTGAAGGCCAAACTGGTCGGTACAGATACCAAGACCGATCTTTCGGTGCTGAAGGTGGAGCCGAAGGCGCCTCTGAAAGCCGTCAAATTCGGCGATTCCCGCGCCATGCGAATTGGTGACTGGGTCATGGCCATCGGCAATCCATTCGGGCTCGGTGGCTCGCTCTCCGTCGGCGTCGTGTCTGCGCGCGGCCGCAACATCAATGCAGGTCCCTACGACAATTTCATTCAGACGGATGCCGCGATCAACAAAGGGAACTCCGGCGGCCCGCTTTTCAACATGAAGGGTGAAGTCATCGGTATCAACACGGCCATTATCTCGCCCAGCGGCGGCTCGATCGGTATCGGCTTTTCCGTGCCCACCGAGCTTGCGCAAAACATCGTCCAGCAACTGATCGAGTTCGGTGAGACGCGTCGCGGCTGGCTTGGCGTTCGGGTACAGCCCGTCACCGAGGATATCGCATCCAGCCTTGCCATGGACAGCCCGCGTGGCGCGTTGATCTCGGGCGTGGTAAAGGGTGGGCCGGTCGAAAACGGCCCGATCCAGGCGGGCGACGTCGTCCTGACCTTCGATGGCAAACCTATTCAGGAAATGCGTGATCTGCCGCGTGTGGTCGCGGAAAGCCCCGTCGGCAAGGAAGTCGATGTCGTTGTGCTTCGTGACGGCAAGGAGCAGACCGTGAAAGTCAAGCTCGGCCAGTTGCAGGATAGCGCGGAAGAGCAACAGCCCGGAGCAGGTGCAGGCAACGAAGAAACGATGCCTGACGACGGCGAAGGCGGCGAGATGGCGCAGCCGAATGAGAACGGTGGCGAGCAAGACCCGCAGGCACCGGATCAGCGAGAGGCTGCACAGACAGTTCTCGGGATGAACCTCGTTGCATTGACGACGGAGCTGCGTACCGCAAAAAGCATCGCCGAAAGCGTCGAGGGTGTCTTGGTGGCAAGCGTCGAGCAGGGCTCGGTCGCTGAGCAAAAGGGCATCAAGGAAGGCGATGTCATCGTTGAGGTTGGCCAGGACTTCATGGACGTCCCCGGTGATGTGCTTGTGCGCGTCAACGGTCTGAAATCCGCCGGTCGCAAGAATGCCCATATGATGGTCGCAGACGCCAAGGGCAATCTGCGTTTCGTCGCAATTCCTCTGGAATAGCCTGAAGAAGACGCCAGGAGGGCGGTTTCCCACGTCCCGTCCTCCCGCGTCGTTAAAGCAACTTGCTCGCTGAAATATCACGCTGTGACGCTGGCAGTAAGGACGGCCCCATCCAACCAAGAGATTTTCTGAAGGCGGAACCTCACCGCATCGAGCAGCGTTAAAGCGTGCCAGCAAAGTTAAAGAATTAAAAAATCATAAGCTTACGCGCATCTAATACATCCGGCAGGCAGCGCGTTGAATCAGTTTGGAAAGACACAAATTTGATCCGCAAGCATTCCACCACGCTCCATGGTCACCGGACCAGCATATCCCTAGAAGACGCCTTTTGGGACGAACTTCGAACCATTGCCGAAAAACGCAAAATGAGCTTCGCCGCCCTTCTTGCAGAGATAGACGACAACCGCCCTGAGAACAGCAACCTCTCTTCGGCTTTGCGTGTCTATGTCTTGGGCTGGTTGAAAAGCCAATCCTAGCAAGATCGACAGAATCTCACATAGTGAAACTCAGGGCCTTCATCACAGCAATGATGGTCGCCCTTGCCAATGTGGACGTCGCAGCAGGCGGCAAGGCAATGATGATCTTTTTGAAGGCGGTCATCGCATTTTTTCCTCAAACCGGAAAACGCGGCGGCGCAAAGGGCTTGCGCGGACGCCATTCGTTTCCTGCCGGGCGCGACTAAAACGCTGAATAGAGCTTCCGGTCCTCGCACGATTTTAACCGCACTAACGAATATTTTCCTGCGTCGGTGGCACGATAAGCACCGGGCCTGCTGGCGGCTTCGGCTGCGTATCTTGCTCGCGCTCCAACCGGTCCTGTTCGGCTTTTTCAGCCTGAAGCCGTTCCTGCGCTAGAGTTCGCAAGCGCTCTTCTTCTTGCTTGCGGGCTTGCTCCGCCGCCGCCGCGCGTTCTTTTTCGGCCTGTCGCTCTGCAGCCGTAAACCGGAAGAGCGCGACTTCGCGACGCAAGCGTTGCTTTTCCATAATGCTGGCCTGCAATGCTTCAACCCGGCGTCGCTCCCGCTCAAACGCGCGTAGCGACAGGTATCCGGTTAGTCCCGACACATCGGTTGTAAGTGCCGGTTGGGAGAATGGACCCGTATAGTTGAGGCGAACGGAGGGCGTTGCGCCCGCAAGTTCCTCCGCACCGACGTCGAAAACGAGGTCGATGCCGCCAGTCAGCGTGCTGCTCGCAAGATCAAGTGCAACATCGGCAGTAACAGCCACCTGCTCGGTCTTGGCTGTCAAATTCTGCAGACGCATCTGGCCATCACCCAGCGTAAACGGCATGGACACAGCACCGAGCGGGATTTCGCCTTGCCAGAGATGCGCGTCTACCAGAGGGCGAACCTTGGCTGCATCAATGGTGCCTTGAAGCTCGTTTGCGGCTTGAAGCCATGGCTGGACAGAAGCCTGGTTCAGCCCACGCAAAACAAGGCCGTCCGCCCGGATTTCACCTGAGCCGCTTGCCGATGACAGAAGTTCGCTCACACTTTTGCCGGTCGCTTCCGCCGTCAAGTCGATGGCAAAGCGTCCACTGGCGACGGGCGTCTGCCCGCTTTTCCACATCACCGTCTCAGGGTTAATGCCGGATGCCGCGATCTTGGTGCGGAAGATGCCAGCGCCCTCGCCTGCAGACATGGAGACCCACCCCGAAATCTTGCCGCCCATCCAGTCGCCGCTCATATTGTCCAGCGACAGCATGCCGTTCGACTGGTTGAGCACAAAGGCCATACCCGTCACGGTGCCATAGGCGCCTGTTTCGAAGTTTGCGGCTTTAACATTAAAAGAGGCGTCGAGTTTCGGAAAGGCAGGAAGAGAAACAGGCTTGGCGCTCAAGGCGCCAGATTCGGGATCAATCACCGGGCCGTAAATCGTGTCCCCAAGCCATGCCAAATCGACGGTATCAAGAGATATGTCGCCCGTCACCTTATACGGTTCGGCCAGCGACGTGGAAAAACTACCTGTTATCGGATTTCCACCGGCCTGCCCCGACAGACTGGACAGGGTTGCCTTCTCCTGGTCAACAGTCAGCGTGGCCTTTCCTTTTACGGACATGCCCCCACCCAATTGCGGCAGGCCGACAGCATTCATAATGAGGTAAGGCTCGAGATCAGCGCTTTCCAACGAGACATCGGCATTACCCTGTCCGAAACTTCCCGCCGCGAGCGAAAAATGACCATTGGCCGAAAAATGGGTACGCTCGGTCGAAAAGCGAAAGTCTGTTTGTACTGGCGACCCAAGCGTGCCGTTGAGCTTCAGCGACAACAATCCTTCGCCATCGGCGTCGAAAGGCAGCGGATCGAGACCCGCTTGACCAAACAGGATCGCCGTCGACTGATTCTTGAGAACGGCCTCCAGCGTCAGCGCTGCGTCATCCGTGTTGGACAAGACATCGGGAAGCTTGGCAACCGCAGACACACGGCTTCCATTGATGGTCCCCGATACGGCGGCGTTCGCACCGCCATTGTTGCTATCTACCGAAAGATCGACGGCAATGTCGGAATTCGAATACCACGGCGCACTCACAACCAGCCGGTCCACAAGGGGGTGATGCGGCAACTTCTGACGCAGCAGATTAAACACGGGCTGCATATCGGCGGCACGAAGATTGACGGTTCCCTTGCCCTCAAAGTCCGACAACGAGCCCTTGATCTGCCCCTTTGCCCGGACCTCGGCCCCCGCAATATCACCAGCCGTCATGCTCTGGAGCGCGAGGACGCCATCGGTCAGGGTAAAGGCGGTTTCCACGCGGTTGGCTGTGACACCCGCCATGTTGAAGCGATCAGCCTTGAACTTGGCTGTAATGCGGTGGTCGAGAACGGAGCTACCGACCTGATCGCCCAGAGCAAGTCCGCCCAGCGCTTTCAGCGCATCCAGATCGATCTCGTTGCCGGACAAATCAATATCGATGCTGGCGCCCTTGTCCTCGGCCTGACGGATCAAGCGGCCGCGCAATGATGCCTGACCGATGGCCAGCTCCAGATTTTCGAAACGCTGCGCCTGCGTCGTCAACGATACGGTCGACGAAAATCCCGCCGCATTCAGCTGCCGGATGGCCGGATCAACCGTGCCGGACAGCCAGTTGGCAAGACCAGATGGTTGGTTGGAGGCAACAAGGAGATCGCCGTTGAACGCCGGACCATTGGTCAACGTCAGAGAACCCTTGGCTTCAAACTGGGTGCGTCCAGGCAGCACGGCGACGGCGTTTTCAACCTGCCAACCGGCACCGTCCGGGCGCACATCGAGACGGATATCCCGAATGGTGGTGTCATCGGACACCAGTGCGGGAAGCCGGATGCTGGCTTTGCCAGGAACCTGCGGCACGGGAATGCGCGCAATGAGGCTGGCGAAGGACTCGATGCGCTGACGCAATGAGGCGGTCGGCACACGCGATGTCTTGCCCGTTTGAACCGGTGCAGGTGCAAAACGGTTGAAATCGATCTGCTGTCCATCCGCCGTCAGCAGGAACTCGGGTGCCGTTCCCGTGTCGAGTGTGGCTTCACCGGTGACGATGTACGGGTTTTCCGCTCCGCCCAACTCCATACGGTAACTCGGCACGCGCACACGACCGTTGGTCAGTTCGAAGCTGCCGCGGGTGCGCGGTGCAGTGAAGATGGATTGGGACTGGCTGGCCTGCTGCTTCTGCTTGTCATCCTGTCGGAAATTGAAGGCGAAGGAACCGCTATAGACCGGCCGGCCCCCGGTCGCAGCAATTGCCCCATCCAGATCGATCTCGACCGGATGCTCATCCGGGAGCATACGAAGACGGAGACCCATGCGCCCGGCATTAGCCTCCGGCTCACCGCTGGAGAGTGAAAACGACCCTGCGTGACCATCGACCGCTGCACGACCCTCCGCACGCCAGGGACCGGCAAGCGACTTGGCGGACATATCGGCAGTCAGACCCGTAACGATGCGGTTGCGACCGGATTGCTCATCGATGAATTCAATCTGGCCGCCTTCGATGCTGACATTTTCCAGCACGACGGTCTTGGCCGGAATGACGGCGCGGCTTCCCCGCGTCCAGTCCAGCGTTCCATCCTTCAGCAGCCTGATCTTGGCTTTCGGCTCCTCGATGCGCATATCGAAGATACGGGCTTCCCCGGAGAGGAACGGCGCAAGTTCTGCATCCATGGAGAAACGGGCAACCTGGATTTGCGGGGAACCGTCAGCATCCATACCGGCGCGCACGTCATGCAACGTGACCGATGGAAAAGGCAGAAGCCGGGCTTCAACGCGGCCGTGTACCACGACCTTCTTGCCCAGAATACGGCTTGCCTGATCCTCGAAGTCGCGCCGAAAATCAGTCCAGTCGATAAAATACGGGATGAACAGCGCCGCAAACAGCGCCACGACAAGCAGTCCGCCCAGAAAAACCAATATGCGTCCGAGCACGACCTGACGTCTCCCTTAACCGACGATGAAAACTATCTTTTTTTCCCGCCAGAGCAAGCATCATTTCGGCGTCAAAGATAGTCTCCTATACGCTATCGACGCGAAAAAGCTTACCCGGATTGAAAATATTATTCGGATCAAGTGACCGCTTGATGGCAACCATCACATCAAGCGCGCCACCCACCTCTTCTGCCAGGAAACTCATCTTGCCCTGTCCGATGCCGTGCTCGCCGGTACAGGTCCCATCCGCATCAATCGCCCGCCGGTTCAATCGGGCAACGAAGGCTTCAGTGGCTGCAACACTTGCGGCATCCTTGCCATCGAACAGCACAAGAACGTGGAAGTTTCCGTCCCCCGCATGACCGACGATGGGTGCAAGCATGGCGTTGTCGATGATGTCCTGCTGGGTCTCCGTCACGCATTCCGCAAAGCGGGAAATCGGAACGCAGACATCAGTCGAGAGTACGTCAAGATGCGGCGCGAGCGCTTTGGATGCCCAATAGGCATCGTGCCGCGCCTTCCACAGCTTGGCCCGCTCCTGCGCATCGCTTGTCCAGCGAAACGCGCTGCCCCCACACTCTTCAACGATCTCCGAAAATTGCCGGGATTGCAGCGCGGTCGTTTCCTCCGTACCGTGAAATTCCAAAAACAGGGTTGGCTTTTCTTCGTAAGACAGGCCGGAATAAGCGTTACAGGCGCGGATCTGAACCTCGTCCAGAAGCTCGATGCGCGCAACGGGAACGCCCATCTGAACCGTCATGATGACGGCGTCGCAGGCCTCCTTGATGGTCGCGAACGTGCAGACGCCGCCTGCGATCTTCTCCGGGATACCCTGCAAACGCAATGTAACGGAGGTAATGACTCCAAGCGTACCCTCTGCCCCAACGTAAAGTCGCGTCAGATCATAGCCAGCCGACGATTTGCGTGCGCGGCGACCGGTGCGGATTTCCTCGCCATTGGCCGTGACCACCGTCAGCGCCAGCACATTGTCCTTCATCGTGCCGTAACGCACAGCGTTGGTGCCGGACGCGCGGGTAGATGCCATTCCGCCAATAGACGCATTGGCCCCGGGATCGATGGGAAAGAACAGACCCGTGTCACGCAGATAGGTATTGAGCTGTTCGCGCGTCACACCCGGCTCCACCGTAACATCCAGATCCTCGGCATTGACCGAGAGAATGCGGTTCATGCGGCTGAAATCGACCGAAATGCCGCCCGTGGGCGCATTGATCTGTCCCTCAAGCGAAGACCCCACGCCGAAAGGAATGACCGGAACATGATGTTGCGCACAGGCTCTGACCACGGCTTTCACGTCATCGGATTTTTCCGCGAACACAACGGCATCGGGCAATTGCGTGGTGAGATACGTGGTGGTGTGCGCATGTTGCTCTCGAAAAGACTGGCCGGTCTGAATCTTATCGCCAAGCTGTTGTTTGAGAACATCGAGAACGGCAGCGATTCCCGCTTCGTTTCTCATTCCGGCAACCACGTCTTTCAATGCCATCATCGTCTCCAATGCAATACGAAACCGGACTCACCCCGTCAGGCAAGTCCGGCTGGTATGTGGCACGACCTTGGATTTGTCCAGCAGAGCCACTGCCAGAATGGCGCACCGTCTAGCACGTCATTCTGCGGCGAGCAGTTGCTTGTCTTCCTCGATGGCCCTGCGACGAATGGCGGTTTCCAACTCCCGATGAAGACGAATTTCCGCATCCGCCTGCGGCTTGGCAAAGCGGGCAATCAGCAGATAGGAGACCGGCGTGATATAGAGCGTAATCAGCGTTGCAAAACCCAGACCACCGACGATGACCCAGCCGAGCGCAATACGCGCTTCCGCGCCAGCACCCTGCGCCATAACCAGCGGGACCCCGCCCAGGATGGTCGCGATCATCGTCATCATCACAGGACGTAGACGAATGGTACACGCTTTTTCGATGGCCTCGCGAACGCTCGCGCCCTGGTCACGCAGATGGTTGGCGAATTCCACGATCAGAATACCGTTCTTCGCCATGACCCCAACCAGAAGCACAAGGCCGATCTGGCTGTAAACGTTGAGGCTGGAGCCGGTAAACAGCAATGCAATGACGGCGCAAGCGAGACCGAGCGGCACGGTCGACATGATGATGACAGAACTCAGAACGCTTTCAAACTGGGCCGCAAGCACGAGAAAAATGATGGCAATGGCAAAGCCGAAGGTCAGCAACATGCCGCTGGAATTTTCCTGCAGGGTTGCGGCTTCACCCAAAGGCAAGAGTCGCGCACCGGTCGGCATCACCGATTTGGCCATCTCCTCCACGCGGGCAACTGCCTCGCCCAGCGACACACCTTCCTTAAGGTTTGCCGTGAAGCCCACCGATGGCAATTGCTGTTCGCGATTGAGTTGCGGTGAGACCGCCGTTTCTTTCAAAGATGCGATGATTGACATCGGCACCATCCGCCCGTCCTTGGCCTTGAGAAAAATGTTCTCCAGATCGGTCGGATCGTTGATCGGGCGCGTCGACGACAATAGCCTGACGGGGACCGCATCGCCATCCACGAAGACATCGACGATGGAGCGGCCTTCGAGCAGAGACTGCATGGCCGTGGAAAGTCCGGTGATATCGATACCAAGATCGGAGGCGCGCTCACGGTCGATCGATACGGACAATTGCGCTTGGTTGGGCTCGTTTTCAAAACGCGGCGTGTCGAACAGGCCGCTTTCTTCCATGGACAGCAAAAGCTTCTGCGTGGCCTCCGTCAGCGCAGGATAGTTGGCGCCGATCATCGCCATGCTGAGACCGTTGCCAGCACCGCGAATGCGAAGACTGTTGGGCTGCGATGCAGAAGCACGAAGCCCCGGCACCGTCTGCGCAGCGGCGTTGATGTCCTGCGCAATCTGGTTCTGTGTCCGCTCCCGGTCTGCCCATGGTGCCAGCGTCAGAACGACAAAACCGGTATTGGATGAACCGTTCATTCCAGTAATGGAATAAATATTCCGGATCTCACCGCTGTCGCGGAGCGGCTGCAGGTTTTCCTCGACACGCTGCAATTGATCACGTGTGTACTCGAGGCTGACGCCCTGTGGTGCAGTGACGCGTAGCACAACGGAAGAGCGGTCTTCGCGTGGGGTCAATTCATTTTGAACCATGCCAAAGGCAATCCATGACACGCCCGCAAAACCAAGCGCTACGATCACGACAATCAGGGGACTGTTAAGGCAGGCAGACAGCGTCCTTTTATAGAAAGAAGCAAAGACGTTGCCGAACCAAGCGAGTGGACCCGTCGGCTCTTTAACCCCGTTTTTCAACATACGCGATGCCAGCATCGGGCAAAGCGTCAACGCGACGATAGACGACAGTCCGACCGCAAAAGCCAGCACGAAGCCAAACTCGCGGAACAGGCCACCCAACTGGCCGGGCAGGAACGACAGCGGAATGAACACGGCCGCAAGCGTGGCCGTCGTTGCGATAACCGCGAAGAAAACCTCCTGTGTGCCGAGAACAGCGGCTGCCCGGGGACCCATGCCTTCCGATCGTCGGCGGACGATGTTTTCGAGGACGACAATGGCGTCGTCCACCACCAGGCCCGTCGCCAAGACAATAGCGAGCAGCGTCAGGATATTGATCGAGAAGCCGACCATATAGATGGCGACGATGGTGCCGATCAGAGCAACCGGCATGGTAATGGCCGGTATAAGCGTGGCGCGCCAATCCCGGAAGAAGAGATAAAGGACAACGACGACGATGAGAGCGGAAAGCCCAAGCGCCAGTTCAACCTCGTGCAGGGCGCCCTCGATGAACACCGCATCATCGCTGGTAATAACGATGCGGGTGTTTTCAGGCAGGTTGGGTGCCATCGCCGCGACAACAGCTTTGACACCGGTCGATATGTTCAGCGTATTGGACTGTGCCTGACGGATGACTCCAAGGCCCACGCCCTGGACCCCGTTGGACCGCAACGAGGTCGTTTCGTCATCAGCCCCCAGCATGACGCTGGCGACATCGCGAAGCCGCACCCGGTCCTTGACGATGAGGTTTTCAAATTCGGAAGGCTTGGTCAGGCTGGCGGTCGCGCGGACCACAATGTCCTGCGTCGAGCTCTTGAGAGAACCAGCGGGAACGTCCAGCGCCGCCGTGCCGAGCGCAGTAGCCACGTCCGTCACGGTCAGCCCACGGCTGGCAAGCGCGCCCTGATCGAGATCGATGCGGAAGACTTTTTCCTGATCGCCATAAAGCTCGACATCGGCCACTCCGTCCACCGCAGCCAGACGATCGATGATTTCGTCATCGACCAGCTTTGTCAGATCTTCCATGCTGAGGCTGGAAGACGTGACGGCAAGACGCATGATGGGCTGACTGTCGGAATCGGCCTTGATGATCTGCGGCTCATCGGCATCGTCAGGCATCTGGTTGGTAATACGACCGATAGCGTCGCGCACATCATTCGACGCGACGGCGATATCGACTTTGTCGTTAAACTCCATCGTCACGCGGCTGGTGCCGAACTGCGATGTGGAGGAAATGGATTTGACGCCACTGACACGTGCAACCGCACCCTCGATGGTCTGCGTCACCTCCTGGTCGATGGTCTGTGGCGACGCGCCGTCATAAGTCGTGCGCACGGTGATAACCGGACGGTCCACATCCGGCAATTCACGCACATCGACGCCGACGAGCGCAGCAAGACCGGCGACCACCAAAAGCGTGTTGATGACGGCGGCGAGAATGGGACGACGAACGAAAAGCGCCGTTAAGGCGAGCTTGGAATCGGTTGCACCGGTTGGCGTCTGCTCCGTCATTGGCTGGCGACCTCCGGTGCCTTCTTCTGGTCCGCAGTACGGACCGAGCCGCCCTCACGCACACGCTGCAAACCTTCGATAACGATTGGTTCGCCTTGGACCAGTTCGGCCTTGACCAAAACGGAATCCGGGTTGCGCTGAACGACCTGAACGCGAACCTTGTGCGATTTGTCATCCTTCACGCGCCAAACATAGGAGCCTTCGGCATCCCACTGCACGGCCAGAGGATCGACAGAGGGATAGTTGTCGCCGGTAAATCCCATGGTCACGGCAAAGGACATGCCTGCACGCAGATCGTCATTGGCATTCTCGAACACGGCACGAACGCGCACGGTGCGGCTCGCCTCATCAACGCGGTTGTCGACAGCTTCGACCTTACCCTTGAATGTCTCGCCGGGACGCGAAATCGACGTCGCTTCCACTGGCATGCCGACCTTGATGGCTGTGGTGAAGCGCTCGGGTGCCCAGAAGTTAACGAGAATTTTCGAACGGTCATCAATGCTGACGATGCTTGTCTGTGTCGTTGCATTGTCGCCGACATTAATCGCCACAATCCCGGCGATACCATCGATCGGCGCAAGGATGTTTCGGCGCTTGAAATTCAGCTCGGCAGTGCTGACTGCAAGCTTGGCGGCTTCCTCGGCAATCTGCGCATCGAGCACATCCAGCCGTGCAACGGAACGCAGATTTCGGTACGAGGTCGATTTCTCAACGGCACTTCTCAAAGACACCTGTGCCTTCTCACGCTCGATGACCTGCTCGTCATCGTCGAGCCGCGCCAGCACGTCACCTTTTTTGACACTCTGACCTGACGAAACCAGGATTTCGGAAATCAGACCGGATGCCTGTGGCGTCACCACCACGGACTGAATGGCCTCGCCATTGCCGATGGCGTTCAGTCGGTCGTTGATGGTGCCCACCTTGACAGGCGCTATCGAAACAAGGGTGGCGCTATTGCCGCGTCCACCGCCCTGTCCGCGCCCTGCCCCACCGCCAGCGGGTGCGGAACCGGCTTTGGCCGCAGGTTGTTCAGGGCTCGCAAGTCCCGCTTTCGCAAGCACGTTTCTGCCATCGGGCGACATAAACACCCATAGACAGACGCCAGCACCCACAACAGCCAGACTGACACCGACCTGCTTCCAAACCTTCATATAATTCTCCGACGTGAAACTCTTCGCTACCGCGGATCAACAGACTGCGGCCCCTCTCATAATTACCCGCAGTATCCGTGCTTGCCTGAAACAACACAACGCACAAATTCGTTTCTTACATAATGGTAATTTACGACGCTTTTCTATCGATAGCCCCGTTTGCAACCTCTCATAGACGCATCGATGAGCACTAACGCAACGCTAATATAGAAAATGCCTTGGAATGGGCGCTTTGCCGGTTGATACCGGAATAAAAGCAGAACACGGTTCTGGCCTTTCACCGCCGAATCACTACATTGGGCCTCATGAGCAATAGTTTCGACGATATGCCGTTCTTCGACGAAGAACCTTCCGAGCCTCGCCGCCAACCTGCAACCTCTGACCAGGCGGGCGGTCTGGGAATTGCCGCGCGCGCCATGGCCGCCCGCGATCAGGGACGCGCGGCACCGGATTACCTCTCCGGCCTCAACCCCGAGCAGCGCGAAGCTGTCGAAACGCTGGAAGGGCCCGTTCTGGTTCTCGCGGGTGCGGGCACCGGCAAGACGCGCGTGCTGACCACGCGTATCGCGCATATTCTCGCGACCGGCCGGGTCTATCCCAGCCAGATCCTCGCGGTGACCTTCACCAACAAAGCGGCGCGCGAAATGAAGGAACGTATCGGCGTTCTCGTCGGCGGCGCGGTCGAAGGCATGCCATGGCTCGGCACCTTCCACTCCATCGGCGTCAAACTGCTGCGCCGCCATGCCGAATTGATGGGTTTGAAATCCGATTTCACCATTCTCGATACCGATGATGTCGTGCGCCTGTTGAAACAGCTCATCCAGGCCGAGGGTCTGGATGACAAGCGGTGGCCTGCAAAACAGTTTGCCGGCATGATCGACGGCTGGAAAAACAAGGGCCTGACACCGCCGGAAATTCCGGAAGGCGACAGCCGCGCCTTTGCCAATGGCAAGGGCCGTGAGCTTTACGCAGCCTATCAGGCACGTCTAAAGACGCTGAACGCCTGCGATTTCGGCGACCTGCTGCTTCACCCCATCACCATCTTCCGAAATCACCCCGATATTCTGAAAGAGTACCATCAGAAGTTCCGCTACATTCTGGTGGACGAGTATCAGGACACCAATACCTGCCAATATATGTGGCTGCGGCTTCTGGCGCAGCGCTCTAAGGGCCAGCCGCAAAACGTGTGCTGCGTGGGTGATGACGACCAGTCGATCTATGGCTGGCGCGGCGCCGAGGTAGACAATATCCTGCGTTTCGACAAGGATTTTCCCGGCGCAAAGGTCATCAAGCTGGAGCGCAACTATCGCTCCACCGAACATATTCTCGGTGCCGCCGGTCATCTGATCGCCCACAATGAAGGTCGCCTCGGCAAGACGCTGTTCACCGATCGCGCCGAACCGGATGATGAAAAGGTCGTTGTCCACGCCGCATGGGATTCGGAAGAGGAAGCCCGTGCCGTCGGCGAGGAAATCGAACAGCTTCAGCGCACCAAGCATCCGCTCAACAACATGGCGATCCTCGTGCGCGCCTCGTTCCAGATGCGAGAATTCGAAGACCGCTTCGTGACACTGGGCTTGAACTACCGAGTCATCGGCGGTCCGCGATTCTATGAGCGTCTGGAAATCCGCGACGCGCTGGCCTATTTCCGCCTTGTCTGCCAATCGGCAGACGATCTGGCCTTCGAGCGCATCATCAACACGCCAAAGCGTGGTCTGGGCGACACCACCGTGCGCAACCTGCATGATTACGCGCGCGCCCGCGACATTCCCATGCTGGCCGCCGCCGCAGACATCATCGAAACCGACGAGTTGAAGCCCAAGGCGCGCAAGGCGCTGTTCGACGTCGTCCAGGATTTTCGTCGCTGGCAGGGTCTGTTGGAAAACACCGAGCACACGGTGCTGGCCGAGCAAATCCTCGATGAAAGCGGCTACACCGCCATGTGGCAGGCGGACAAGACCGCCGAAGGTCCAGGCCGGCTGGAAAACCTGAAAGAGCTTATCCGCTCGATGGAAGCCTACGAGAGCATGCGCAGCTTCCTTGAGCACGTCGCGCTCGTCATGGACACCGAAAAGAACGCCGAGCTCGATGCCGTCTCCATCATGACGCTGCACTCCGCTAAGGGGCTGGAATTTGAAACCGTGTTTCTGCCCGGCTGGGAAGAAGGCCTGTTTCCCCACCAGCGCTCGCTGGATGAAGGTGGCCGCTCGGGTCTGGAAGAAGAACGTCGGCTGGCCTATGTCGGCATCACCCGTGCGAAACGCCGCTGCCACATCTGGTTTGTCTCCAACCGCCGTATCCACGGATTATGGCAGGCCACGATCCCATCGCGCTTTCTGGAAGAGCTGCCGCCAAACCATGTCGAAGTCTCTGCATCGGACAGCAACTACGGCGGTTATGGCGGGCGCGGTGGCTACGGCCATTCGCGTTTCGATGCAGCGGATCCTTTCACGAACAATTACTCAACACCCGGCTGGAAACGCGCACAGGCCAACAAGTCCGACGCGACCCGCGACAATTGGGGAAGCCGCTCCGGCCATTCTGTGGACAGGATCGGTTATGGCGAGAGCGGCCCGAAAAGCCGCACGATCGATGGTGAACTCGTTGCAAAATCCGTGGCCGACACGCCATCAAAATTTTTCGTTGGCGACCGCGTCTTTCACATGAAGTTCGGCAACGGAAATGTCGCCAGCGTCGAAGGAAACAAACTCACGATCGATTTCGACCGCGCTGGACAGAAGCGGGTTTTGGATGGGTTCGTAGAGCGGGCTGAGAAATCAGGCTAACGCGGCCTGCTTCATGCGCCTTCGTGTTTGAGGTAGCGCTGGCCGTTGGCTGGACGCTACCTCTATAACGTCACACCAATTTATTGCGCTATGGGTGTCTCGCCCGGTGTAAAGCCGATCAGGTACACAGCGGCCACCACGATGGCGAGAATGAAAATAGAGATGACGAAAATCGTCATGCGGTTCAGTGGTTTGCGGGTTGTTTTCTTCATGGCCAGATAACCATCCAAGACGATTTTGGTTCCCATGTAATGCTGCAGCGCGAAACACCGAGTGCATGCTTCAAGGAAAATCAATTTCGCTTCAAGGGCATATCGGATAGAGCTGAATCACAGTCTCAGCATTCGGCGTATCATGACCAACAATACCTCCACCCGGCTGAACCCGCTCCATATCGTCGCGGCGTTTGCAAGTGGGTGCCTCTTGACCCTGATGGTCCACTTCAATGGAATGCTCGCCCTTTACGGCAATGCGCTATTCTCATCCTGGACGGCGCATGGAACCGGAACCCTGGCGGCGATCCTCTATCTGGCGATCCTCTACAAAAAACCTGCTGGTGGAAAGCAGGCGCGGCCCAAGGCGCCGGTTTGGGCCTATTGCGGCGGCGTGTTCAGCGCAGCCATCGTGATGCTGACATCGACGGCCGTCAATTCGCCGCTCGCCCTCTCCGGCACGATCGCGCTGGGGCTTGGCGGTCAGGTCATCTTCAGCCTGATCGCTGATCTCTGGGGATTGTTCGGCTTGCCAAAACGCAGACCCGATCTGACCGACCTATGCGCTGTTGCTTTGATCCTCGGTGGTAGCACGCTCATCATTCTCGTGGGGAGGTCCGCATGACGCTCTGGATCGCCATGGCCTTCGCCGGAGGCTTGTTCGTCTCGGTCAGCCGCCAGATCAACGGTCGGCTCAGCCTGTCGAACTCGCCACTGATCGCATCCTTCTGGAACCATATCGTCGGTTTTATTGTGCTGACCGCATTGGGTCTCACGCTGGGCGGTCTGTGGCCGGAAGGTATCACCGATGCCCCCTGGTACGCCTTTGTCGGCGGGCCCATCGGTGTCGTCTTCATTGCATCGGGAAGCTGGCTTATTCCGCGCATCGGCGCCGTCAACACGGCGCTTCTCGTCATCAGCGGTCAGATGGTATCCGGCGTGTTGCTTGATCTCTTCAGCGATCAGCCACCGGACCTATGGGCCAGCGCAGCCGGCATATTGCTCATTCTCGGAGGAATGATGCTGACACAGCGCAGAAGATAGTCGAGGTCACGAATCCGTGTCACGACTTGAGAACATGCCGAACAGCGTCTTGCCTTTGCCGTTCGTGGTGGCACCGGCCGTCATCGCCGGGCGCCCGGCCAGTTTCGGTACGACCACGATACGCTTGACTTCACCACGTTTGAAAGCGGCCAGGAACCGCGAGTAATCCTTGAACACGACGCAGCCATTGGACTCGCCACGACGGGCCAGCATGTAGGTGTGTGCCAGAAGACCGTTGCGGCCGTGCGGATTGACACCGCTTTCCGGCGTCAGGCGAATGGCCTCGACACCGTGGAAGAGCGATTCACGCATCGTCAGCTTATAGCTCGAAGGCGGCGTGGCTCCGCGCATTTTGACATGCACGAAATCGGGATTGTCGCGCATCTTGCCGATACCGGAATGGGCTTCAAGCTTCTCGCCACTGGGCAGATGAACCACGCCTGCGGAAATATCATAAATGGCGGTACCGTTACCGCGATCAGGCCATGGAACCGCATCCATCTTTGTTTCACGCATCGGATTGTCAGGCCGAGCGAACGCGACCATGTTGGTTGCCGGACGTGGCTGAACCGGGACAGGTGCTGGCGCCTCAAGCTGTTTCTCGGCGAGCGACATTCTGGCGGGACGCGGTGTCGGCTCGACATCGACGGCACGCGCGATCTCAGGGCGGAAGTTCGGCAATGGAACGGTTTCCGGCAGCAGATCGATTTCGTCGTCTGTCGTCGTCTGTGGCTTGCCCAGCGCGACTTCGAATGCCGGGTGTTCCTTCGCCTGCGTTTCCAGCATGGCAAGTTCCGGATTATCCGTTTCGCGGCCAAGTGCCGAATCAACGATGGCGGCTGGGCGAAGTGCAGCCAAGGCCTGTATTGTCGCCTGGCCCTTTGCATTGATGGCGGCTGCGGCACCGAAACGGTCTGCAAACGCCTTGGCACCAATGTGATGCTCGGCTGCAAGACGGGTGCCTTTGAGACTGCTCTGTCCATGATCGGACAGGCGAGAGAATTTGCGAATGTGAACGTTGCGCTCAGCACTATCGAACACGCCGTGTTCCAGGCCGTCCAGATGCGACACCAGCCTTACGTCGAAGGGCTGCGTGCCATGCGACGCTTGTGCCATGCCATGAAGCGAAGCGAATGCCGTCATGGCGCAGACACTTGCGACGACCCCCCCGCTGATCAGAGCGGGAAGCCCACGCAGGCCGGACGCCTTGCGTTTCTTGGTGAGGGAAGCGCGGCCGACGCGCGTCTCATTATAGGCCACGACTGATGACGCCATGATACTCGTTACTCGAACCGTTTACGCAAAACCGGGACATTCCGGCGACAGTGTGTATGCCCAAAAAGCTGTGCGCGATGCGCGACGGCTTTGGTGCGGACAGGTTCGAAGCATGCCGAATTATGGTAACCAAAGTCTTTACAAGTCCCCTGAAAACGCAGTTCTTTGAAGCTTGCATGCTTTTCTCGCACTCTCTGCCGCCAATTGGCCACGCCAAGACGACGCGGAGACTGGTTAAGAGACTGGCGAGACATTTCGATCTGGATATACGTGATTCCCCACCGACACCTGCTCCCCTAAATGCCGACTTGGCCGAAAATTAGCTACAAATACGGCGGGTTTGCGGCAGACCCGGCGCCCGGTCATGGACGTATGGATTTCCACTTGATACCAGCCCCCTAGCTTGGCATCCTTGTTATATCACGTAGGAGAGAAAAATGAAGGCGCTGCTGCTGGTCGACATACAGAACGGGTTCTGCCCCGGAGGACATCTCGCTGTGGCGGATGGAGACAAGATCGTCCCGATTGCCAATGCTCTGATCGACAATGGCGGCTACGACCTCATCGTTGCCTCGCAGGATTGGCACCCCGCAAATCACGGCAGCTTTGCCTCCCAGCACCCCGGCAAACACCCTTTCGAGATGGGTGAACTCTCTGGAAAACCGCAGGTGTTGTGGCCTGACCATTGCGTACAGGAAACGTCAGATGCCGAGTTTCATCCGGACCTGAACACGGACACCTTCGATTACATTCAGCAAAAAGGTGAAAATCCGGCCGTCGATAGCTACTCGGCGTTTCGCGATAACGACCAGTTCGCCACGACAGGTCTTTCTGAATATCTGGAGCGGCAGGGTGTCACTGTGCTCGACGTTTGCGGGCTGGCGACGGACTATTGCGTCAGCTTCTCGGCCCTGGATGCTGTGGAGATGCTACCGGACGTCAAGGTTCGCTTCATCGAAGACGCCAGCCGCGGCATCGACCCTGAAGGAATCAGAAAAGCCATTGCTACGATGCGAGCAAAGGGCGTCTCCATCGTCAACAGCAGCGATCTTCTCAACGACTGAGTTGTATTCCGCAGAATTTTGCCGGACGTTTTGCCGCCAGCCTCCACAATCGGTTCGGCGCGTCGTTGGAGAAATGCGGCAGTAAGCATTGACCATATCCTTAAGGTTACCCCGCAACGACAAGCGGTCTTGCGACCGCAACAATTACGGGATCGGTCAGCGGCTTGGGACCGACCGTTCAAGCAGATCAATATCGGACGCCGCATACTCCATACGCTGTAAAACAGCCTCATGAGCGTCACGTAGGCCTTTGTTGTAGAAGACAGGGCCAATGACATCTGCGAGATGGTCCACCAGCATATCGACCTGAAGGGCGCCGATATCGACATCCAGCTCGTCATTAAGAAAACCGCGAAGGGCTGTGACCATGTCTGCCTTTTGCTGCTTTTCCAGTTTCAGGTCTTTCATCACCACTCCCTCGGTTGCACGGAACCTAGTCGATCGTTCAATCAAATCAATCCAATCTATTCCAGCAATTCGTTTGTCAGATGCCGTCTGCAACGATAGGAGCAGGATAGATTTCGGAGTATCTAACATATGTCAGATTTGACCTTTCGGTCCGGCCTCAAACTTGGCCTGCCGGTTGCCCTCGCCGTATTGCCCTTCGGCGCCCTGTTCGGCGCCGTGGCAATTGATAACGGCATGACCATTTTTGAGGCGACGTTGATGAGCGGCCTCATTTACGCAGGCGCGAGCCAACTTGTGGGCATCGAGCTGTTCAATCAGAACCTGCCCGCATGGCTGGTTGTTCTGTCGATCTTCGCCGTGAATTTTCGCCATGTGCTTTATTCCGCCGCCATGGTGCGCATCGTACCGGAATGGTCGTTCGCCAAGAAAGCATTTGGCTTCTTTTTCCTGGTAGATCCGCAGTTCGCTGAGGCCGTTCGCCTGAAGGAAAAGACAGGAAGCGTCAGCTACGCCTGTTACATAGGCTATGCCGCCATCGTCTATGTGCTGTGGATGATCTCCACCGTTCTCGGCGCATCGCTGGGCAATCTGATCGGTGATCCGAAGGCAGCGGGCTTCGATGTGCTGTTGCCCATCTACTTCATGGGCATGGTTTTAGGATTTCGCAAACGCGCCAGCTTCTACCCGGTCATGCTGGCCAGTGCCGTTGGCGCAATCGCCGCTTTCCATTTCGTCGGCTCTCCATGGCATGTCAGCATCGGCGCCATGGCTGGCATTCTCGTTGCTGTCATTTTTCCGCCCGCTCGCAGCGATGATGAACCGGCCCTGTCGAATGAGGAGGCAGTGCGATGAACGCGTTTTTCGATGCTCAAACCCTGTTCATTATTTTCGCAGGCGCAATCGCCACCTACATCACGCGTGTGGGCGGATATGTGCTGATGACGCGCATGAAGACCATCCCTCCCCGCGTCGAAGCTGGTCTCAACGCCGTGCCCGTGGCCGTTCTCACCACGCTCGTCGCACCCGCCTTTTTTGAAGGCGGATACGAGGTAAAGTTGGCGATGATTTTTGCGCTCATCGTGGGCCTGCGTTTTCCCGGCCTGATCATGCTGGGATCAGGCTGGGCACTCGCGGTGGCGATGCGCCACTTTTCTATCGCGTGAGCGTCTCTGTCGCGGCGGTCAGCCATTGCTGCACCTCAGCGTCGGAAATGAGCGGCATCAGCTTTTCGCGAACCTGCGCATGGTAGGCGTTCAACCAATCGAGTTCCTCATCGGTCAGGAGCGAGACGATGATAAGGCGGCGGTCGACAGGGCACCAGGTCAGTGTTTCGAAGGACAGCATCGGCAGCTCGCCACCCTCGACGGCCTGCGCCTCCCGCGTCCAGACAAGGTTCTCGATACGAATACCGAATGCACCGGGTCGGTAATAGCCCGGCTCGTTCGACAGGATCATGCCTGGAAGAATTTCCTGCTGCGAAACGCGGGAAATACGCTGTGGTCCCTCATGGACGGACAGATAGGAGCCAACGCCATGACCTGTACCGTGGGCGTAATCCGCACCGGCTTTCCAAAGCGCGATGCGCGCCAGGGGATCGAGATCACAGCCGCGCGTGCCAACGGGAAAACGCGCGACGCTGATGGCGATGAAGCCCTTGAGCACCAGCGTAAAGAACCGCTTCTGCTCTTCCGGCACGTTGCCGATGGCGACCGTGCGGGTGATATCGGTCGTGCCGTTGATATATTGCGCGCCGGAATCGACCAGAAACATCTCACCGTCATTCAAGGCCCGGTCGCTATCGGTGGTAACGCGGTAATGCATGATAGCGGCGTTTTCGCCCGCACCTGAAATCGTATCGAAGGAAATGTCCTTGAGCGGGTTCTGCAGCGTCTGACCAACCCTCGCCCGTATGGCCTCAAGTGCTGTTACCGCCTTGATTTCCGTCAGCGTGCCGGGCTGTTGCTGATCCAGCCACGCAAGAAACTCCACCATGGCAGCGCCGTCCTGTATGTGCGCTGCAGCCGAACCGGCGATTTCCGCCTCGTTCTTGCAGGCCCGTGGCAGCTTGACAGGATCGACCGCCTCCACGACCTGCCCACCGGCTTCGGTGATGGACAGCGTCAGCGCGACGGGCGTCACATCCACATCAGTCAGAATACGTCCGGCCGCACTGGCAATGGCATGCAGCCGTGCCTCGATATCGCCAGGTGGCAACAGCGTCGCCAGTGGCGCGAGATAGGCCTTGGCGTCCTCACCAACCTTGCGTTCATCCATAAAAAGATCGGCACTGCCATCGGCATAAATGATGGCGCGGGCCAAAGGATGCGGTGTATGCGGCACATCGTTGCCGCGAATGTTGAATGTCCAGGCGATGGAGGACGGGTCCGTCATCAGAACAGCGTGGGCTTTGCGCGCCGCGACAATCTCACCGATGGTCGTGACCTTCATCTGCGCCGGAATACCTGTTACGGCGTCGGGCTGAATGGTAACCGGCTCCAGCGGCTCGGCCGGGCGATCAGTCCATAGCGAATCCAGCGGATTTTCCGCGAGAAGCACGACCGAACCGCCCTTGTCCGCCAGCGCCTTTTCAAAACGCTTCACTTCGGCGCCGGTATGCAGCCAGGGGTCGATACCCAGACGAAAGCCTTCGGGAGCATTGTCCGCAAGCCATTTTGAAGGCGGTGCGCCCACCAGATCGCCGCCCCGGAAAGCTGCGGGATCGACCTGGGAAACGAGCTGCGTCGTATAGCGGCCATCGACAAAGACGATGGCTTCGAACCGCGTTACGAGTACGACACCCGCAGAGCCGGTAAAGCCTGTCAGCCATGCCAGACGCTCAGCCGATTCAGGCACATATTCGCCCTGATATTCATCGGCCCGTGGCACCAGAAAGCCATCGATTTCGAGCGCGTCGAAGGTCGCCCGCAGGGCGTCTACGCGGGCCTTGCCGAATTGCGGTGTGGATTTGTTTTCGAATGACTGGAACATGAGCTGCTTTCCGAATGCCTGATTTCGCATCGGACCTTATCGCGTCACACTTGCCAACGTCCAGACGAAAGGCGTGTCTTTACAACACTCAGTCCTTACGCAGGTGGATCGTGACCCAGCCATTGCGCCACAACGTGCGGACGTGGCTGAGATGCATGCCATTATAGGCAGACAGCACCTTCCAGCGCTGCGATGCGAGAATGCCTGATAGAATGACCGTACCGCCCGGCGCCAAATGCGTGACCAGTTGCGGCGCCATTTTGATCAGCGGTCGCGCCAGGATATTGGCGATGATGAGATCAAACGGTCCGTGCTTGCGAAAGGCATCCGAGTGGAAACCGGGGGCTGTTTCCAGCGACATTCCCGAGACGATGCCGTTCAGCCGTGCATTTTCCTTCGCCACCTTGATGGCGATGGGGTCGATATCCGTCGCAAGCACAGGCACCGGCCGCATCTTGGCAACGGCGATGGCGAGAACACCACTGCCCGTGCCGAGATCCAAAGCATTGCGAACGGTCCTCGCCCGCAAGACCTGCTCGATCATCTCCAGGCAACCGGCCGTCGTGCCGTGGTGCCCTGTGCCGAAGGCTTGGCCCGCTTCGATTTCGATGGCCAGATCGTTGATGCGGACCTTGTCGCGGTCATGCGAGCCGTGGACAAGGAATCGCCCTGCCCGCACCGGCGTCAGGCCTTCCAGCGATTTGGCGATCCAATCCTCATCTGGAATGACTTCGCGCATGAGTGTCAGATGTGGAAATGCAGACGCCAGCGCCTCGGTCACACGGTCGCGAACCTCGTCCTCATCATTTTCATAGAGATAGACCGAGGTTTCCCAAATGTCGCGCTTCTCATCCACCTCGGTGTTGGCGATGGCTATATCTTCTTCACCAAAGACCTCAGACAGCAAATCGAGAACATCGCCCGATTGAACTTCGGTGGTGGACACATAAAGACGGATTTCGCTCACGGCTGAGACTTTCTAAGCAAATGTTTCAGCTGTCAGCCTTTGCCATAAAAGCGGCAGCAGTCCAATGGACCGCAGGTGCGATTATCAATCAAAGATCAGGTCTTGGTGAGATTTTGCAGCTTCTTGATAGCGACGTCGGAGTTTTCACCATAGGCGATGGTGCCTGCGAAGCGTCCCTTCGCGTCCAGCAGTATAACCGATGCGGTATGATCCATGGTGTAATCGCCGCTCGGGTCCTTGTCATCCACAGGGACCTTCTTGGCATAGATGCGGTAACCCTTCAGCGTTTCGGCAATCTTTTCCGGCGTACCGGTAATACCGATGATGCGTTTGGAAACATTGGGAACATACTGGTTGAGAATTTCGGGCGTATCCCGCTCAGGGTCGACGGATACGAAATAGGCCTGCATCTTGTCGCCTGCCGGGTCAACCTTTTCCATCCAGCCATTCAGTTCGAACAGCGTGGTCGGGCAGACTTCGGGGCAATGGGTAAAGCCGAAGAACAAAGCCGTCGGCTTGCCCTGAAAGGCTTTCTCCGTAATCGGTTGGCCGTTCTGTGCAACCAGCTGGAAGGGAACGCCGTAGACTTCCTCGACCATCTGCTCGCGGCCCTTGGTCAGTTCCATTGTCAGCCAGCCCATGACACCGATCAGAACGACGACAGCACCCCAAAGCGCAATACGAATATTTTTCATGCCATTCCCCGATCAGCAATGAGCCAGCTTTCCTGACATGCTTCTAGACCAGCACCATAAAGGTCTGCAATTCAGGAAATGTCACATTGCGCTCACCGCGCTGTTTTGTCTCAAATGCCGAGGCACTCAAAGGCACCAGGCGATCCCGCTTTGAACGGCAGACAGGAATATATCCGTTCCATGGCGCATCCATCCCTGAAACGTCAAGACAGCCAGAAGCAATGCTGCGCCGGTAGCAACCGCGAAACCAAGCATTTTGAACTGAGACGCGAGTACAGATTTCATGCTTTGTCTATACCGCCAAACAAGCCCGCGTGGAACCGTAAATAACGCACGTCTCCTGGCTCTTTACAGCAGTCCGTTAGGGAAAGTTTAAATTGTTTTCGGGCATGATGCTCGTCAGCGGTCCGCCATAGGCGCAAGACATGATGTCACCGGACGATTTTCCGACACCGCATTACCACCGAAATAGAAACGGCCAGCCAGAGAGCCGTGAGGAAAAGTTCAGACCATGTCAAACGCCATCAAGCAATCCGGCGCATATCTTGAAATCGTTTCCTTCCATCTCGGCGATCAGGAATTCTGCATCGATATCATGGTGATTCGCGAAATTCGCGGCTGGGCACCGGTGACACCGATGCCGCACACGCCACCTTATGTTCTGGGCCTCATCAACCTTCGCGGCGCGGTTATTCCGGTCATCGACATGGCGTGCCGCCTGGGCATGAAGATGACGGAACCATCCGAGCGCTCCGCCATCATCGTCACGGATATCGGCGGCAAGCTGGTCGGCCTTCTGGTCGAACAGGTCTCCGACATGATGACCATCAAATCCGAAGACCTTCAGCCCGCGCCTGAAATCATCCCGGAAGACCAGCGCAATTTCTGCCACGGCATCGTGGCGCTGGAAAAGAGCATGGTCTGCTTCCTCAACCTCGACACCGTCATCGCCGACGAGCTTTCGCGCGAAGCCGCTTGAGGCCAAAGATACACGAAGAACGCAAACGGCGAGCATCACAGCTCGCCGTTTTTGTTTTCAACGCTCTCTCATCGGTCATACCGGGCGTGAGCCGTTACCCTGCTGCGTTGCCGGAAACCTTACGGCTTTCCATTCTTCCATGTTACCGCCTGCCCATAGAGCGGCACGGTCGAAATCGCCATCTTGGCGGAACCGTCGGTCAATTCGCGGGTGTGCACGAGGTATATCAGCGTGTCGTTCGGCTTGTCGTAAATGCGGTTGACGACCATCTTCTTCCAGACCAGAGACATACCCTGCCGGAAGACTTCCTCGCCCTTTGTGCCAAGATCGATGTCGCCCACTTCCACGGGGCCGGTCTGGCTGCATGAAATGGCGTTGTTGGATGGATCTTCGAACCAGTTGCCGTTCTTCAGCCGGTCGATCACACCCCGATCGAAATAGGTCACGTGGCAAGTCACACCCTTGACCTCGGGGTCGGCAATCGCCTCGACGACAATGTCGTTGCCTGTCCAATCGACACCAACTTTTCCCACCACCTGTGCAACAGCGCCGACAGGCAGAAGAACGAGGCCCGCAGCCACAATGGAACGAAACGCTTTAGCCATTACCCTAACCCCTTTGATGCACTGACATAGAGATAGGTCTGCGACGGCGGACAACAAGGCGTGATATCAGCGTTTTCTCATAGTACAGGGTGCATAGCCAGTGGCATGAAGCCGCCCGGTCACCATACCGATCTTTTCCGGTATATGGTGGATATGTTCGACGGCAAGCTCTTTGGCCGCCGCGATCGATGCAGCCGCACAGACGACGGCATCTTCTGCGGCATTGTGGTGTACGAAACGCAGTTGCAGATGGTGGGCAATGATGTTGAGTTTGTGCGACGGCAACGACGGCCAGACGCGCTGTGACATCTTCACGCTGCAGAAATAGGAGAGCTGCGGGTAGCTCTGGCGATATTTGTCGAAACTTGCCCGCATCACGCTGAAATCGAAGGCTGCATTATGGGCAATCATCGTCGCATCGCGGAGATCATCGGCGAACTCGTCCATCACCTCGGGAAACTCCGGCGCGTCTTCCACATCCCGAGGCTTTATGCCGTGAATGGCGACGTTGAACGGCGAAAACCGCATGTCCTTCGGACGGATCAACCGCTCCTCCACCCGCACGATTCGTCCGTTTTCGATCCATGCCAGACCGACAGAGCATGCGCTGCCGCGCTCCTCATTGGCGGTTTCGAAATCGATGGCGATGGTTTTCAAAGGTGATCCTCGGTTGTTCTTTGCACGGCATAAAGCAAACGATCGCGAAAATGAACCGCCCCGCAGGAACCGGGTGGTACCGCGTATGTCAGCGGATTAAACAAGAGCCAGAATCAACGACGAGGGTATATCAAACATGGTCGTGCAGAAACAGATGAACGCGACCGAATGGGCGTTGCTGGTTGCCCTGTCGATCCTGTGGGGTGGATCGTTCTTCTTCGTCGGCATCGCCGTGAAAGAACTGCCACCAGTGACCATCGTTACACTGCGCGTCTCCATCGCTGCGCTGGCCTTGCTCACCGTCTGCGGCATCATGGGCTACCGAATGCCCAGAGCCCCAGGGGTACTGGGCGCCTTCTTCGGCATGGGGCTGCTGAACAACATCATTCCCTTCTGCCTTATCGTCTGGGGCCAGACCCATATCGCCAGCGGCGTCGCCTCCATTTTCAACGCCACCACGCCGCTCTTTACCGTCATCGTCGCACATATGCTGACGAGCGACGAAAAGCTGACCATCAACAAGCTGGCAGGCATCATCATCGGCTTTGCCGGCGTCGCCACCATGGTCGGCCCGGCTGTCCTCACAGGCGAAAGCTCCAGCCTATGGGGGCAACTCGCCATTCTGGGCGCGGCGATTTCCTATGCTTTCGCAGGCATTTTCGGGCGACGCTTCAAGACCATGGGCGTGCCACCGCTGGTTACCGCGACGGGCCAGATTTCCGCGTCCACCATCATGCTCACCCCTCTGGCGCTCATCATCGACCAGCCATGGACCCTCGCCATGCCAAGCGGCGAGGCATTGGCCGCACTCTTGGGTATAGCCCTTCTCTCCACCGCGCTCGCCTACCTCATCTTCTTCCGCATTCTCTCATCAGCCGGCGCCACCAACCTGGCCCTGGTGACATTCCTCATCCCCGTCAGCGCCATTCTGCTGGGCTCCCTGGTGCTGGGCGAACAGCTGGAAACAAAACACCTCATCGGCATGGCGATGATTGCCGGTGGGTTGGCGGCGATCGATGGGAGGGTGTTGCGCGGCAAACATGCCAGCTAAGGATTACGCTGCCTGGATTCGCGTGATGCTGGTCAGATGACGTGCGTCATGACCTTGACAGTCAGGATCGTGCCTTTAGACGTCCCCGTGAACAAGGCGGAGGGAAACGAACGTGAAGACATTGGCGCTGGTATCATCATTTGTTGGCAAAACATTTGCCGCTTGGGTTGTCCTGTTTGCGTTCCTCGGCTTTTTCTTCCCTGAAACGTTTAAGCAAATCGGCCCCTGGATCGTTACGCTCTTGTCCATCATCATGTTCGGCATGGGCCTTACTCTGTCGCTGGATGACTTCCGGGAGGTCGTCAAGCGTCCGTTCGACGTGACAATTGGCGTTATGGGGCAATTTCTGATCATGCCGCTGCTTGCAGTACTTCTGACACGCCTTATCCCCATGCCACCCGAAGTCGCTGCTGGCGTAATCCTGGTTGGCTGCTGCCCAGGTGGCACGTCCTCCAATGTCATGACCTATCTTTCCAAAGGCGACGTCGCGCTTTCTGTTGCCTGTACCTCGGTAACAACCCTCGCCGCGCCCATCATCACGCCATTTCTGGTGTGGATGTTTGCCAGCCAGTATCTGCCAGTGGATGGCTGGGCCATGTTCATGAGCATCATCAAGGTCGTACTCGTGCCACTCGCACTCGGTGCAGCCCTTCAGAAGCTCCTGCCAACCTTCGTCAAGGCTGCAGTCCCAGCCTTGCCACTGGTGAGCGTCATCGGCATCGTGCTGATCGTGTCCGCTGTGGTTGGCGGGTCCAAGGCGGCAATCGTGCAATCCGGGCTGATGATCTTCGCTGTCGTCATCCTTCACAACGGACTTGGTTATCTGCTCGGATTTTTTGCAGCAAAAGCCTGTGGTTTGACCCTTGCAAAGCGCAAGGCCATCGCCATTGAGGTCGGCATGCAGAATTCCGGACTTGGAGCCGCTCTCGCAACGGCATACTTCTCACCGCTTGCAGCAGTACCAAGCGCCATTTTTAGTGTTTGGCACAATATCTCGGGTGCGCTGCTGGCCAATTGGTTTGCCGGGCGTTCAGACGATGTAAAGGCTGATGGTTGAAGCAACAGGCCGGAGCCTGCTCAGCTGAAATGAAGCAGACAGCCCAGACAAACGAGCGCTGCTGCGCCTGAACGCGCGCGAACGCCCTACCCTGCGATCAGCGCCAGCCACTCATCCTCATCCATCGTCTGCACGCCGAGCTCGCGGGCCTTGTCCAGCTTGGAGCCTGCACCCGGACCGGCTACCACGTAGTCGGTCTTCTTGGAGACGGAGCCTGCCACCTTTGCACCCAGGCTTTCGGCGCGGGCCTTTGCCTCGTCACGGGTGAATTTCTCGAGCGAGCCGGTGAAGACGACCGTCTTGCCCGCCACGGGGCTTCCCTCCGTTGTCGGCTTTTCGGCTTCCTTCGGGCGAAGCTCCTTCATCAGTCTGTCGATGACATCGAGATTGCGCGGCTCCTTGTAGAATTCCACGACGGCGCGGGCCACGACTTCGCCGATACCGTCAATGCTGTTGAGCTCGGCCCACGCATCGCCCGTCAGATCAGCAGCAGCTTTCATGGCCTCCTCGAAATACGCGTAGGTGCCATAGGTGCGCGCCAGAAGCTTTCCCGTCGTTTCCCCAACATGGCGAATACCGAGCGCAAAAATCAGCCGGTGGAGATCGATCTCGCGGCGCGCATCGATCGCGTCGAAGAGCTTCTTCACGCTGGTTTTGCCAAAGCCGTCTATGTTTTCCAGCTTGGTGAGATGCGAGTCTTCCTGCCGCTTTTTGAGGGTGAAGATATCTGGCGCGGTCTTGATCGCCAGCGCCGGGTCTTCGCTCTCGAAAAAGAAATCGATCTGCTTGGTGCCAAGCCCTTCGATATCGAAGGCATTGCGCGAAACGAAATGCTTGAGGTGCTCCTTCGCCTGTGCCGAGCAGGCAAACCCGCCCGTGCAGCGAGTGACAGAATCGAGTTTGCCGGTTTTCTCATTGCGTTCGCGCACCGCGTGACTGCCACAAACCGGGCATTGCTTCGGAAATTCATAACGCCTTGAACCGGCCTCGCGCTTTTCCACCAGAACATCAAGCACCTGCGGAATAACATCGCCCGCACGCTGCACAATCACCGTATCGCCCACGCGGATATCGTGATCCTCGGGGCGAATGCGTTCGCCATTGTTGCCGATGCCCTCGATGTAATCGGCATTGTGCAGCGTCGCATTTGTCACCACAACGCCGCCCACGGTAATGGGCGTCAGCCGAGCGACCGGTGTCAGCGCGCCGGTGCGACCCACCTGTATCTCGATCTTTTCGACTGTCGTAAAAGCCTGTTCTGCCGGAAACTTATGCGCGGTTGCCCAGCGCGGGCTGCGAGAGCGAAAGCCAAGGCGCTCCTGCAAATCCAGACGGTCCACCTTGTAGACGACGCCATCGATATCATAATCGAGATCGGGTCGGGCGATGCCGATTTCCTGATAATGTTCAATCAGTTGCTGGCCGGACGTGAATCGCTTCATGAAGGGATTGACCGGAAAGCCCCATTCCCTGAACTTTTGCACGATACCGAACTGGGTGTCGGCAAGACGTGTGGGCTGACCGCCATCGGACACCTCGCCCAAGGCATAGGCAAAGAAGCGCAGCTTGCGTTTTGCCGTCACAGTCGCATCCAGCTGCCGCAGCGAGCCGGACGCGGTGTTGCGCGGGTTGACATAGGTCTGCTTCCCCTCAGCTTCCATCTGCGCGTTCAGGGCCAGAAAATCGCTCTTGGCCATATAGACCTCGCCGCGCACCTCCACCACGTCAGGCACGCCCTTCGGCAATGTGTTGGGGATTTCGGTGATGGTCATGATATTGGCCGTCACGTTCTCACCGGTGGTGCCATCGCCACGGGTCGCGGCGGTCTTCAACTTGCCGCCCTCGTAACGGATCGACATGGAGAGGCCGTCGATCTTCGGTTCCGCGGTGAAGGCAATCGAATCGTCCGGCGGGTTGCCCAGGAAGCGATAGACCGAGGCCACGAAATCCTGGACGTCTTCATCGGAAAACGCGTTACCAAGCGACAGCATGGGGCGCGCATGAACGATGGGCGCGAAGGTGGGCAGCGGCGCGAAGCCCACTTTCCTGGATGGGCTGTCGGCTCGCACAAGATCGGGGAATGCCGCCTCGATCGCGTCATTGCGGCGCTTCAGCGCATCATATTCGGCGTCAGAGATCTCCGGCGCATCATTGCCGTGGTAGAGTGCGTCATGCCGCTCAAGCTCTGCCGCCAGAAAGGCAAGCTCGGCAGAAGCCTCGAGCTCGGACAGTTTTTCCACCGGGGTTTGATCTTCGGACATCGGGCAGGCCTCTTGCGTGAACAGAATTCGTTTTTAACGAAGGTGGGCCACTTTTCAACATCCTGCTTTCCGGTACTCTGAAAATCGGGACTGAATCACAAAGGGAATATCCGCATGGACTTCATGACGTTGGTCGCCTTTGCCGCTGCCTTCCTCGTTTTCGCCGCCAGTCCCGGGCCCGACAATATGACTATCGTGGCGCGCACCATCACTCATGGCGCGGCATCCGGCCTTGCCTATGGCGCGGGCACCGTCGCGGGCATCCTGATTTTCCTGACCCTCGCCGCCTTCGGCCTATCCATCCTGGCTGCAGAAATGGGAACATTGATGACCGTCCTCCGCTCCGCAGGTGCGGCGTACCTGATCTGGATGGGCATCAGATTATGGACGGCAGAACCGGTTGTGTCTGATCTTCACTCTGTCAAAACACGCGGCAGCTTGTTGTCGATCTTCGCGACCGGCATGGCGCTCAATCTCGGCAATCCAAAAATGCCGTTGTTTTATGTGGCGCTGCTGCCAAATGTCGTCGGAGCATCGCTGACGGTCGATCATCTCGCCGTATTGGCCAGCGTCATTCTCTGCGTCGAGGCCATCGTCATCGGTGGCCATGTGGCATTGGCCGTGCGTGCTCGCAGCTTGCTGCGCTCGCCTAAAATCGTGCGGCAGGTCAATCGGACAGCGGGCGGGGTCATGATCGGTTCGGGCGTGGCGGTGGCAGTGAGCCGCTAATCCTTAGCCGCCAGCAAACGCGCGGCCGCCGCCCTCGCCTCATCCGTCACGGAAGCACCGGCCAGCATGCGGGCAATTTCTTCGGTGCGGTGTTCGGGCTGCATGGTCGCAACGCGGGTGGCAATGCGGTCGGTGCCATCGCCGGATGGTCCCTTGGAGATCAGCAAATGTGTGGCTGCGCGCGCGGCCACCTGCGGCGCGTGGGTGACGGACAGAACCTGCACGGTTTTCGACAGGCGTTTCAATCGCTGGCCGATGGCATCTGCCACCGCACCACCGACGCCCGTGTCGATTTCATCGAAGACCAGCGTCGGGGCAGACCCGCGATCTGCCAACGCCACTTTCAATGCCAGCAGGAAGCGCGAAAGTTCACCGCCAGACGCCACTTTCATGATGGGTCCGGGGCGTGTGCCGGGGTTCGTCTGTACGTGGAACTCCACGACATCGATGCCCTCAGCCGTTCCGGAAGATGCATCGCTGGTGACTTCCACGGTGAAGCGCGCACGCTCCAGCTTCAACGCGGGCAGCTCGGCCATGACGGCTTCGGAAAGTGCCGACGCCGCATGATGTCGTTTGTCCGACAATGATTGAGCGGCCCGATCGAAATCGGTTTTCACGACGGCCAGATGCTTTTCAAGCTGGGCCAGCTTTTCCTCGCCCGCATCCAGATCGGCGAGATCAGCCACCATGCGTTCGGCCAAGGCCGGAAGTTCGGTCACAGGCACGGAATATTTGCGGGCGGCGGCGCGCAGACCAAACAGGCGCTCCTCGACGCGCTCCAGCTCACGCGGATCGAATTCGGTGCGGCGCAATGCCGATTCGACTTCCATCTGCGCGTTGGAAAGGTTGTCCAGTGCGGCATCCAGCAGTTGAACGGTTTCTTCCAGCAGGCCCGGTGCTTCATGGCTCTTGCGCTCCAGTCGCCGCATCATGGATGCGATGACGGGCACAGGCGAAGCATTGCCGTTCAGAAAATCGCTCGCCTCGGCGATATCGCCTGCGATGCGCTCCGACTTCTGCATGACGGCGCGGCGTTCGGCCAATTCGTCCTCTTCGCCATCCGTTGGTGCCAGTATTTCGAGCTCCTCGACCGAGGCACGCAGATAATCCGCCTCGCGGGCGGCGGCCTCCACCTTGGCGCGGTGAGCCTTCAGGCCACGCTCGGCATCTTTCCAGGTGCGGTAAAGCCCCTGTACCGACACGACGTCCTCGCTCAATCCGGCAAAGGCATCCAGAAGCGTTCGGTGCGCATTGGTGTCCACCAAGGCGCGGTCGTCGTGCTGACCGTGGATTTCGACCATGTGCTGGCCAAGCTGGCGCATCAGTTGGACGGAAACAGCCTGATCGTTGACATAGGCCTTGGTGCGCCCATCAGCGGACTGGACACGACGGAAAATCAGATCACCGTCATCATCGAGACCGTTGTCCCGCATCATCAGACGGGCGGGATGCTCCATGCCCACTTCGAAGGTGGCCGTGACCTGGCCCTTGTCTTCGCCATGGCGCACAAGACCGCCATCGCCGCGCCCGCCAAGGGCAAGCGACAGACTGTCGAGAAGAATGGATTTGCCCGCGCCCGTTTCGCCGGTCAGCACGGAAAGGCCGGCCTCGAACCCAAGGTCGAGCCGTTCGATCAGAACGATGTCGCGGATCGATAGCTGGACCAACATGAATTATGCTCTGCTCTCAGGCACCCACAAGCTTCTTGCCGGCGCGGGAAATCCACGATTCCTTGTTTTCGCGTGGCTCAAGTCCCTGCCCCTTCAACAGCTTGTAGGAATCGTCATACCACTGGCTGTCGGGGTAGTTGTTGCCAAGAACGGCAGCAGCCGTCTGCGCCTCGTCCGTCAGGCCCATTGCATAATAGGCTTCGGCGATGCGTGCCAGCGCTTCTTCGATCTGGTTGGTGTTCTGGTACTGTTCGATAACGATACGGAACCGGGAAACCGCAGCGAGGTATTCCTTGCGCTCCAGGTAATAACGGCCAACCTGCATTTCACGGCCTGCGAGCTGGTCACGCGCGAAACGGATTTTCGCCTGGGCGTCGGGCACATATTCCGATGTCGGATAATCGTTGACGACCTTGTTCATCGCATCGATGGTGCGCTGCGCGGCGCGCTGGTCCTGTGTTACGTCCGCTATCTGCTTGGAATAGGCAAGACCAATCATATACTGAACGTAGGCGGCATCCTTGGCGCGCGGGTACTGCTTGAGAAAGCGCGAACCCGATGCGATAGCCACTTCGTTCTTGCTCTGGCGCGTCGCGATGAACGTGTTCATCACCAGGGCCTTCTGGCCCCACTCCGTAAATGGATACTGCTTGTCGATGGCGGAGAACTTGCGACCGGCCTCGGTCATGTTGCCAGCATTCATGTTGGCGAGACCCTGCTTGTAGAGCACGTCTGGTGGATCGGTCTCGACACCAAGCTTGGTGATGTCGATATCGGGATCGGATTGGCAAGCCGTTACCAGCGTTCCGGCGCCGATCAGCATCAGCGAAACGAGCACTCCCCGCACCGTTCCATTCATCGCACCAGACACTACACGCTTCATTCGTCAGTTCCCACTTCCTGCGTCACAACAGAACATCGGCTTTCCAGTGGCGTTTCTAGCCATAAAAGCGTCCGCAGGGCAACGCAATGATGACGCAATAACGCATTTTTATGGCACGAGGTCACGCAACTGGTGATTATCTTTACCGTAAAGCCGTCATTTTATTTTGCTTATCAACGTCCAATACAAAAAAGCCGCCCTGATGGACGGCTCTTTGAAAGATGATGGAAGAAATTACGCAGACCACGGTGCAAAGACAGGCTGCTGAACGGCGACGAATTCACGGACACGCACAACAGGCTGACGCACAGCGGGTGCCTCGACAATCTCGTAGGCCGACGGATCGCTCAACAAAGCCTTAAGCGCATTGGCGTTGACCTTGTGGCCACCGCGATAGGACCGATAGCAGCCGATGAACTGCGCACCTGCGAGGGCCAGATCGCCAACCGCATCCAGCGTCTTGTGACGGACAAATTCGTCCTTCTCGTAACGTAGACCTTCCATGTTGATAACAGTGTTGTCATCAGAAATGACCACCGAGTTTTCCAGCGACGAACCCAGCGCGTAACCGGCGGCCCAAAGGCGTTCGACGTCGCGCATGAAACCAAAGGTACGGGCACGGGAAAGTTCGTTCTTGAACGTTTCAGGCGTCAAATCACCCTTCCACACCTGGCGGCCGATCAATGGCGTATCGAAATCGATTTCGACTTCAAAACGGGTGCCGTCATAGGGCCGGAACTCCGCCCATGATGCACCAGCCTCGATGCGCACAGGCTTGGTCACGCGGATGTAAGGACGCTTAACGCCAAGGCTCTTGATACCGGCTGATTCGATGGCGTCGATGAAAGGTGCAGAGCTACCATCCATGATCGGAATTTCAGGGCCATCGACTTCAACGATCAGATTGTCGATACCCATGGCGTAGATACCAGCCATGATGTGCTCGACTGTCGAGACGGACTGCGTGGCCGAGCGGCCGATGACGGTGCAGAGATCGGTGTTACCCACGTTGGACGAAACGGCCTTGATTTCAACTGTGCTGCCATTTTCATACTGACGGCTGAAGACGATGCCCGTACCCGCTTCCGCTGGCAGAAACGTGACGGACGCAGGATTACCGGAATGAACGCCAATGCCTTCAAGCTGAACAGAATTGGCGATAGTTGTCTGGAAACCGAGCAGTCCGATGGTCATGCTATTCAAGTCCTTACGTGTGGATCTGCCTTTCACACAGGCATGATCCCAATTCAACCGAGACAAATAAGCGTCGTTTTATGTCCTCGTCTGCCGTCATACTTAAACCCAGTACCTTGCCATCTCAAATCACTGTTGATTTCGTTTTGTAACAGACCCAAAACATTGAAATTGCTATCAAACCGGCACCATTCTCCGTCGCTTTAAAACAACGATACCCGGGCCTTTCGAGCCCGGGTATCGGTTGGATGCAGAATCACATTGGATCAGTTCGACTGGCGGCGAAGGAAAGCCGGGATTTCGAGCTGATCGTCATCGTGCTGGCTGGCAGACGACGGTGTCTGACGGCCATGATCGTCCAGATTGCCACGGCGCGGTGCGTAGAGGCTGGCTTCCTGAGACAGCGGGCGACGCTGCTGAGTGGCCATGCTTGGCGCGTCCATCATGTCGGATGGAACGGCCTCTTCCTCTTCGCGGCGACCGAGCGAGTTGGTGATGCGCTTCAAAAGACCCATTGGGCCACGCTCTTCCGGAACAGCAGAGGCCGGGTGGGCGCGGTGATCCATCTCGGCTTTGACGACCGGAGGGAAATCCTCGACCTTTGGCATGCGGACCGGCTCAGGCGCACGGGCGACTGGCGCTGGCTCATGGTAAACTGGAGCCGGCGCCTGCATGCGCGGAGCAGGTGCTGCGACCTGTTCTGGAGCATGGTAGGCAGGTGCGGTGTGCACCGGTGCTGCGGGGCGAGCAGCAACCGGTGCTTCCGCTGGAGCAGCTGCGAACAACTTGCTCTGAGGACGGAATTCGGCTTCTGCCTGTGCCTGACGAAGCCGCTGTTCAGCAGCCGCCAGGGCCAGTTCCCGGTCCATCTCGGCTTCGCGAATGGTCTGGGCAATAGGATCGACGTTCGTCTTTGGTGCCTGCATGACTGGGGCAGGCTGAACTGCGGCCGGAGCAGAAGCAACGGCCGCGGAAGGACGGATAAGTGGCTTTGCAGCGGCAGCCTGGCGAAGCTCTTCGGCGTTGCGTTCCATCTGGCCAGGGATGCGGTCGATCCCGGTGGCAACGACGGATACGCGGATGAGGCCTTCCAGCGCTTCGTCGAATGTCGCGCCCAGGATGATGTTTGCGTCCGGATCGACTTCTTCGCGAATGCGGGTCGCCGCTTCGTCGACTTCGAACAGCGTCATGTCGCGACCACCGGTAATGGAGATCAGCAAACCTTGCGCGCCCTTCATCGATGTTTCGTCGAGCAGCGGGTTGGCAATCGCCGCTTCCGCAGCCTGCATGGCACGGCCCTGACCGGAAGCCTCACCTGTACCCATCATCGCACGGCCCATTTCGCGCATGACTGAGCGAACGTCGGCGAAGTCGAGGTTGATGAGACCTTCCTTCACCATAAGATCGGTAATGCAGGCAACGCCGGAGTAGAGAACCTGGTCAGCCATTGCGAAGGCATCGGCAAAGGTCGTCTTGTCGTTGGCAATACGGAAAAGGTTCTGGTTTGGAATGACGATCAGCGTATCGACGGACTTCTGCAGTTCCTCGATGCCCTGTTCGGCCAGACGCATACGGCGACCGCCTTCGAAGTGGAAAGGCTTGGTAACGACACCAACCGTCAGAATGCCCTTGTTGCGGGCAGCCTGCGCGACGACGGGAGCAGCACCGGTACCGGTACCACCACCCATGCCGGCAGTGACGAAGCACATGTGCGTGCCGTTCAGGTGGTCGATGATTTCATCGATGCACTCTTCGGCAGCAGCGCGGCCGACTTCCGGCTGCGAACCGGCGCCCAGACCTTCGGTGACGTTGACGCCGAGCTGAATGACCCGGTCGGCCTTGGTCATCGTCAGAGCCTGCGCATCCGTGTTGGCAACGACGAAGTCGACGCCCTGGAGGCCAGCCGTGATCATGTTGTTGACAGCGTTACCGCCGCCACCGCCGACGCCGAAAACGGTGATGCGCGGCTTCAGCTCGGTGATGTCTGGCTTTTGCAGCTGTATCGTCATTTTAACATTCCTTCTTTCTCTGGCCGCATCGCCCCGCAGGCCAATTCTTAATCAACTTCACTCGGTCCCCTGCCCGATGGGCAGACAGAGGTCAGAAACTTTCTTTCAGCCATTGCCCTACGCGGGCGATCCGGCCACTACCTGTTCCGAACGGCGAGAACATTCCGTTCTGCGCCGCATGGATTTCGATGTCCGCGATTTGCGGATAAATCATCAGCCCGCAGGCTGTGGAAAAGGCCGGGCCTTTGGCCGCGACCGGCAGGCCGGACACGCCCATGGGGCGGCCGATGCGAACGTTGCGGGCAAGAATGCGCCGCGCCGTTTCCGGCAGGCCGGTCAACTGACTGGCACCTCCGGTCAGAACCACGCGCTTACCAACAATCGGGGAGAAACCCGACTTCTGGATGCGGTCGCGGATCAATTCCAATGTCTCTTCAATGCGCGCCCGCACGATACGGCTGACGAGGGCACGCGATACCTGCGAAGGCTGGTCACGATCGTCTTCGCCAATCGGTGGCACAGCGATCATGTCGCGGTCGTCAGAACCGTTGGCCAGCGCCGAACCGTGCACGACCTTCAGGCGCTCCGCATCTTCGATACGGGTCGAAAGACCCCGCGCAAGATCGGTGGTGACGTGGTGTCCACCAAGACCGATGGCATCGGTGTGAACCAGACGGCCCTCGGCAAAAACCGAAATCGTCGTCGTGCCGCCGCCCATGTCGATGGCAGCGCAACCCAGTTCGACTTCGTCATCCACCAGGGCTGCAAGGCCGCTGGCGTAAGGTGTCGCAACAATGCCTTCGACCGAAAGGTGAGCCCGGTTGATGCACAGTTCGAGGTTCTTCAGAGCCGTTCGCTCGGCGGTCACGACATGCATGTCCACGCCCAGCAGATCGCCATACATGGAGAGCGGATCGCGAATGCCGCGTTCGCCATCCAGCGAGTAGCCGGTTGGTAGGGAATGCAGAATGGCGCGGTCCTGACGCAGAGACTGTTGGCTGGCCGCAATCAGAACCTTGCGAAGATCGCCCGATTCCACTTCCTGACCACCCAGATCGATGCTGGCGGTATAGATGTCGCTGGCCAGACGGCCCGCCGAAACGTTGACGATCAAGCTGTCGACGGTCAGACCCGCCATGCGCTCGGCTGCATCGACGGCCAGACGAATGACGCCTTCCAGCGCGTCCAGATCGGCAATCACGCCGGACTTTACGCCGCGTGAACGCTGATGACCGATACCGATGACGTCAACCTTGTGGGTGCGACCCGGCAGCACTTCGGTTTCCTCACGAGGCGTGAGACGACCGATCATGCACACGACCTTGGTCGAACCGATATCGAGCACAGAGACGACATGGCTGCGCTTGGAAGACAGAGGCTTCAAACGCGGGAGACCGAAATGGGCAGAACCGAAAAAGCTCATGTGTTCTTCTCCGCCAACTTGAGCGCCTTGGAGCGAGCTTCGACAGCCTTCACACGACGCTCGGCTGCACCTTCGGTCAATTGCACAGTCGTGCGGTCCGAAAGGCGCAAATCAACCGCGGCCACATCGCGGGAAAGAACCTTGTCTTCCATATCCATGCGTGACAGCAATTGCAGCGCCTTGGGCACATTTTCTTCCGGCAGCTTGACAACGATGCCGTTGTCCAGATGCAGATCCCAGCGGCGACCGGCAACGCGAACATAGGCACGAACGCGGTTGCGGATCTCCGGCCAGTCGGCCAGTTCGTCAACAAAACCCGCCGCGCCGGTTTCAGCATCGCGTCCGACAAACAACGGCAGACCCGCATATTTGTTGTCACGCAGGGGCGCGATGACGCTGCCGCTTTTTTCGATCAGCGAAAGCTCGGTGCCATGCTGCCAGATGCCGAAAGCTTCGCGCTCCCTGAGGCGAACTTCGATGGTCTTGGGATAGATCTTGCGAACATCCACGTCTTCGACCCAAGGCAGTTCGGTCAGCTTCTTGCGCGCAGCATTTACATCAAGCGCGATCAACGACGTTGCACCATCAAGACCCAAAAGCTGGAACACTTCGATTTCAGATGTCTGGATGTTTCCGGAAACCTTAACGTCCTCGATCGCAAAACCAGCCGCAGATGTCGTCGCCTGGGTGACAAGGTTCGTGTGGCCACCAAGCGACATTCCGTAAAGACCGACGCATGAAAAGAATGCAGCTGTTGCCAGCGTGCCTGTATGGGCAGGAACATGAACGCGTCCGGTTACCAGCGAAACGCCGAAACGGAACACCTTTCGCAGCGGGCGCGGCAGAACCATCCGATCATCGACTGACGCCGAAGCGGACTGTTCGCGCTTTTTAACGGACGTTTTTTTGCCTGTTATCGCGAACACGAAGCATCCTCCACCATCCAGCGGACAAACTCACCAAAGGATTGTCCTGCATAAGCTGCCATTTCGGGCACGAGGGAGGTCGGCGTCATGCCCGGCTGAGTGTTTATCTCAAGCCAGATCAATTCACCTTCTTCTGAGAAACGGTCGTCGTAGCGGAAGTCCGAACGGCTCACGCCACGGCAGCCAATCACCTGATGCGCCATGACCGCCAATGATTGGATTTTTTGGTAAATTTTTGGTGAAATTTCCGCAGGAATGACATGCTTTGAGCCACCTTTTGCGTATTTCGCGTCGTAATCGTAAAATCCGTGACCCAACGGTATCACTTCGGTAACGGCCAAAGCCTCACCGTTCATGACACCGCATGTGAACTCGCGACCATGGATGTAGCGCTCGACCATCACGGAATCGCCGTAACGCCATTCACTAGAACCCAGGATTTGCGGCGGGTGCGACTGATCTTCCTTGACCATCACAACGCCAAAGCTCGAACCTTCGCTGACCGGCTTGACGACGTAAGGTGGCGCAAGCGGGTGCTCGTTGCCGATATCGAAGCGGTTCAGAACCTTCTCGACGGCGACAGGAATACCAGCTGCGGCAGCGACCTTCTTGGCTTGCGATTTGTTCATCGCCAGCGAAGACGCCAGAACGCCGGAGTGTGTGTAGGGAATTTCAAGATATTCGAGAACGCCTTGAATGGTGCCGTCTTCGCCATAGGGACCATGGAGCGCGTTAAACGCGACGTCGGGGCGCAGCGCAGACAGCGTTGCGGCGACATTCCGGTCCACGTCGACGCGTGTGACCCGAAAGCCCTCGCCTTCCAGAGCTGTGGCGCAAGCCTCTCCCGACGAGAGGCTGACCGGCCGCTCGGAAGAAAACCCACCCAAAAGAACAGCTACGTGTTTGCCGCTCATGAAAACCTCTGACACCAAAATCACCTGAACGAGATACGCCAACCATCAATCAGTTCGCGCGATTCTCTCGTCCGCTCCGTTGCCAATCACTAAGCGCCATTAAGGTTAATGAAGTGTTTACTTTCGTTAACCGAAGACGCCGATGATATGATTTTTGTTAAAGAATCACTTCAGGCCGGGATTCCTTCCTTGGAATCAGAGAGTTGCGGCCAATGCAAGATTCAGAATTCCAACGGCAGGAAATAAAAACGTTGTGTGGACAGGAGGCCGCAACGGCAAAAGCAAGATCGATTCGTTAAGATTCGCCACCTTTCCCCAGCCGTTTTTGGTCATCACCGATGCCGCCGCGGTCTGTAATCTCATTACAGGACGCTGGAAGAGCGGAGATGCCCAGGATCATTTTGGTGATGAATGTCACGCGAACGGACTCCGTCTTTAAAATCGCATGGTCCGAGAACCGCGACGGAAACGGTCCCATTCCAGCCAAGCATCCCGATTTTCCATGAGCACCAAAAGCGACCGAACCACGTTAAACACATCACAGAACGTTGCTCTGACATCGATTTTTCGTTGGGTTTTTTCCAGAATGTTGCGTTTTAACCGTTTCAAAAGATCGAAAATTACGTTAACGCAGCCTTACCCCGGTAAAGGGTCATAAGTGTTACTTAACAATGGAAAAATCTCATGTCTGACGCGATATTCAAAGTATCGCCGACAGCTGACACGCCGAACGATGTAAAGACAAATTCGCCTGCACGAGTTCTCACTGCCAGCGTGGTCGGCACGACCATCGAATTCTTCGACTTTTACGTTTATGCGACCGCAGCTGTGCTCGTGTTTCCGACGTTGTTCTTCCCTAACAACGACCCGATGACAGCTCTGCTCGCATCTTTCGCAACCTTCTCCATCGCCTTCTTCGCCCGCCCGCTGGGTGCCGTCGTCTTCGGTCACTATGGTGACCGCGTTGGCCGCAAAACCACTTTGGTGGCTGCGCTTTTGACGATGGGGGTGTCAACCGTCATCATCGGCCTCCTGCCGTCTTACGAAACCGCTGGTGTTCTGGCGCCTTTGCTGCTTGCGCTATGCCGCTTTGGTCAGGGCTTCGGCTTGGGTGGCGAATGGGGTGGTGCAGTTCTTCTGGCCACGGAAAACGCGCCTCCCGGTAAGCGCAGCTGGTACGGCATGTTCCCGCAGCTCGGTGCTCCACTCGGTCTTTTCCTGTCGTCCGGCGTCTTCTGGATTTTGCTGCACGTCATGTCGCAGGAACAGCTGCTCAGCTGGGGCTGGCGCATTCCTTTCGTCGCCTCCATCATCCTGATCGCGGTCGGCCTGTGGGTTCGCCTGTCGATCACGGAAACCCCTGCCTTTCAGAAGGCCATCGACAAGGAGGAGCGTGTCGCCGTTCCCGTGGCCGAACTCTTCCGCCATCACAAGCGCAGCCTTTTGCTCGGCACGTTCGTGGCGCTGGCAACCTTCGTGCTGTTCTACATCGGTACCGCCTACCTGTTGTCCTACAACGTCAAGGTTCTGAAGATTCCGTTCCTCGATGCGCTGGAAGTGCAACTCGTGAGCTCGGTCGTTTTCGGTATCTTCATCCCGATCGCGGGAAAACTCGCCGAGCGCTTCGGCCGTCGCGAAGTTCTGATCGCCACCACGGTCCTGATCGGTGCCTTTTCCTTCCTTCTTCCTGGCCTGATGACCGGTGGTGAAGCTTCGATCTTCGTCTTTGCCGCTCTCGCAATGGCACTGATGGGCATGACCTACGGCCTGATCGGCACGGCGCTCGCAGCACCCTTCCCCACGACGGTACGCTATACGGGTTCGTCCATCACCTTCAACATGGCGGGTATCTTCGGTGCATCACTCGCGCCTTACATCGCCACGTCACTGCAGGTAACATACGGCATGGCCTATGTCGGCTATTACCTCTGCTTCGCAGCGGTTGTAACGCTCGCCTGCATCTTGCTGTCGCGCAAGGACGAAGTCTGATCCGGCGGTGTTGGCGGCATGACCGACGCCGCCAACACCAACAAAATTGCAGACGATCCTTCGAAGCGTTTGAACGGACCCTACACCCTACGCTTCGCCAAGCACTTTGGCAGCCGCCGGTATTTCCGCACCGGCCAAACGTAAGACGGGCCTCGCCGTTGCAGGAGGGAGAGGAAGGTATCGCTTGTCACGAAAATGATCAGCCTTTTCCGAACCGCCTCCGAGAGCAAGCAACGCCATGATCGGAGCGGCTGCAAAGGTGACAAGAGGGTAAATCAACGCGGCAATCGAGATCGCGATATCGCTCCATTGGATGAACTGTCCCACGTATATGATCAGCCCGACCACAGGCAACAGCGACATCGCCAACGCAAGTTCCGTGGAAGCGCCACTCAGCGCTGACCACACCGTTTGACGTGACAAAAATTTGGGCGTTCTGCGCCATTCGATTTTCCGCCCGACAGCCGCGTAGACGGACGCAGAGCTCCACACGAATCTCAATGCAAGCGCCGCAAGTTCAGCAGCGAGCATGTTACTGAGTTTATGGCAGCCGCATATCCGGTATTCGGCAACGGACCGGAGGACACCATTTGCGAGGATAAGGCCCATGAAAAAAATGGCCTGAGACGGTATCTGAACACTCGGTAACATGCCTTGCCAGACAAGGACGGGATACGCGGCGGCAAAGACGACATTTCCGACAAGTCCAACAGGTATGATCAAAGCCACCAGAGAGCGGACGACCTCATAGCACTTTCCCCACGCCTTGAGGTTTGGCGAGCCGCCAAGCCACACTGGCAAAAGAAGTCTCCAGTGACGACGGAGCTGTTGCACAGGCCCGTATGTCCAGCGGAAACGCTGCTTTTTCCAGTCTGCAAAATTGTCCGGCATCAGGCCGCGGCCATAGGTATAGGGCAGAAATAGACCGTCATAGCCTGCCGCCCGGATTCTGATGGCAATCTCGGAATCCTCCGTCTGGCACCATTCTGCCCATCGCCCCGCCTCTTCAATGGCGCTCTTGCGAAATACACACATTGTTCCGATCGTGAAGGATGCCTGCATTTCGCTCGCACCGGCATATTCCAGACGGTTCGGAACCATATATTCCCAATAACAGGCGCGGTTGAAAACGTTTGCCTCGTTGCTGCGGTAATCATGCGAGGTCTGTACGAAACCAAAACGCGGTTCATCGAAAAACGGTACGAGATCAGAGAGAAATCCCGGCTCGCAGAGATAGTCTGAGTCTACCAGAGCAATCAGTTCTGCGCTCGGATCCGTATGATCGAGGCATAGGTTGAGAGCCCCGGCCTTTGCGCCCGTCAAGCCTTCGACGTGAAAGAAACGAAAGCGCTTTTCGCCGATCGCGTCGTTAAGCGTTTCGCAATAGGCCTCAACCGGTTTCCACAGCGACCCATCGACGGTGTTGTTATCGCAGACCAAGACCTCGAAATTGTCGTAGTCCAATCTCGCAATGCTTTTAAGGGTTTCGATAACGATATGAGCGGGTTCTGCGTGAACGGGCACATGGATGGAGACCCGCCGCTGGCTCTGGCCGGCAGGATGCGGCGCGACAGGCCGCGACCATTGTTTCCGCACCAGAAGCCCGAATGTGCCGAGCTGGACGTAAATTACGAAAGCAATTCGGAAGATGGATATCACACCAAGCAAGACGATTGCCAGAAGCAAAAACGAGGGATAGCCGTTGGTGTTCAACCATTTATACGCCCAAACAGAACCCGATATGGTCGATAGCGGTCCGGCAATCACGAAGGATAGCCCTGCCGCGCTCAGACGGGGTAGGAACACCGCCAGAAACAGCGAAATGATCACCACAATCGACACTGCCGGCACGAGGTCGCTGATCGGCACCGCGAGAGACGAGAGCGCTGCAGCCGCAATGGCTATACCGTGAACCTGAAGAACATCGTAGCGCGACGCCCATCGCACCCGGTAGACATCCGTTGTCGTGACGACGGTCCAAAGGCCACAGAAAAATGCAAACCAGCATGAGAAAACAAACAACGCTTGCGAGAGGCCAGCACTGTGCGCTTGCCAATATTCGATGAAATATGAGCTCATAAGAAAATCCAAATATAAATTGGCTTAAATAATGAAATTACTTAAAGTAGTATTTATTTTTAATGTATCCTATGATTGCATTTATGCAAGAGTGCACTTCCAAAAAAATCAGTCGGATGTGCAAGGAAGACGCCTGATCCGGAATCAAACACACAGAAAAGCCCGCGAAGTCAGTGGCTTCGCGGGCTTTGTACTGTCTCAGAGAAATCGGCACCCGACGTCACATACGCCGATAAAAGCGCGATCACTTGCCTGATATCATTATGCTCCGAAAAACGGCTCCACCTCACGGCCTGGCATGAACAGCCCGAGCCGCTTGATTTCCCATTCCAGGCGGATGCCCGCATGTTCGAAAACGCGCTTGCGCACGGCTTCTCCCAGATATTCCAAATCGTAGCCTGTCGCGTGGCCCGTGTTGATCATGAAATTGCAGTGCAGCGACGACATCTGTGCACCGCCGATGACCATACCGCGCCCGCCAGCCTCATCGATGAGGCTCCAGGCCGAATGTCCCTCCGGATTCTTGAACGTCGAGCCACCGGTCTGTTCGCGGATCGGCTGAACCGTCTCGCGGTGAAGGCGCACCGCATCCATATCGGCGCGGATTTTTGCTCGATCCTCCGGATACCCCTCGAACAAGGCACCGGTGAAGATCAGATCCTTCGACGCTTCCGAATGGCGGTAGCTGTAACCCATGTCGGCATTGGACAGCACATGACTGTTGCCCTTGCGGTCAACGGCGTAGACCTCCACCACGCGCTCGCGTGTCTCGCCACCATTGGCACCAGCATTCATACGCAGCGCCCCACCGATGGAGCCAGGAATGCCATAGTAAAAATGGAAACCGCCGATACCGTTATCCATCGCCATGGCGGAGATGTGTTTATCGGGGCAGATCGCACCGGCTTTGATGCGGTTTTCGCCCGCAAGTTCCACCTGACCAAATCCCTTGGCGGACAGGCGCACGACGACCCCCGGAATGCCACCATCACGGACCAGCAGGTTGGAACCGACGCCGACGACCGTCAGCGGTACATCTTCCGGCAGAAGCTTTAGAAAAGCAATGAGATCGTCTGTATCGTGGGGCTGAAACATCAGTTCCGCCAGACCACCCGCCCTGAACCACGTCACGCGGTCCATCGGACTATCCGGCGTCAAACGTCCTCTGAGTTCATTCACTCCGTCGCCGAGTCGTCCCAGCAACTTTACCCCATCCACCTGTCTCATGCAGACTTTCCTGAAATGCTATCCAATTCTGAGGGCAGCGCCGCCGCCCATTGCGTGATGTTGCCAGCCCCCAGAAGAACCACGAAATCACCCGGTTTCGCAATCGCTGCGACAGTCTTGGCAAGATCGTCGCGGGAGGAGAGATGGCGAGCATCGCGATGGCCAGCAGCCCTGGTGGCTGAAACAAGCGTCTCGGAGTTCACACCCTCGATTGCATCTTCACCCGCCGCATAGACCGGAGCAAGAAGAATTGTGTCCGCGTCGTTGAAACAATGTGCAAAATCTTCAAACAGGCTGGAAAGACGCGAGTAACGGTGAGGCTGGTGGACAGCAATGATCCGGCCGCCGCAAGCCTCACGCGCTGCCTTCAGTACCGCTTTGATCTCGACCGGGTGGTGGCCGTAATCATCAAACACCTGCACGCCGTTGGATTCGCCCGTCAGCGTGAAGCGACGCTTGACGCCACCGAAAGACGCAAGCCCCTTCTTGATGTCTTCGACGGAAATGCCAAGGCGGTTGGCAACTGCAATCGCCGCCGTAGCATTCGACACGTTGTGGCGACCCGGCATGGGCAAAACGAGATCGGTAAATGTGAAGATCTTGCCCGTGCGACGACGACGGATTTCCACGTCGAAAATCGACTTGGTCCCGTCGATCCGAACATTGGAGAAGCGCACGTCGGCCTGCGGGTTTTCGCCGTAAGTGATGACCTTGCGATCCTCAATCTTGCCCACCAGCGTCTGCACTTCAGGATGGTCGATGCACAGCACGCCGAAACCGTAGAACGGCACATTTTCCACAAACTGGCGGAAGGCCGCGCGCACGGCATCGAAGTTGCCGTAATGGTCCAGATGCTCGGGGTCGATATTGGTGATAACGGCGACATCGGCAGGCAGTTTCAGGAAGGTGCCATCCGATTCGTCGGCCTCCACCACCATCCACTCGCCCTCACCCATGCGCGCATTGGTGCCGTAAGCATTGATGATGCCGCCATTGATGACGGTGGGATCGAGATTGCCGGCTTCCAGCAACGTCGCGACCATGGAGGTTGTCGTCGTCTTGCCATGTGTGCCGCCAATGGCGATCGCATTGCGGAAACGCATCAACTCGGCCAGCATTTCGGCACGGCGAACGATCGGCAGGTGCTTTTCACGCGCTGCGACCAGTTCAGGGTTATTTTTCTTGATGGCCGTCGAAACGACCACGACTTCCGCTTCCCCCAGGCTTTCCGCCGTATGGCCGATGAAAACGTCTATGCCCTTCTCGCGCAGACGCTGCACATTGGCGCTGTCTGCCTGATCGGAGCCCTGTACGCGATGGCCGAGGTTGTGAAGCACTTCGGCAATGCCGCTCATGCCGATGCCGCCAATTCCGATGAAATGGACAAGACCGATCGCTTTCGGCATCTTCATAGATGCACTCCTTCTTTATTTTTTAATTTGAATTCTTGAACGGATTTCCCCGTCGCAATCGCCTCGACCAGATCGGCGAGACGCTGGGCGGCATCCGGCTTGCCGGTCGCTTTCGCAGCCGCCGCCGTTTGCGCCAGACGATCGGGATCGTTCATGGCATCGCTGAGCAGCGATGAAAGCTTTTGCGGAGACAGATCGGATTGCTTGATGACGCTGGCGCCACCCGCTGCCGAAAGGGCTGCGGCATTGGCGGCCTGGTCGTGATCCAGCGCATGCGGGTAAGGCACCAGCACGGATGGACGCCCGATGACGGACAGTTCCGAGACTGTCGAAGCACCCGAACGGCTGATGACGAGATCGGCTTCTGCGATCCGCTCTGCCATGTCGCCGAAGAAGGGGGAGACATCCGCGTTGACTCCAAGCTTCTTGTAGGATGCGATCACGCTTTCCTTGTCTTCGGGCCGCGCCTGCTGTGTCACGGACATACGGGCACGCATCTCGTTGGGCATGAGGCAGATCGCAGCCGGAACCGCGCCGGAAAAAAACTGGGCGCCCTGGCTTCCGCCAAAGACGACAAGCTGAAAAGCCTCGCCCGCATGGGAAGGCGTGTAAGCGACCTCGGCAGCAGCCAGAACTGCGGGGCGAACCGGATTTCCTGTCGCCACGGTCTTTTCGGCATATTCCCCTTGAGTCTCCGGCAGAAAGCCCCCGGCGATTGCTTTCACACGTTTGGCAAGCGCCTTGTTGGCGCGACCCATAACGGCATTTTGCTCGTGGATCAGCGACGGCACACCAAGTCCCGTGGAGGCCAGAAGCGGCGGCACGGTGGGATAACCGCCGAAACCCACCACGGCCACCGGCTTCAGCCTGGTGACGAGACGGCGCGCGGCCCGCAGGCCAGTCCACAGTTTCAGCAAGGCTTTGGCCACGGCAACGGGGTTCTTCGAGCCGATGGTCGCCGATGGCACAACGTGGATTTCGTCCGCCGGAAATGTGCCCGCATAACGTTCCGCGCGGCTGTCGGTCACCAGATGCACGGCATAACCGCGTGCCTTCAACTCGTATGCCAGCGCCTCTGCCGGAAACACATGGCCGCCGGTTCCCCCGGCGGCAAGCAGAACGATGCCTTTGCTCATATTTTTACTCCGCAGGAAGGCCTGCATTGACCCGGAAGAAACTGCGTTCCTGCGCACGTTTTTCAGGGCGGTGGCGGGTGAGCGCCAGCAGGAAACCGGCTGTCACGCAAATCGCCATCATGGAAGAACCGCCATAGGAAATCAGCGGCAGCGTCATGCCCTTGGCAGGCATGAGTTCCAGATTAACGCCGATATTGATCATCGACTGCATGCCAATCTGTAGCACAAGACCAGCAACGGCAAAGCGGACGAAATCATCCTTTTCCTTGAACGCATGGCTCAGGCCTCGCAGCACGATAAAGGCGAAGATCGCCACCAGCAGCATGCAAAACAGAATGCCGAACTCTTCCGCCGCAACGGAGAAGATAAAGTCGGTGTGGCTGTCGGGGATGATGCGCTTGACGATGCCTTCGCCCGGACCCTGGCCAAACCAGTTGCCGCGAATGATGGCTTCGCGAGCGGTATCCACCTGAAACGTGTCGCCCTCGCCCGTCCAGAAACGGTCGATACGGCCGGCAACGTGAGGCAGCATCAGATAAGCGGTGACGATGCCGCCGACACCAAGGCCGCCCAGCATGATGATCCAGAACCAGGGAATACCGGCCATGAAGAACATGCCACCCCACACGACAGACGTGAGAATGGTCTGGCCAAAGTCAGGCTGTGCAATGAGAAGAGCGGCCACGATGCCGAAGGTGATGATGGCGAACAGATTACCTGGAATTTCAGGGTGACGCGCACGTTCGGCAAAAAGCCAGGCGCAGACGATCACAAAGGCTGGCTTCATGAATTCGGAGGGCTGAATGGAGAAGCTGCCGATCGAAATCCAACGGCGCGCGCCCTTCACCTCGATCCCGAAGAACAGCGCAAAGATCATCATCAATAACGCGACGATGAGCATGATGACGGCGACACGTCGCACTTGGCGCGGCGATAGGAAAGACAGGCCCAGCATGATTGCCACCGATGGCACCATGAACATGGCCTGCCGCTCCACGAAGAAGAAGCTGTTGAGGCCGATACGCTCGGCCACGGCAGGCGATGCCGCGAAAGACAGCATCAGTCCAATGCCCATCAGCGCGATGAACGCCGTCAGAAAGAAACGGTCGATGGTCCAGAACCATTCCGCGACCGGTCCCCGGTCTATACGGCTTACCATTTCTTCAGACTCCCTTTTTCAAACCAACCAGCATCGTCACACCATCCAGTGCTGCGACATGGCTGACGAACGAATCACCACGAGTTTCAAAATTCTTGTACTGATCGAAGCTTGCGCAAGCCGGTGATAACATCACGACATTGCCATCGCGACCATCCGCCTGCGCATCTGCTGCTGCATGCTCGATCGCCTTTTCGAGAGTACCAGCGATTTCATAGGGTACGCTGTCACCCAATGTCGCAGCAAATTCAGCAGCTGCCTCGCCGATAAGATATGCCTTTGCAACGTGAGAGAACAGCGGCGAAAGACTGGTGATGCCGCCCGCCTTCGGCAGACCGCCTGCAATCCAGTAGATGCGGTCGTAGCTGGACAGGGCAGGTGCCGCCGCATCCGCATTGGTCGCCTTACTGTCATTGACGAAGGTGACGTTGCCACGGCGGCCAACAGGCTGCATCCGGTGCTTGAGACCGGGGAAGGATTTGAGCCCCGCCGTCACCTCATCCGCAGAAACGCCAACCGCAAGGCAAGCGGCGATCGCTGCTGCCGCGTTTTGTGCATTGTGGCTACCGCGCAATGTAGAGATGCCATCAAGATCGGCCAACAGCGAAGCCGTACCGCCTTGCGCCTTCATGATGCGACTACCCTCGGCATAAAGACCGTCGGCGACGACGCTGCGTTTGGAAATGCGCGCTACCGTAACACCAGCCCGTTCGATGCGGTCTGCGATCAGTGTGCAGTAGCTGTCATCAACACCAATGATCGCCGTATCGCTGCCTGCAACCAGCCGCTCCTTGATATCGGCATAATGCTGCATCGTGCCGTGCCGGTCGAGATGGTCGGGCGTCAGGTTGAGCAGAATGCCTGCAGTCGGGTTCAGCGTCGGTGCCAGATCGATCTGGTAGGACGAGCATTCGACCACATAAAAACGCTGCGCCTTCGGCGGATCGAGGCTGAGGATCGCCGTGCCGATGTTGCCACCCAATTGCGTGTCACGACCAGATTCTGTCAGGATATGCGCAATCAGCGCCGTCGTCGTAGACTTGCCATTGGTGCCGGTGATGGCAATAAATGGGCAATCCGGGGCATGCGCCCGGCGTTCGCGCACGAAAAGTTCGATGTCGCCGATCACATCCACGCCAGCCGCGCGGGCCAGATCGACCGACCAATGTGGCTTTGGATGCGTGAGCGGCACACCGGGCGCCAGAACGAACGCGGCAAGCTTCGACCAGTCCAGTGTGCGAAGATCAGCGGTATGGATGCCCTCGGCTTGCGCTTTGGCAACGCTATCGGGATTATCGTCGAATGCCGTAACCTCGGCACCTCCTGCCACCAGCGCGCGAGCGGTCACGAGCCCAGAGCCACCCAGACCAAAAAGGGCAACATATTGTCCGGCAAATGAGGTGACAGGGATCATTCGATTATCTCAGCTTCAACGTGGCAAGGCCGAGCATCGCAAGACCAACGGAGATGATCCAGAAGCGGATGACGACCTGGCTTTCCGTCCAGCCCTTCTTTTCGAAATGGTGGTGGATCGGTGCCATCAGGAACACGCGTCTGCCGGTGCGCTTGAACCAGAACACCTGAATGATGACGGATAGCGTTTCCATGACGAACAGACCGCCGACGATGATCATGACGATCTCATGCTTGACGGCAACGGCGATGGAGCCAATCAGACCGCCAAGTGCCAGCGAACCGGTGTCACCCATGAAAATAGCGGCAGGCGGCGCATTGAACCAGAGGAAGCCAAGCCCGCCACCAATGACGGCACCGACGATGACGGCAAGCTCGCCCGTTCCAGGTACAAAATTGATCTGAAGATAGTTAGCGAAAATCGCGTTGCCCACGAGATAGGAAATAACACCGAAGGTCGCAGCCGCAATCATGACCGGCACGATGGCAAGACCGTCGAGACCATCCGTCAGATTGACCGCATTGCCTGCACCAACGATGACGAAGGCACCGAACAGCACGAAGAAATAGCCGATATTGACAACAAATTCCTTGAAGAACGGAAAGGCAATCGAGCTTCCAAGCGTCCCGCCATGCGGCGCGGTGGCGAGTGCCACTTCCATCATGAAGAACACGGCGATAGCCGCAATCAGAAATTCGATGCCGAGACGCGCCTTACCGGAAAAGCCCTTGTCGCTCTGCTTGGTAACCTTGAGATAGTCATCGTAAAAACCAATGGCTCCAAAGCCGAGCGTTACCATCAGAACCGAGACAACATAGACGTTGGAGAGATCGCCCCACAGAAGCGAGCCGCCGAGAATGCCTGCAAGGATCATCAAACCGCCCATGGTGGGCGTTCCAGCCTTCTTGAAATGGGTCTGCGGCCCATCGGCGCGTATCGGCTGTCCCTTGCCCTGCCGGATGCGCAGAGAATTGATGATGGCGGGACCAAACAGAAAGACGATGAGGGCAGAGGTAAACAACGCCGCACCGGCCCGGAACGTGATGTACCGGAACAGGTTGAAGATTTGGACGTGGTCCGACAGTTCAACGAGCCAGATCAGCATGTTTGCCCTTTCAAAAGGCCGCTTGGAGAGGCGGGCAGATGAAATGTACCCACGCAGCTCCACGTTTTTGTTTCAGCACCGGATAACCCAAGACCACTTTCGATACTTGGGTTGTCGCTGCTCTAGATTTGGCGTTCCGTCTCGGGGAATGCCGGATACTTGTCAAGAAGAGCCGTAACGATCTTGCCGAAACCGATGCCTAGTGACGATTTTATCATCACCACATCGCCCGGCTGGACCCACTTCAGAACGAATTCATTCAATTCGGCAGTGGTGGGGAACCATGCGACATTGACGCTTTCGGGCAAAGCGTCACGCAACGCAGCCATCGACTCACCCGCAAGCCACACATGCTCGATACCGGCCGACAACAGCGGGCCTGATAGTTCCTCGTGCACCTCGGTTGCGAACTCGCCCATCTCCAGCATATCGCCCAAAACGGCGACGCGTCGTCCATCCCCTTTCACCTCGGCGGTAGCCAGAAGGGCGATGGCGGCACGCATGGAGGCCGGGTTGGCGTTATAGCTCTCATCAATCAACAGGAACGAGCCGTCGCCAACAGAAAGTCGGTGGCGTTGGCCCCTGCCCTTCACCGCCTCCAACGTTCCAAGCGCGGAAAACGCCTTGTCGATATCCGCGCCCAGAACGGCGACCGTACCGATGGCGGCCATGGCGTTTTCGGCAATATGACGACCGGCTACACCGATGTGCAACTCGCTGGTCTCGCCATTGATGATGGCCCAAATGGTGGACCCGTTTGGTGTGCTTTCGAAATCGGCCAGACGGAAATCAGCCTTGGCATGCTGGCCAAACGTCAGCACGTGCTCGATGCCAGCGTCGAATGCCGCCCGTTCCAGCTGCTCGAACTGCGCATTGTCACGGTTAAGGATGACGGCCCCGCCGGGCAGAACGCCGTCGAAAATCTCGGCCTTGGCGGCAGCAATGTCTTCCAGACTGTTGAAATTACCCAGATGTGCCGCAGCAATGGTGGTGATAATAGCCAGATGCGGCTTGACCTGCTTCACCAGCGGGCTGATCTCGCCAGCATGGTTCATACCCACCTCAAAAATACCGAACTCGGAATCGGCAGGCATGCGGGCCAGCGTCAGCGGCACACCCCAGTGGTTGTTGAAGGAAGAGACAGCTGCATGAACACGGCCCGATGGGGCCAGCACCTGCCGCAGCATTTCCTTGGTCGTCGTCTTGCCGACGGAACCGGTGATGGCAACGATACGGGCCGATGTCCGCTCGCGTGCTGCAATACCCAGCTTGACCAGAGCGGCCAGAACATCTTCCACGACGATCATCGGAACGGTCAGTCGGCCCAGCGCGGGAAGTTTCGATTCCGAGACCACCAGAAGACCGGCACCATTGGCAACGGCAAAGCTAGCGTAGTCATGACCATCCACCCGGTCGCCCTTGATAGCGAAGAAGGCCTCACCTTCCTGCACCGAGCGACTATCGATGGAGATGCCCGTGATGCCTTGCGGCAGGTTGCCAACCGGACGGCCTGCCATCACGGCGACCATATCCGGGACTGTCCATAACCAGTTCAAATCTTCAGTCCTTCCAGCGCAGTTCGCACCTGTTCATGGTCCGAAAACGGCAGCGTGACGCTACCAACAATCTGACCTTCCTCATGCCCCTTGCCCGCGACGATCAACGTATCGCCACTGCCCAGCAACGATACGGCATGGCTGATAGCCTCAGCCCTATCTGCAATTTCAAGCGCACCCGTCGCCGCCGCCATGATTTCGGCGCGGATGGTTTGCGGCTCTTCAGAGCGCGGATTATCATCCGTGACGATGACGATGTCGGAAAGCCGGGTCGCGACCTCGCCCATGATCGGCCGCTTGCCCTTGTCCCGGTCTCCACCGCAACCGAACACGGTAATAATGCGACCGGATGTGAACGGGCGCACCGATGTCAGCACATTTTCCAGCGCGTCTGGCTTATGGGCATAATCCACATAGGCCAACGCACCGTTCTTCGTCTGGCCGATCAGTTCGAGGCGACCGGCGGCACCCACCAGCTTTTCCAGGGCCTTCAGCGCCACAGAGGGCTCAACGCCGGTGGAGATTGCAAGTCCTGCGGCCACCAGCGCATTGGCCACCTGAAAATCGCCTGCCAGCGGAATATCGACCTCGTAAATTTTGCCCTGGTGATGCACCTCGATCATCTGCTTGTGGCGGAAATGCTCGACGCGCTTCAACGCCAGATAATCACCTTTGCGACCGACGGTACGCACATCATGACCGGCGTCCATTGCAGCTTTTACAGCGCTTTCCGACCATGCATCGTCAGAGAAAATGACGGCAGGCGAACCCTTCGGTAACAACGTATCGAACAGCCGCATCTTGGCGGCCATGTAGTCTTCAATCGTCGGATGATAATCCATATGATCACGACCGAGATTGGTAAATCCGGCGGCCTTCAGCTTCACGCCATCGAGACGGCGCTGGTCGAGGCCATGGCTGGACGCTTCCATCGCCGCATGGGTGACACCTTCGAAAGCAAGGTCTGCCAGCAGTGCATGCAGGGAAACCGGATCCGGTGTCGTCAGCGAACCATAGTCTTCGCGGCCCGGCGCGATCACACCCGTCGTGCCGATCTGTGCCGCAGCATGACCCGCAAAAGTCCAGATCTGGCGGATGAAAGACGCGACCGAGGTTTTGCCCGCCGTGCCGGTTACGGCGATCATCGTCTCTGGCTGCGTGCGATAGAAGCGGGCAGCGGAAAGAGAGAGATAAAGTCGTGGGTCGGAGACAACGAGAACCGGCACATCGGCATCGATAGCATGGCTGGAAACGACGGCGATAGCGCCGTTCGCCACTGCGTCCTGCACATAGGTGCCGCCATCCGCCTTTGTCCCGGCAACCGCCACGAACAGAGAACCCGGCTGCGCCTTGCGGCTATCAGCCGTAATGCCGGTGATATCCAGCGCTCCGGCATCCGTCCGCAGCAATTCATTCAGTTCCGGGAACTCGGTCCCGGAGAGATCTCGCAAATTCATCGATGTGCCCGTCTTGTCCCCCCGGCGCGATTCGCCGGTTCGTCATAAGCTGTACCAATCAATAAGACACCAGCAAGGCCGAACCGTCCTTGCCGAACTTGGGTTTGACGCCGAGAATAGCGGCCGAGCGCGAGATGATGTCGTGCACCATCGGTGCGGCAGACGTACCAGCCAGTGCGGCACCGTTGCCCTTGTCCGTCTTCGGTTCGTCGATGAAGGACAGAACCACATATTCAGGCTTGTCCATCGGGAATGCTGAGAGGAAGGCGTTGAAGTTCTTGTCGTGAACGTAGCGACCATTGACGACCTTGTCCGCTGTGCCCGTCTTGCCGCCCACATTGAAGCCCTCGACACGCGCATTGCGGCCGGAACCATTGACGCCGTTCCATTCGAACAGGAAGCGCATGTCCTTGCTCGCGCCCGGCTGCAAGACCTGCTTGGCAACCTGATCGGCCTGCGCCACTGTGCGCGGCAGGAACGTTGGCTCGATCAGCTTGCCGCCATTGACCAGCGCTGCACCGGCAATCGCCGTCTGCAAAGGCGTCGTCGACACGCCGTGACCGAAGGAAATGGTCACCGAGTTGATCTTCTTCCAAACGCGCGGCTGGGACGGCATGGCGATTTCCGGTAGTTCTGTCTGCATCTTGGTCAAAAGACCAAGCCGCGTCAGAAACTCCTTGTGACCCTCGATGCCAACGGTATCGGCAATCTTTGCAGTACCGATATTGGACGAATACTGAAAGATCTCAGGGACGGACAGGATACGGCCCTTGCCGTGGAAATCCTTGATGGTGAAGCCACCGATGCGGATCGGCGCGCGCGCATCGAACGTATCGTTGATGTGCACCTTGCCGGAATCCAGACCCATGGCGATGGTGAAGGACTTGAAGGTCGACCCCATCTCGAACGTGCCGTTCGACATGCGGTTCAGCCAGCCTTCTTTGGCACCTTCGGCCGGGTTGTTCGGATCATAATCCGGCAGCGATGCCATGGCGAGAATTTCGCCCGTGTGAACGTTGATCACGACGGCGCCAGCGCCGATTGCCTGAAACTTCTTGATGGCGTCGGCAACCACTTCACGCACGATGGCCTGAACGCGCAGATCAATCGAAAGCTTGACCGGCTCGAGGGGCTGATCGGACGTCATGCCGAGCGCCGTCAGATCGGCAAGACCCTGATTGTCCAGATAGCGCTCCATGCCCGCAACGCCGCGGTTGTCGATATTGACGTGACCGACAACATGCGCAGCGGTGTGACCGCCGGGATAGAAACGGCGCTTCTCAGGGCGGAAACCAATGCCGGGAATGCCAAGCGCCAGAATCTGACTCTGTTGCTTTGGAGTCAACTGGCGTCGCAGCCACTGGAAGCGGGATTCGGATTTCAGTTTCTGATACGTACCGCGCGTATCAAGATCAGGCAGAACGGTCTGCAGTTTTTCGACAGCTTCATCGACATCCACGATGCGGTGCGGCTCTGCAAACAGCGAGACGGTCCGAATGTCGGTCGCCAGCACCTCACCGTTGCGGTCCAGAAGGTCTGGACGCGAAGCCATCAACCGGTCTGCGGGGGCAATGCTGGAAACGGTTTCTGGCTGTGTCATGCCATATTGAATGAGGCGTCCACCGACAACGCCATAGAACACGACAAAACCGACAACCAGCAAACCAACCCGGGTCTTGGCCTGCGTGGCGCGTCGCTTGCGCGCACCCTCGAAGGCCGCATGGTCGGCAAAACCAGTGGTGCTTGCGGAAAAATGAGCCCTGCTTTTCAGAACCATGACGCGAGACAGAAAAGACATCAGTCCACCGATCCAGTTATCGTTTCATCCATATCGCCAGCCTCATCACCCGCCTCAGCACGTACCGCTGGCATCGGCTGCGCAGGCCGCGCCGCGCGCGCGCGCGGTTGCGGTGCGGGTGCGCCACCAGTGGCCACAATCTGTCCGGCAGGTTTGGATTTGGGCTTTGCACCGCCGAGTGTTGCGCCGGGCCTGGAACCATTCATAGCAGCGGCGATCACATCCTCCACGCTCATGCCCTGTGGCTCCGGTGGCTGCGGTAGTTGCGAACGCAGCATCGGCAATTCCTTCGGCTGCGAAAGCTGTGTCGGCTGTGTCGGTGCCAGCGCGAGATCGTCCTGATAAGCATTGACCAAGCGGTGCAGACGGTTCGGCTGCGTCAGCAGCGCCCAGTCGGCGCGCAGAAGATCGATGGTGTCTTTCTCCAGCTTGATTTCCGTCTCCAGCTTTCGCACGGATTCCAATTTCACATCGGCCTGATGCTTGATCGTGTAGGTCACGACAGCAGCAGACACCATCACACCCATCAGAATGAAATCGAGAGTACGCAGCATATCAGCCTCCCATCTTTTCGAGACTTGTGAGATTGGGAAGCTCGAAAATCGACATGTCGGCTGGCCGCACCGGCGCCGTTGTGCGCATGCCAGCGCGCAGTTTGGCAGACCGGGCCCGCGGATTGATATCCGCCTCCTCGTCACTGGCCGCGATCATCGGTTTGCCCAAGGCATCGAAGATCGCTGATTTGGCAGCCAGCATAGGCATGTGGCGCGAGCCTGCTGCACGGTCGGAACGGTCAGCGAAATACTTCTTGACGATACGGTCTTCCAGCGAATGGAATGTGACCACGACGAGCCGACCGCCGGGCTTCAAAGCCCGTTCTGCAGCAAACAGAGCCTGCGCCAGTTCACCGAGCTCATCATTGACGAACACGCGCAGTGCCTGAAAAACGCGCGTTGCAGGGTGGATCTTGTCTTTGGCTTTCCGCGGGGTGACGATTTCGATCAGCCCAGCCAGATCACGCGTCGTACGAAATGGCTCGTCTGCACGCTTCTTTTCGATGGCGCGCGCGATGCGGCCCGACTGCTTTTCCTCGCCCAGAAAACCGAAGATGCGAATGAGATCGCCGACCTTGCAGCGGTTGACGACATCTGCCGCCGAAACGCCCGAAGACGACATACGCATGTCGAGCGGCCCGTTTCTTTGAAAGGAGAAACCGCGTTCGGCCTCATCGATCTGCATGGAGGAAACACCGATATCCAGCACGATACCATCAAGGCCTTCGGCTGGCGCATGCGCTGCAAGATTGGAAAACTGGGACTGGATCAGCGACAGACGACCGCCGCTGGCGCCAACCATGGCTTGCCCATCAGCAATCGCGTTGGGATCACGGTCAAGCGCGATGACATGCGCGCCCTGATCGAGAATGGCCTGAGTGTAGCCGCCAGCACCGAATGTGCCGTCCAGAATGACTTTTCCGGGCGCTGGCTCCAGCGCCTTGAGAACGTCACGGAGAAGGACCGGAATGTGGCGAACCGGTCCGCCGCTGGCTTCAGAAGAGTGTTCGCCAGAATTCGCCGCCATTCGGTGTCCCCGTCCTATACGGGGCGAGCAGCCGTAAAACCGCGCCCCGTTCTTGCCGCCTTCTGCGCCTCGTAAAACGCATCCGGTTGCCACAACTGAAAATGATCCGCTCGACCGACAAAGGTAACCTCGGTCGTTATGTTGGCGAATTCCCGAATGAAATCCGTTACCATCAACCGCCCTTCCGCATCGAGCTTCATGAAAACGCCGCCGCCGTGAACCAGCAGCGACATTGCGTTCGCTTCCGGCGAGAAAGCATCCATGGACGCGATCTGCCGTTCGTATCGCTCCAGCAAGTCCGGACCGCCGACGCTGATGGCCGGAAATGCGAAATCCTGGAGACAATAAAGCTCCTGAATGCTGCGCTCCGTCAGCACCGAACGAAACATTGACGGAACCGAGACGCGCCCCTTGGCGTCGATCCTGTTCGTCACGTTCGATAAAAAGCGACCCATCGCAAAACTCGCCAAAACCACCCGATGCAAAGCAGATAGCCGCATCAACAGGCAACACCTTTACGCATGACAAATCGCTGACCGGCAGGACGTAATGCCCATCGGACCCTTGCAGGCCTCTCCGTTTCAGAGATTGCGGGTCAAAAACACGACCCCTTGTGGTGTGCATTTGGGATACCATGGGACACTTTGGGCGTCAATGGGAGAAGCCAGTGGGATACCGGCTTCGGATCGCATATTCATATCCCGTTAAGTTTAACGAATGGTTTACCGTGTTCATTCAAGCACTTGCGCCACGACAATAAAAAATCGCCTCTAAAATCTTATTTGATTAGCAATAACATGCACTTACGCACACTGCGCTATCGCGCGGCGTAAGGACCATTTATAAAAAGGAATTTGCCAGTTGGCCTGTAAGCCGGGTTCTGTATGGCTCCGGTTTGACCCGGAACGTGGCAGCCATTCATCTAGGACGACATTTACACGCCGCCTCTCGCAACCCACCCGGATGACTCGCCCAAAAACCGGCTGTAGGTCCGCTTTCGCTTGACCCCACGTCATCCCTATTCGGTCTTGCTCCCGGTGGGGTTTACCATGCCACCCCTGTTACCAGCGGCGCGGTGGGCTCTTACCCCACCCTTTCACCCTTACCACCTGAAAGGTGGCGGTCTACTCTCTGCGGCACTTTCCCTAGGGTCGCCCCCGCCGGACGTTATCCGGCACCGTGTTTTCGTGGAGCCCGGACTTTCCTCACCCTACCGTCTTTCGACATTGATAAAGCGCGGCTGCCCGGCCAACTGGCAGGGGCTCCATAGACGGGTTCAGTCATGAAAGCCAACAGAAAATCGGCGGATGGGTAATTAGGCCGAGAAAACCGGCGTGAAATCAGCTCCGTAACCCTCATCGGCAAGAATGCCTTCGGAGAGGAGCTGCGCTCCTAACCGCCCGATTTCATCGGAACTTTTGGCAGCGGCACCGCATCCACCGGTCAGCACCGCGATGCGCGCAGAGGCGGTAAAACCAATGGCTGGAAATCCAGTCGGCGTATAGGACGTCACACAGGCCGCCATGGACACACGCGACGTGTCGATCGACGGGATCAGACTATCGATGATCTCGACGAAATCGTCGCGGACGTTCGCGTTCCCGCCTGAACGGAACCAGTCGCGAATATCCTGATCCGTCTGCAGCGGAACATCCACCGGCTCCCCTCCGATTTTCAGGTAAAACCTGCCATCGGGATAACGCACGGGTGGCAACAGATAGATGTGTTTGCGTGGGTCAGCGGGCTCGTAGATGAGTGACGGCATGCCCGTGTAAAGATTGAGTTCCTCATCGGGGACTTCGAAGAAAGCCACGGTTCTGGCATAGACCGTCATATGAAGCGCTTGCGGCAACAGACCTTGCGCAATGGAAAATCCGCCAGCGGCAACCAGAACCTTCTCCGCCTCGTAGACTTGACCTGATGCTGTCGTCACGATCGCTACGCCATTCTCGTCCTGTACTCTGACAGCGATGTCATCGATCCGCGTCACGCCACGCTTTTCAGCCGAAACGATCTGCGCTCGGACGAGTTCGCGTGGATTGACGTAACCGGCGTTGCTCGCCTCCAACACCCCCTCACAACTGTGCTCGAAAGAGAAATAGGGAAAGCGCTTGGCCAATGCCTCGTCGTCCAACACCTCCGTGGCAACGCCGAGTGTGTCTGCCGCCGCACAGACATTCTCGATATAGGGAAAGCCCGTACCACGCGCCTTGCCGACGATGAGGCAACCGACCTCGCCGTAAAACGTAACACCGCTCTCACGCTCGATCTCGCCGTATCGGGCAATGGAACGATTGGCCATTCGTGCCCAATCGGCATTGCTGTCGATGGTACGGGTGATTCGCGCAGCATCGTAGTGGCTGGCGAAAACACCGGTGTGATGTTTGATATCAGCAGGCTCACCTGGCCCGATCAGAGCGACGCCATCCGTCTTCCCCGCCAGGTGCCGCGCAGCCGCTACCCCCATCATCCCCGCACCAACGACGATATATTTGAACTGTGCTGCCATCATCGCGCTCGCCGATTTTCAGAGTCTATAACAAAGAGGTGTAGCAGTTTGCGGAATCGATGCCAGAGGCTTGGGTTTGATAATGGAGGTGGCAGATGGCATCGGGTGTGGCTTAGGCAAAAACCGGCGCCACACTCCTTGCGAAATCCACCTCTTCCAACTGCCCATCCAGCAACAGGACCGCACCCAGCCGTCCGATCTCGTCGGAGGACTTGGCCGCAACGAAATTACCGCCCGTCAATACGGCGATATTGGAGGACTGCGTGTAGCCGATATAGGGGTAGCCAGTGCGAGTGATGGAGGCGACGCAGGACCCTGACGTGACCGGGCAACCGGTAAGCTCCGGCATCAACTCGACGGCACGTTTGACCAGAAAATCGACCTCGCTTGCTGTCCCATCGGAGTGAAACCACCGCACGGCCTCACTGAGCGTTTCCAGCCGGCCCTTCTCGCTCTCACCACCGATCTTAAGATAGAGCTTGCCATCGGGGTAGCGCACCGGCGGCAAGATGTAGACGATATCTTCGGCATTTTCCGCCAAGACGATGGTTGAAGGCATGCTCGCAAAAGCGCGTTGCTTGTCCGCATCCAGTTCAAAAAATGCAATCGTTCGCCCGGTCGCGGCCATATCCACGTTGACGGGCAGGAGATCAGCCATGTTGGTAAACCCGCCCGCAGCCACGATCACCTTCTCGGCTGTGTAGCGTTGCCCCTCAGCCGTCATCACCTCGACACCGAATGCGGTATCACTGACACGCACCGCCGTTTCACGAATAAGCGTCGCACCCCGACACTCAGCAATCTTGATCTGCGCTTTGACCAATGCGCGCGGATTGACGTAGCCTGCATTGCGTGGCTCAAACCAGCCTTGATGATCACCAGGCAAATGGAACATCGGGAAACGGGCACCCATTTGCGAGGCTGCGAAGGTCTCAACCTCAAGCCCCAGCCTGCCTTGCGCGGACAAGGCGCTGGCGACATAGTCGCCGCCCAGCCCTTTGCCGTTTCCGGCAAACAGGCATCCTGCCTCGTGATAAAATGGAATGCCGCTTTCCGCTTCGATCTGCGCATAGCGCCCGATGGAGCGCTTCGCCAATTCGGCCCACACGGGGTCGCCATCGAAACCACGCGTGATTCGCGCTTCGTCGTAATGGCTGGAAAATACGCCGAGGTGAGTTTTGCGATCCGCAGGTTCGGCAGGCCCGATCAGGGCCACACCATCACCCACGGCCGAAAGGTGTCGCGCCGCAGCGGCACCCATCATGCCGGCGCCGATAACGATAAACCTGAAATCCGCCATCATCGTCTCCCGCTCGCTTCAAGCGCTGACTAGCAAAGTTCAGCGATTTTCAAAAGCTGCAATCCAAGAGTGACTCGAAAGGCATCAACTTTGCAGCAGCGCCTGCACCTTGCCGCAATAGCGCTTCGAGACCGGGTTCATACGCGTGGCCGCATGTCCGGCATTGTAACGCAGAATCGTGCTGCAAACCTGTCCGCCACCGAGCTGATGGGCTGTGGCGAGATATTGCATGCCCCAGCGAATGTTGGTTTCGGGATCATAGAGCGCTTGCGTCGTGCCGCGATAGCCCATCATCCGTGCCGTCGCTGGTTTGATCTGCATCAGCCCCACCTCACCGGCACTGCCGCGCGCCTTCGGGTTGAACTTGCTCTCGACGGACACAATCGCATGCGCCAGATTGGTCGGCACACCATAACGTTTGGCGTATTTCACGATCAGGTCGGAGTACTCGTTTTGCAGTTTCGACGGAAGCGTTCTTTCGGGAATGGGATAGCCGGGCTTGCGGATATAGGTTTCCAACGGCACGGTCGTGATTTTCACCTGATCGTTGGCAACAACAGGGCAACTCTGCGCGGCAAGCAGCACAAGGCAAGCCGAGACAGCAATATATGCTCTTCTCATTGGTATAAAACGTCTCCGGGCACGAAGACTGCGATGTGCGGCGAAAAGGATCAGCCGCTCGGAAAGTTCATCAGAACAATCCTTCGCACGTCTTCATCATTGATACTCACGATCACCGTTTCACATTGAAGCAGATCGCTGGTTTGTGAGACGTATTAAGTGGCCCAATAAGGATATACTGTGGCAAGGCGCAACAAAGGCCCGCTTTCAACTCTTTTTCTGGAACAGATTTTCAATAAAAGCGCTCAGACGCCACGAAATTTCGGCAATGCGGCAATCAGCCGGTGCAGCGTGTCGATAGTTGAAAAATCGGCAATGCCATCGACCAGCGATGGCCTGAAGTGGCGCTGGAAAGCGGCAATGACGCCCTCGGTCTTCTCACAGTAATCACCCGTGATTTCAACAGCGTATCCATAGAGCGACAGCATTGATTGCAGGGCTTCCACGGGTTGCCCGCTATCGCCGCGCTGGAAAAACCTTCCGCCACCGATGGGTGCGGATGGAACCCAGTGACCGACCCCCTGTTGCGACAGGATGTCCCATGGAAATTTTTCGCCCGGATCGATTTTCCTCACAGGTGCGATATCGGAGTGACCGAGCACCCGTTCCGGCGCGATGGACCATCTGGCGCCGCAATCTCGACACAATTCGATCACCGCATCGATCTGTGCTTTCGGAAAGTCAGGAAGACCCGCCGGGTGCCCTGCATTGGCAATCTCGATGCCTATAGAGCGTGAGTTGATATCCGCCAGCCCACCCCAGGAGCTTTTGCCCGCATGCCAAGCACGACGTCGTTCCGGCACAAGCTGCATGATGCGACCGTCTTCAAAGACGAAATAGTGGCTGGAAACCTGGCTTTCGGCATTGCACAGCCATGACAATGCGCTGTCTGCGGTTCCCATTCCCGTGTAATGGAGAATAATCATGTCAGGGCCGTCGACATCGACCCGTTCGCCGTGGTTGGGCGAAGGCACGACGCTGGCACCCGCATAATCCGCAGGGAAATCAATCATGCGACGCGGCGTTCTTTCTCGATGGCCGCATAGGCGGCGTTGAGTGCAGCCATGCGCTCATTCGCAGCGGCGTGCAATTCCATGGGAACGCCGCGCGCAATGAGTTTGTCGGGGTGGTGTTCAGCCACAAGCGAGCGATAACGCTTGCGAATATCGAGAAAATCGTCTGCAGGCGAAACACCAAGCACACGGTAAGGATCCCGTCCCTCCATGTGAACATGTCGTGCCATGATTGTCTCGAAACGATCTTCGGTGATTCGGAAGATGTCCGCGATGCGGCCGAGGAACGCCAATTCCCGCTCGTGGATCAGACCATCAGCCTTGGCGATGTGGAAAAGGCCATCGATAACGCTTTCCAGCATCTCGCAATTCTGCTCTCCGGAACCGCAAAGTCCGGACAGACGCTCGGCATAGGCCTCATAACCGGCCACATCCTGCCGCGCGAGGTTATAAAGTCGCGCAACGTTCTTGGCTTCTTCTTCGGGAAAATCGAATATCTGCCTGAAGGCCTGAACCTCCGCATCATTGACCATACCGTCGGCCTTGGCCATCTTGGCCGACAGGGCAATGATTGCCACCGAGAACGACACCTGACGGCGCGTTTCCGGATCGCCTTCGAACACGGTTCTGACCGCTTCGATAACGCGGCCCAGCACATTGCCCGCCGCATCGCCTATTGCGCCAAGCAGTCGTTCCCACAGCGATGAAAGTTGCAAACAGGCGAAATCATACATCATGGCTTTAAGCATACGGCCCCGCTTGCTGATTGCAATATACATAAAGGTCGCATGGCATTAACTTTTCTTCATCTTGCGATGAGGTTTGGCGGGGTCGTTTCCGTCGCGACGCCACTGGTTTTCCACAGCCTGGAAGCAGTACGAAGTTGGTACGAGCAATTGAAACGATTAGATCAGCCAACTCGTTCAATCGCTTTGAAGATTGGTGCGAAATGCCCGATTTTCTTGAGAAATTCACTTTACATGCTCGTTTCGCTGCCGCATCCATTTGCCCTACGACATCTTTGGAATGAACACGAAGGAGTGCCACGATGGCCAAACAGAAAGTTGCAATGTTGACCGCAGGCGGTCTTGCACCATGCCTCTCCTCTGCCGTGGGTGGCCTGATCGAACGCTACAGCGACATCGCGCCTGACATTGACATCGTTGCCTATCGCTCCGGTTATCAAGGCGTTCTGTTGGGCGACAGCGTTCAAATTACCAAGGATATGCGCGAGAAAGCGCACCTTTTGCACCGCTACGGCGGCTCGCCGATTGGCAACAGCCGTGTGAAGCTGACCAATGCCGCAGACTGCGCCAAGCGCGGGCTCGTCAAGGAAGGTGAAAACCCTTTGGCCGTGGCGGCAGACCGTCTGGCAAAGGATGGCGTCACCATTTTGCACACCATTGGCGGTGATGACACCAACACGACGGCTGCGGACCTTGCGGCCTACCTCGGCGCCAATGGCTATAACCTCACCGTTGTCGGCCTTCCCAAAACCGTCGATAACGACGTCGTGCCTATCAAGCAGTCGCTGGGCGCGTGGACTGCAGCGGAAGTTGGCGCAAACTTCTTCGACAATGTCAGCAACGAACAAAGTGCAGCGCCCAAGACCTTCGTCATTCACGAAGTCATGGGGCGCCACTGCGGCTGGCTGACGGCGGCAACGGCGCGGGCCTATATCCAAAAGACCACTGGCAATGAATATGTCGATGGCCTGTTGATGGGACCACAGCTAAAGAGCATCGATGGTCTGTATCTGCCGGAAATGGCCTTCGATATCCAGGCCGAGGCAGAGCGCCTGAAGAAGACGATGGAAAAGACGGGCTTCGTCACGCTCTTCGTCTCTGAAGGTGCAGGCCTTGATTCGATCGTTGCCGAGCGCGAAGCATCCGGCGAAACCGTCAAGCGTGATGCTTTCGGTCACGTCAAGATCGACACCATCAATGTTGGCGGGTGGTTCCAGAAGCAGTTCGCCAGCCTGATCGGCGCGGAACGCACAATGGTGCAAAAGTCGGGCTATTACGCGCGCTCCGCCCCCGCCAATGGCCAGGACCTGCGGCTCATCCAGGGCATGGTTGATCTGGCCGTGGAAAGCGCACTCAACAAGGTTTCGGGCGTTACCGGCCATGACGAAGACCAAGGCGGCAAGCTGCGCACCATCGAATTTCCGCGCATCAAGGGCGGCAAGCACTTCGACCTATCGACACCGTGGTTTGGCGAGGTCATGAACCACATTGGCCAGCCCTACAAAGCGGCATAGAGCATAAAAGCGCCTCTTTACGCCGCATGATGCTGTGAACCGCAAACTGTGGCGTAAACACACCGCTCTCGACGTTATGAACCTATCACCCCAGAAATGCGTTTCGGTTTCTGGGGTGATACTGTAGGTTACAAAGAAATGACGTGCAGGGAGGGCTAGGAGGAAAGCATATGTCCGCACAAGTCTGGCTGGTGTTCTGCTCGGCCTGCGCTATCCTTTTCGCACTGCCCTCACCCGTGTCCTTCAAAGTCGCGAGCTATACCGCCATACGCGGCAAGCGCGCCATGGTCGCAGCTCTCACTGGCGCGACACTTGGCATCGTCACAACGGTTACCGCCGCCTCCATTATCGTCGTCGGCGCAGAACTCTTGCCCTCCACGCTTGTGGACATCGCACGCTGGGCCGGCACGGCTTGGCTGATGCTGTTTACCCTGTGGACGATTGCGACACCCGCCGCGCGCGAAGCCAATGCCGACAACGATAACCTGCGCGGAAAATCCTTCGGCACCATCTTTTCGGATTGCTTCGTGATGGCAGCTTTGCGTTTGCGTTATTTCGGCTTCTTCGTCGCTTTCCTCATGCAGTTTTTGAACGGCACCCGCGACGTCGTTGAAATGGTCACGCAAATGCAGTCGGTCCTTCTCTTGATTGCGCTCGTATGCCTTGGCCTGCAGGCGGCTTTCGCACGCTTTACGATCACGTCTGTGCGGAGAATGTCGGCTAGCAAAAAAGCAAAGAATTCAAAGCGAAAGAGCTTCATCGCTGGCCGCGCCGTGACCGCCGGATACCGCCGTATCGCTGCATAAGACATTGCTGTTAAGTCGCCGCTTGCCCGAAACCTTACGATAGGTTAATGATCGCCGGATAGGGACTGCCTGCTTCGCTGGAAACGGGGGTATCGAGCGACAGGCGCACTCAAGGGCGGCAGCATGAAATTTTCAGGCAGTTTTGGTCGAAGATCGGCGCTTCTTATGTCGTCCACAGTGGGCCTTGCGCTGTCACTGGCAGGATGCACAAGCGTCGAATATTCGGCCAAGGGCGATCCATCGCACCCGAAGATAGCCTCGGTTACGGCCACATCGGCAGACACAACCACCACCCAGATGGCAAGTGTGACACCTGCAACGGCAGCAGCCGGAGCGACGACGGAAACCGCGGCAGTTGCCACACAAGTCGCTTCCACGGCAACGACCTTACCAACATCAACCGCCCTCAAGGGTGGCCGCGTTGCACTTCCCCCCGCATCCGAAATTGCAGCCGCTGCTGCCATAGACACGCAGTTGCAGCCACAGGCGGCTACTCAGGTCGCTCTTGCAGCACCGGCCGCCACGACACCGGCGGCAGCAGCCTTGGCTCACCAGACGGCGAGTGCCGCGCTTCCGCAGGTCGTTGCGCTCAAGGGAAGCTTTCCGCCAGCACCCGGCGCGCCCGGAACCCCATCAGCGGCAGCCATTCCGCTGACCGAAGAAATGATGAAGCAGCAGAGTGTCATCCCGGTTCCAAAGCCGCAGGGTGCGATGCTTGCCTATGCGTCTGCGCCGCAAAATGCAGCTCTTGCCGCCATCAGCACACGGGAAGCCATCACGCCTTCACTGGATGCGCCATCGATGGTTGGCCGTCAGAAGCTTAGCGGCCTCATCACCAAATACGCCACCATGTACAACGTGCCAGAAGATCTCGTTCACCGCGTCGTGATGCGTGAGAGCCGCTACAATCCAAATGCGGTCAACGGCGGCCATTTCGGCCTTATGCAGATCAAGCACGCCACGGCACGCTCGATGGGCTTCGACGGCCCCGCCTCAGGCCTCTTCGACGCCGAGACCAACCTGAAATACGCCGTGAAATATCTCAGTGGTGCATGGCTGGTGGCCGACAACGATCGTGATAACGCCGTCCGTCTTTACGCCCGCGGCTACTATTACGACGCCAAGCGCAAGGGCATGCTGCACGTTTTGCGCAAGTAGCCTGGCGACACAACCCTCTACCCTCATTGGCTCGAGAACAGTTAAGATCAAGTCCTTGATCGACCTGGCCGTCAAAGACATGCGGACGTATCGCTGCTGGATACAGCCCCCATGCCAATCTAACGGCGACATAAACACCTGACCACCGCCTCGTCATCAAACTGTTGCGTCTCGCGGTTAAACGCCTCTCAACCGAATGAGAGGTGGAATCAGATGACCAGTGTCGCGCCGAAAACCGGTTTCAGCAAAAACGTGAAACTGAAGACAGCGCTGCTCCAACACAAGGCTCTGTCCATCAGCGGCCTGTCGGAGCGCCTGTTCGGTGTTTTGTTTTCCGGTCTGGTCTACCCGCAAATCTGGGAAGACCCTGAGGTCGATATGCAGGCGATGGAGCTGCGCGATGGCCACAGCATCGTCACCATCGGTTCAGGCGGCTGTAACGTCCTTGCCTACCTGTCGCGCAATCCATCTCGCATCGATGTGGTGGATCTCAATCCGCACCACATCGCCCTCAACAAGTTGAAGCTCGCAGCGTTCCGCCACCTGCCGAATCATGGCGACGTCGTGCGCCAGTTCGGTCACGCCAACGTGCGCTCCAACAGCGAAGGCTACGATCGTTTCATTGCCCCAAACCTCGACCCGCAGACACGCGCCTATTGGTCGAAACGCAAGATGACCGGCCGCCGTCGGATTTCTGTGTTCAACGGCAACATCTATCGCACCGGCTTGCTCGGCCGCTTCATTGGCATAGGTCACGTTCTGGCCCGCCTGCACGGTGTGAAGCTTCAGGACATGGCCAATGCCCGTTCGATGGATGAGCAACGTCAGTTCTTCAACGAGAAAGTCGCGCCGCTCTTCGACAAGCCGATGATCCGCTGGCTGACGAAGCGCAAGAGCTCGCTCTTCGGCCTCGGCATTCCACCACGCCAATACGATGAGCTCGCCAGCCTTTCGGACGGCAACACGATTGCTCCGGTTCTTCGCCAGCGTCTTGAAAAGCTCGCCTGTGATTTCCCGCTGAAAGACAATTACTTCGCCTGGCAGGCCTTTGTGCGCCGTTATCCGCAAGCGCAGGAGGGCAACCTTCCCGATTATCTGCGCACCGATTACTATCCCGCCATCCGCAGAAATGCCGCACGCGTTTCCGTACACCACGCCACCTTTACAGAACTGCTGACCTCCAAACCGGCATCTTCTGTCGACCGCTACGTTCTTCTGGACGCGCAGGACTGGATGACGGACACGCAGATCAATGAACTCTGGTCGCAGATCAGCCGTACGGCGGGGCCAGACGCCCGCGTCATTTTCCGCACGGCTGCCGAAAAGAGCGTCATCGAAGGCCGCCTGTCACCCGATATCCGCGCCCAATGGTCCTATCTCGCCGAGCGCTCGCAGGAACTCAACGCGCGTGACCGCTCCGCCATTTATGGTGGCTTCCATATCTATCAGAGGGCGCAGGCATGAAAAGCATCGGTGACAATGTCAGCCTTCGTGATGTCAACCACGCCAACCTGATGGACAAGATGTATCGCAACCAGCGACACATCTATGATCTGACGCGCAAATATTATCTGCTGGGCCGCGACACCACCATCGACAAACTCGATATCCCGCAAGGCGGCAGCTTGCTGGAAATCGGCTGTGGCACCGGCCGCAATCTTCTTCGAGCATCCAAACTTTTCCCGACTGCAAAGATTTACGGCCTTGATATCTCGGCGGAAATGCTGACGACGGCTGCCGAAACCTTCGCCGGGAGGCAGGAAAGGCCTGTGTTGCGCGTCTCAGATGCCACGACCTTCAGGCTCAGCGAATTTGCTCGCAACGATGGTTTTGACCGAATCATGATTTCCTATGCCGTATCGATGATACCGGAATGGGAAAAGGCAGTGGAACGCGCGCTGGCGTCACTTGCGCCCGGTGGTTCCCTGCACATCGTGGATTTCGGGCAACAGGAAGGCCTGCCACGCCCGTTCCGGACTTTGCTACAGGCCTGGTTGACCAAGTTTCACGTCACGCCCCGTGCCAATATGCGATATGTGCTGGAAGCTTTCGCCGGCAGCGCCAACGTTGCGTTGGAATTCCAGCCGATTGCGCGAGGATACGCGTGGCGCGCTGTCATGACCTTGCCAGAGGCCTGAAAACAGCTGCGGTCAACGGTAAAGCATTGAATTTCCCGTCATCCGTCTTGCCATAACGGCTTGTTTACCCTGTTATGGTAAACAGGAGATTACGGCGCCTCTCCGGGGCGACCGGCGCGGACTTTCATTCGTTTCACTGGGATCATCATGCAGCGGCTACTTCCGGCTCTTTTCGTGTCCATCCTCCTGTTGAGCGGCTGCACCTCCACCAGTTATGATTTCCTCGAAACCGCTTCCGTCGGCAAGCCGCGCTTCAAGGATAATGATCCACAGGATTTCGGCGCGCGCTCACCCCACAAGCATGAGGTACACGGTATCGACGTGTCCAAGTGGAATGGGGATATCGACTGGGCAACCGTGCGCAAATCCGGCGTCTCCTTTGCCTTCATCAAGGCAACCGAAGGTACGGACCGTGTCGATGCACGCTTCGACGAATATTGGCGCGAAGCGTCAGCCGCAGGCGTGGCGCACGCGCCCTACCACTTCTATTATTTCTGCGCGACGGCGGATGCCCAGGCAGACTGGTTCATTCGCACCGTGCCCAAAGAGGCGATGAAACTTCCGCCGGTCCTGGACGTCGAATGGAACCCCGCCTCCCCAACCTGCAAGACACGGCCTTCACCAGAGGTGGTCCGTGCCGAGATACAGCAGTTCCTCACCCGCATCGAACGCCACTACGGCAAGCGCCCGATCATCTATACCAGTGTTGATTTCCACCGCGACAATCTGGTCGGCCAGTTCAAGAACTACCCGTTCTGGGTCCGCTCCGTGGCCGCTCACCCCGCCCAGATCTACAGCGACCGCCAATGGGCGTTCTGGCAATATACCGGCACCGGCGTCATTCCCGGCATCAGCACGCCGACAGATATCAATGTCTTCGCCGGCTCGGAAAAGAACTGGCGCACATGGGTGGCATCTGCGAACCAGCCGCGCGGCTAACCCATCGATTTCAACTTGATTTCTGCGGTAATTCCAGCAGATGTGCTGTCGACCGAAGACATGGCGTTGGAAACATCACGTCTGTTGGTGCTTTTCCATCGTCTTGCCCACGCTTCCGCCACAAAGCTTGGCGAACGCATGGTTTAAATCGCACATTTGAGGAATTCTGATGTCCAGCTTTTCGCCACGCAGCCTCGCACTCGCTGCCACCTTTTTTACCTTGTCCTGCGGCTCGGCGCTCGCCATCACTCCCGTGGCGTCTCCGGATGACCCGAAACAGGTGGCCTGCGGCGGTGATCTCAACACCTTCCTACAAGGCGTAAAGACAGAAGCCGTGGGCAAGGGCGTTCCAGCAGAAGCCGTGGACAAGGCGCTGGCTGGCGCGCAGATCGACCAGAAGGTTCTGTCGCGTGACCGCGCTCAGGGCGTGTTCCGCCAGACCTTCCTTGAATTTTCCCAGCGCACTGTCAGCCAGGGCCGCCTCGACATGGGCCGCAAGAAGATTCAGGAGCACTCCGCAGCCTTCAAGCGTGCCGAAGACGAGTATGGCGTGCCTGCAGGTGTGATTGCAGCCTTTTGGGCCATGGAAACGGACTTTGGCGCGGTTCAGGGCGATTTCAACACCCGCAACGCGCTGGTCACGCTGTCGCATGATTGCCGCCGCCCGGAGCTATTCCGCCCGCAACTGATTGCGCTTACCGAAATGGTTCAGCACGGCGATCTCGATCCGGCCACCAACACGGGTGCCTGGGCTGGTGAAATCGGCCAAGTGCAGATGCTGCCCAAGGATATCATCGCATTCGGCGTGGATGGTGATGGCGATGGTCACGTCAACGTCAAGGCGAGCAGCCCGGACGCTATTTTGACGGCTGCCAAATTCATCCAGCATCTTGGCTTCAAGAAGGGCGAGCCCTGGATTCAGGAAGTGTCCGTACCGGAGAACCTGCCTTGGGAAAAATCCGGCCTCGGCGGTACGCTGACAGCAAGCGAATGGTTCAATCTCGGTGTTGCGCCAAAGGATGGCAACAAGAACTTCGGCGCCCTGCCCGCAGCCCTTATCCTGCCACAGGGTCGCAAAGGCCCGGCCTTCATAACCTACCCCAACTTCAACATATACTTGGAATGGAATCAGTCCTTCATCTACACCACCTCGGCCGCCTATTTCGCGACCCGCTTCATGGGCGCACCGGTTTATGCCAAGGGCAATCCTGAGCCCGGCCTTGACGATACCGCGATGAAGGAACTTCAGACCAAGCTCGATGCCAAGACCCATGACGTCGGCAAGATCGATGGCATCCTCGGATCGGGTACACGCATCGCCGTACAGCGTGAACAGCAGCGCCTCGGCCTACCCGCCGATGGATGGCCAACCCGCGCGCTTCTGGATGCTCTTTAAAAACTTTGTATCCGATTCTGACGGATTGCGATGGACGGCTGTGGCATTAACCACGGCCGTTTACTTTTTTTGCAGTTTGCACTGAGTTTTTCAGACCGTAATATAAGTTGTTTTTCAACGCATTGGCTGCAAAGCCTCAGAAATCATTGCCGTTTTCGTGTGCGACGCAATATAGATTTCGCTTTTCAAGAGACACAAAAGGGTCATAATGATTACTGTCAACGTAAAGGAGGCAGAGCATGGGACTTACAAATTCTCTTAATGCCTTAGCAGTGGGTGTGGCGTTCGCGTTTGTTGGAGTGATGTTGTTCATCTGACACGCACCTTGGAGTTATCGGCCACATCAAGCAGTTGATTACAAATTGCCATTAAAAAAACGCAGGTTTTTCGAAACCTGCGTTTTGTTCGTTCTGAAGATGTAACGCCGACTTTACGCTGCGGATTTCCGCATTGGACGATAGCCGACGTTCTCCAGAACCGCGTTCACCAGCGGCGCACGGTTCATGGTGTAGAGGTGGAATTCATTCAGGCCACGCCGTTGTAGATCGAGGATCTGTTCGGCAGCAACATCTGCCGCCACCCTAGCGCGGCCGATCGCATCATCATCGTAACCGGCAAAACGATCGTCCAGAAACGCGGGAACGCTGGTTCCGCAACGACCGGCAAATCGCTTCAACTGCGTCAGGTTCTGGATCGGCATGATACCGGGAACCACGGGAATGCTGATACCGGCTTTGGTCACACGCTCCATGTAACGCTCGAAAATATCATTGTCGAAAAAGAACTGTGTGAGCGCCCGCGTTGCGCCATTGTCGGCCTTGCGTTTCAGCATGTCGATATCGACAGAATCGCTTTCGCTTTCCGGGTGCTTTTCGGGATAGGCCGACACGGAAATCTCGAAATCACCGAGCTCACGCAAGCCCCGTACGAGGGCGGCGGCATTTTCGTACCCGTCCGGGTGTGGCTTGTAAGCCGTGCCTGGACCGGTGGCAGGGTCGCCGCGCAGTGCCACGAAACGCTTGACGCCGATCGCTCGGAGTTCTTCCACCACATCGTGGACCTCCTGCTTGCTGGCATCAACGCATGTCAGATGCGAGGCTGTGGGCAAACCAGCCACCGATATCATGCGATCGACAGCCACCAGTGTCGGTGCCTTCGTCGTGCCACCTGCACCGTAGGTGACGGATACAAAGTCAGGATTCCAGCGGGAAAGCTCCTCGACCGTCTCCCATAGCTGCACGTCCATGTCCGCATTCTTCGGCGGGAAGAACTCGAAGGACAGTTTGAAATTTTCAGTCACGTGGCGGTCTGCCTCAGTCTTCGTCATGTCATGCCCTCCCGGCGGAAAAAAGCGGTGCATTCATCGGCTCCTCGCCGGCCATCAGCAGGCGTGGATCGCGTGCGACCCAGATTGTAACGTCGAGTGACTGGGCAGAGGCATTGCCGGAATGCAGATCAACCGCTTTCTCGGGCGAAAGCCCTGCCTTTTTCAGCCATTCTTCCATGGTTTGATGCGAAAAACCGAGGCGAACATGTGCGTGTTCTTCTCGCAGATATTCGAGTTTGTGGGGCGCCAGATCAATAATCACGAGCCGGCCATTGGGGCGCAACATGCGCGCGGCCTCAGTCAGCGCCATTTCAGGATGGTCCAGGAAGTGCAACACTTGGTGAACCACGACGAGATCGAAATCCTGGCTTTCCAGCGGCAGGTTCAGAATATCGCCGTGGCGCACGGAAGCGTTCGCAACACCAGCCTTGTCGAGATTGGAGCGAGCAACAGCCAGCATATCGCGGCTGGCATCGATGCCAATGGCGCGGCGGTAGATACCGCTACACAACTGAAGAATGCGACCCGTGCCGGTGCCAAGGTCCAGCATGGAATCCACCGGGGTGGTCCCGATGAGTTTCAGAAGCGCAGTTTCCACCGCATCATCACTCACATGCAAACGGCGCAGTTCATCCCAGGCAGACGCATTGCGGCTGAAATAGTCCTGCGCACGCTCCGCCCTCACCCGCTTGACGGAAGACAGGCGCTCAAAGTCGCGCTGGAGGACCGCATCATTGGGAGATGCGACAGAAAGAACCTGTTTAACCATGCCAGCAGCCTTGCCGTCCTGCTTCAAACGGAAGTAAGCCCAGGCACCTTCCTGATAGCGGTCAATCAGATCTTCTTCGGCCAGCAGCTTCAAATGGCGCGAAATACGCGGTTGTGATTGACCGAGTATTTCAGTCAGGTCGGTGACCGTCAGGTCGCCCGCCGACAAAAGCGCAAGCAGCCGAAAGCGTGTCGGCTCGCCTGCCGCTTTCAGTAGCCCTACCAGATTATCAAGCCCCAGAGCCAATACACAAACCTCAATTCAATCAACATATAAAGATATGTTTATACGTTTAGTCGAGATATGCAAGATGGGGAGCGAGCCGCACCTCAGAAAATCTCAATAGATGCCTATGCCACGTTTTTTGAGATATCCTAGGATGGCGCTTCGAACCATCACTCGAGCAAGACGGCGCCGCGTCCCTTACCCGCAAGGATGTCACCGGGATTGCGCAAGGGACAGTCCTTTACGGACAGACAGCCGCAGCCGATGCACCCTTCAAGATCGTCCCTCAATTGCGTCAGCATATCGATACGCTCTTGCAGTTCTGAGCGCCATGCGACGGCCAGACCTTTCCAATCTTCTGCATTCGGCGTTCGCCCATTCGGCAGTGCCGATAAGGCTTGGCGAATATCCGCAAGCGGTATGCCAGCCTGCTGGGCAATTTTAATCACGGCCACACGCCGTAACACCTCGCGTGGATAACGCCTTTGGTTGCCGGCATTGCGAGACGCCGATAGCAGCCCTTTCGCCTCGTAGAAATGAAGGGTCGAAACCGCAATGCCACAGCGCTTGGCCACCTCGCCGACCGATAGTTCCCGATGAACATCCAGTTTCACAACCATGCCTCTTGACCTCAACCATTGTTGAGGTCGTATGAACCCTATCATGGCCTCAATCAAGCGTCTGACAGTCAAGCCAGCGCGATAAAAGGAGATGAACATGATCGCCGTCAACGGTCTCTACGAGACGCATCTGACCGTGTCGGATCTCGAACGCTCGATCGATTTCTACCGCGATGTCGTCGGCCTGGAGCTCGCGCATACCATACCAGACCGAGACGTCACCTTCTTCTGGATCGGCGGGCTCGAGACATCCATGCTGGGCCTCTGGTCGATCCGCAGCTCACCCCTGCAGATGAGGCTCCACGTCGCATTCCGGACGACACTGGATCAGGTGATAGAAGCCCCCGCCTACTTGCGCTCGAAGCGAGTCGTTCCGCGAAGTGGCGCAGGCGTCGAGATCCATGAGCCCAGCGTCTTCCCCTGGATGCCATCCGCCAACGTCTATTTTGACGATCCTGACGGCCACCAGTTGGAATATATCACGATGCTGCCGGGCAAACCTCGGCCAGACATTCCTGGGATGATGACGCTTTCGGAATGGGACGGACTCGCGAAAGGCTAAAGGTACCGCATTCCATCGAAGATCTGAGCCTTACATAGAAAAAGAGGCGGACATCGCCGCCTCTTTCAAGTTCTCGTATCTTGAACTCAGAACTCTTCCCAGTCCGACTTTACCGCCAGTGCGGCATTGCCATGGCTCATCGGAACGCTGCGACGCGCAGGGCCGGCTGCCGGGCGCGCGGGCTGAGGGACTGTGCGTGCCACGGAGGCCTGTCTGCGACCATCCTGCTGACCCAGCTGGAAGTTAGAAAGAAGGTCGTTCAGATTGGCACTTTCCTGCGCAAGCGAGGCACCGGCGGCATTCATCTCTTCCACCATCGCGGCGTTCTGTTGCGTTGCCTGATCCATATGGTTGACCGCTGTGTTCACTTCGGCAAGCCCGACGGACTGCTCTTGAGCCGCTGTAGCGATTGCTTCCATATGAACATTGACCGTCTGCACCAGCTCCGCAATCTCGCCAAGCCCGGCGCCCGTGTCGCTGACCAGACGCACGCCCTCGCCCACCGCCACTGCGGAATTGCCAATCAGTTCCTTGATCTCCTTGGCCGCCTTTGCAGACCGCTGCGCCAACTCACGCACCTCTTGCGCGACGACAGCGAACCCCTTACCCGCTTCGCCGGCCCGCGCCGCTTCAACACCGGCATTCAGCGCCAAAAGGTTGGTCTGGAAGGCGATCTCGTCAATGACGCCGATGATCTGACCGATCTGCTTGGATGAGTCTTCGATCTTCTCCATCGCGGCAACAGCATTGCGAACCACATCGCCGGAATTGCTGGCCTTTTCCTTGGCGGTCCGCACCACGCCACGGGCTTCGGCCGAGCGCTTCGAAGTCGAGGTGACATTGGCGGTAATCTGTTCGAGGGCCGCAGCCGTCTCTTCGAGAGACGCTGCCTGCTGCTCCGTGCGCTTGGCCAGATCGTCAGACGCGGATGATATTTCGTGCGAACCGCTGGTGACTGTCGATACGGACCGGCCGACGCTAGCAAGCGTTTCACGCAACTGGCGCACCGAGCTGTTGAAGTCGACACGCAATGTTTCGAATTGCGATGTCAGCGGTTCGTTCAACTCACAGAGAAGATCGCCGGACGCAAGACGCTTCATGCTGGCGGCGAAGGTGCTGGTTGCCTGAACCAGACGTGCCTCGGTTTCGGCTTCTGCCGCCCGCTGCATCGTCTCACGCTCTTCTTCCGAGCGCTTGCGGTTGACCTCGGCCTCTTCCTCGAGCTGTTTGTTGCGAATGGCCGCCTCGCGAAACACTTCCACGGAGCTGGCCATACCTCCGATTTCGTCCCGACGGTTGGAACCGGGGATCGTGACGTCCAGATTTCCAGCGGCCAGCGAACCCATGCACGCAGTCAAACGGGAGATCGGCCGGACAACGCGACCCATCACGATGTACATGCCGGCCGCAGCGATTGCCAACGTCATGGCAAGCATGCTGCCGTAGATGATCAGGGAAACAAGGGCTGCATCTCTCTGGGCCGTCGCCTGAGAGGTCAACTCATCCATCGCGAGCGATGCCACCGCGGCAACGGTGCCGAGCGCTGCGGTAATTTTCTCGCGCCATTCATCGATGCCGACAGGACTGACTTGCCCGTCGCGCATTTTGCTGACGATATCGGCCCGCCACTTGGAAAGGTCGCCGGAGAAGTAGCCGGTTTCAGCCGTAGCAACAGCATTTTTCAGCGCAGGCGATGTGCCCGGATGATCGACAAGCACCTTGACTGAGCTCCATGCCATGGCCATCGCGGCATCGCTGCCAGCAAGCTTCAAGGTCTCTTCGTTGTTGAACGGTCGTTTGCCAGCGATAGGAACATTCATGACAACAGCAGAGGTACCGCCGTTGGAGCGTGCAGCCCAGGCAAATGCGCGCGTCTGAACCAGTCCGACCATCGTCGGATCCGCGGTCCGAATACCGCTTTCAACGACGACAGACGCCTTTTCAAGCCCTGCCAGAAACTCCGTGCCGAGATCAAAGGACTGAGTGGCAACATCCTTTGGACGAGCGTCAGGCTCAACAGTCAGAGCCGTATCGATTTTCTGGCGCTGGGCCAAAACGCGGTCGTAGATCGCCTTAGTGTTGGCGAAAGCCGCGACGACCTCTGCGGAACCGACGCTGCCCATCGCAGCCGCAGCCGCGGCCATTGCCGTATCGACCTTGGCGCGCGCCGTCTTTACACTTTCGATCGTCGCCGTTGCGGCAGAGCGCGGCAGCTGCAAGGCTGTGCCGGTGTCGCCACGTTCACTTCGGAAAGCCAGAAGTGTGCTGAACAGGGCCTTGTCGACACTCGTCAGGTCGGCAGCCGTCGTTTGGGATTGATAAAGAGAATAAGCGTTGAAAGTCGATTTACCAACAATACCGGCCAGCGCAACACTGACGACGACGAAAGCACCCGTCAAAGCATTTCTAATAGATAACATGTCAGCCCCACCAAACAATGAATGGTCAAATATCTGACATGTCTCCCTTAAAAAAACGGTAAATCGCTCGAAAACATTCCGCAATGATTTTATTTTGTAACAGTTTTTGCGATTTTACTTCGGAGCCTAAACATAAAAAAAGAGAGAAACGATCCGTCCCTCTCCTTCAATGTTTTATATAGTTCGATCAGCGGGTCAAACGCTTGTAAGCTTGGCTGCCGGGGTTGAGTGCATCGGCACCCAAACGGCGGACCTTGTCCTGTTCGTAATCTTCGAAGTTGCCTTCGAACCATTCCACATGCCCGTCGCCCTCGAAGGCGAGGATGTGGGTGGCAAGGCGGTCCAGGAACATTCTATCATGGCTGATGATGATGGCGCAGCCAGCGAAGTTTTCGAGCGCCGTTTCCAGCGCACCGAGCGTTTCCGTGTCAAGGTCGTTGGTCGGTTCGTCGAGGAGGAGAACGTTGCCTCCCGCCTTGAGCATCTTGGCAAGGTGCACGCGGTTGCGCTGACCACCGGAGAGGTTGCCGACCTTCTGCTGCTGGTCGCCCCCCTTGAAGTTGAAGGCGCCACAGTAAGCGCGTGAGTTCATGTCGAACTTGCCAAGCTTGATGACTTCAGCACCGCCGGAAATCTCTTCCCAGACCGTCTTGGAGCCATCCAGCGCATCGCGGCTCTGGTCGACATAACCAAGCTGAACGGTGTCGCCAATGCGGACCGAACCCGCATCCGGCTTTTCCTGGCCGGTGATCATCTTGAACAGTGTCGTCTTACCGGCACCGTTGGGGCCGATGATGCCGACAATACCGCCTGGTGGCAGCTTGATCGACAGGTCTTTGATCAGCGTGCGGCCTTCAAAACCCTTGGTGATGCCTTCCATCTCGATGACGACATTGCCGAGACGCTCGCTGACCGGAATGATGATCTGCGCGTCGCCGGGACGCTGCTTGTCGGCGGCATCCACCAGCTGCTCGTAGGACTTGATACGGGCCTTCGACTTTGCCTGACGGGCCTTCGGGCTGGATGCGATCCACTCCTGCTCGCGCGAGATCGCCTTCTGGCGGCCTGCGTCTTCGCGCGCTTCCTGCTGCATACGCTTGGCCTTCGCCGTCAGGTAAGCAGAGTAGTTGCCTTCGTAAGGAATGCCGCGACCACGGTCGAGCTCGAGAATCCAGCCGGTGACGTTGTCCAGGAAGTATCTGTCGTGGGTAATCATCATCACGGCGCCGGGATAGTCGCGCAGATGCTTTTCCAGCCAGGCGATCGTTTCGGCGTCAAGGTGGTTGGTCGGTTCGTCGAGGAGAAGCAGGTCCGGCTTGGACAAAAGCAGACGGCAAAGCGCGATACGGCGGCGCTCACCACCGGAAAGCGTAGACACGTCGCTGTCCTTGGGCGGGCAGCGCAGGGCTTCCATGGCCATTTCGACCTGCTGTTCCAGATCCCACAGGTTCTGGCTGTCGATGATGTCCTGAAGCTTGGCGCCCTCATCCGCAGTTTCGTCGGAATAGTTCATCATCAGTTCGTTGTAACGCTCGAGCACGGCCGTCTTGTCGGCTACGCCAACCATGACGTTTTCGAACGCGGTCTTGGTCTCGTCCAGATGTGGTTCCTGCTCGAGGTAGCCAACGGTCGCGCCTTCGGCCAACCACGCCTCACCGGTGAATTCCTTGTCCTGACCGGCGATAATGCGCAGCACGGTGGACTTACCCGCGCCGTTGGGGCCGAGAATACCAATCTTGGCATCCGGGTAGAACGACAGATTGACGTTCTCTAGGATCTTCTTGGCGCCGTAAGCCTTGTTCAGCCCCGACATGTGGTAGATGAATTGACGTGCCATTGTAGCGAATGCTCCGCGTCAGATTTGAAAATTCGAATGGGAAATTTGCCGCTATGTAAGTTAAATAGGGCCAAGGGGCAACCTCTTGCCCAACAATAAGCATAGCTGCGGAGAGATGAATGGACGAGACTGCATTCAGTGAAATCAATCGGCTGGCAAGTCCAACAGGCGCATCGCTCGCCTATCGCTACGAACCCGCAGAGGGTCAACCTGTCGGCGTACTCATGATCTGTCACGGCCTCGTCGATCATGCCGGGCGTTATCGCCATTTCGCCCGCGTCATGGCGCAGCAGGGTTTTGAAGTTTATGCCAACGACCATCGCGGCCACGGACGCACCAAGGCAGATGATGCGCCATTGGGACGGTTCGCCTGGAAGGACGGCGTGAGCAAGGTCATCGCCGACGTGATGGCCATGCGCATGCTCGTCTCGGAACGTCATCCTGGCCTGCCCATCATCCTGCTCGGTCATTCCATGGGCGGCCTCATCGCGCTGAACACCGCTGTCAGCCACCCGGACGCCTTCGATGGTCTCTCCATCTGGAACTCCAACCTCAACCCCGGCATCATGGGGCATCTGGCACAGGTCGTTCTGCGTATTGAGAAAATGCTGAAAGGCTCGGACGTCCCCAGCGCCATCCTGCCCAAAGCCACCTTCCGCATCTGGAACAACAAGATGCCGGAAAAGCGCACGTCGGCAGATTGGCTCAGCCATGATAAGGCAGCGGTCGATGCCTATGTCAGCGACACGCTATGCCAGTTCGAAGCGAGTGTCTCGCTGTGGCAGGATGTGTTCGAAATGTCCTATCGCGGCCCCAAACTCATCTCCCGCCTCCCCAAAGACCTGCCGATCCTGCTGGTCAGCGGCGATCAGGATGCTGCCACCAATGACGGCAAGGAAATTGTCTGGCTGGGACGGCAATTCCGGGCGGCAGGCTTCACCGACGTCGAAGACAAAATTTACGCCGGCATGCGCCACGAGACGCTCAATGAAATCGGCTGGGAGGTTCCAGCTTCGGATTTTGCTGCCTGGGCCAGGAATGTCGCCGCCGACAATCGTTGATTTCACTGCTGAAACGGAATGACGCCATGAGATTATTTCACATGCATGCAGAAGTCTGCCCGTCTATAAACTTCTGAAATATGTGGGACAGACATGGCAGAACCTTGCGATAAGAAACAACCGCCCTTGAAGGGCATTCGTGTGATCGAACTCGCCCGCGTTCTGGCAGGCCCATGGGCCGGTCAGATGCTGGCGGATATGGGTGCTGACGTCATCAAGGTCGAAAGCCCTGATGGTGGAGACGATACGCGCGCCTGGGGGCCTCCCTTCGTGGAAAGCAAGGATGGCGACACTCTTTCCGCGGCCTATTATCATTCCACCAATCGCGGCAAACGCTCCATCACGGTCGATCTGAAAACCGACGAGGGACGCGAGACGGTGCGTCGGTTGGTGAAGACCGCGGATGTCGTGATCGAAAACTTCAAGCGCGGCGGGCTGGAGAAATACGGGCTGGATTATCAGTCGCTTCGGGCTTTGAACTCCAAGCTCATATATTGCTCCATCACCGGTTTTGGTCAGACCGGGCCTTATGCGGATTTCGCCGGTTACGATTACATCGTCCAAGGCATGTCCGGCTTCATGTCGATCACCGGAGAGCCGGATGGCCAGCCGATGAAGGCGGGCGTTGCCGTTGCCGATATCTTCACCGGCATTTACTCCGTCACCGCCATTCAGGCAGCGCTTATCCACGCGATGCGCACCGGCCAAGGGCAGCATATCGACATGGCGCTGCTGGATGTCCAATCCGCCGTGCTGGCCAACCAGAACATGAACTATCTCATTTCCGGAAAGCCTCCCGTGCGGCTGGGCAATGCGCATCCCAACATCTCGCCTTACGAGGTGGTGCCAACGGCAGACGGCTTCCTGATTCTCGCCATCGGCAATGACGGACAATTCCGTCGCCTGTGCAAAATCCTAGGAATCGATGCGATCGCGGACGATGAGCGCTACGCGACCAACAAGGCGCGCGTGGCCCATAAGGTCGAGGTCCGCCAGATCGTTTCCACCGAAACGCTGAAATGGACGAAGCGTGATTTGCTGACGGCCTGTGAAGCCAACGCCGTACCTGCCGGGCCGATCAACTCCATAGAGGAAATGTTCGCCGACCCACAGGTTCAGGCGCGCGGTCTGCGCGTCGATCTGGACGCCGCCGATGGGACCGTCATCCCGGGCGTGCGCACGCCCATCATTCTCTCGGAAACACCTCTGCGTTACGAACGTCCAAGCCCGCGCCTGGGAGAACATCAGGTCGAAGTCATGGCTGAGCTGGACGACATCGAAAGGAACCTGGCACCATGAAAAGAACCGGCGGACAATTGATTGTCGAAGCCCTGAAGGCCAACGGCGTTTCACGCGTTTCCTGCGTACCGGGCGAAAGCTATCTGGCGGTGCTGGATGCGCTTTATGAAAGTGGCATCGAAACCGTCATCTGCCGTCAGGAAGGCGGCGCGGCGATGATGGCAGATACCTGGGGACGGCTGACCGGCGAACCCGGCATCTGCATGGTGACGCGCGGCCCCGGTGCCACCAACGCATCTGCCGGTCTGCACATCGCGATGCAGGATTCCATTCCAATGATCCTCTTCATCGGTCAGGTTCAGCGCGATGCGCGCGAACGCGAGGCCTTCCAGGAGGTCGAATACCGCCGTGCGTTCACCGAATTCGCCAAATGGGTGGGCGAGATCGATGACGCGCGCCGCATCCCGGAATTCGTCACCCGTGCCTTTGCCATTGCCACCTCCGGTCGCCCTGGCCCGGTGGTGCTGAGTCTGCCGGAAGACATGCTGGTCGATCTGGTCGACGCGCCGCAAGCCAAGCCCTACATGCGGGTGGAAAGCCATCCCGGCCCGAAGCAGATGGCAAAATTCGCAGAGCTTCTGAGCAGTGCCAAGCGTCCTATGGTCATCGTCGGCGGTACGCGCTGGACGGAAGACAGCGTGGCGAAATTCAAAACATTCGCCGAAAGCTTCAAGTTGCCCGTCGGCTGCTCCTTCCGCCGTCAGGCGCTGTTCGATCACCTGAGCCCATCCTATGCAGGTGATGTCGGCATCGGCGTCAACCCGGCGCTTTCGAAAGAGATCAAGGAGGCCGACCTCATCGTGTTGCTCGGCAGCCGCATGTCAGAGATGCCGTCTTCCGGCTATACTCTGCTCGATATTCCCTACCCCTCGCAAACGCTCGTCCATATCTTCCCGGACGCACAAGAACTTGGCCGCATGTATCGCCCGGATCTTGCCATCTGCGCCTCCACCAGCGATTTCGTGGATGCGCTGGACAGCATTGAGACCCCGCAGAACCCCGTCTGGGCAGACCGCACGGCTGCCATGCATCAAGCCTATCTGACGTGGTCGACACCGCCAAAAACGGGCCCCGGTTTGGTGCAGATGGGGCCGATCATGGACTGGATCGAAGCCAATACGCCTGTTGACACCGTGTTCACCAATGGCGCGGGCAACTACGCCACATGGCTGCATCGCTTCCACCGTTTCCAGCGCTTCAACACACAGTCGGCGCCCACCTCCGGCTCCATGGGCTACGGCCTGCCCGCCGCAGTGGCCGCCAAGCACCTGTTCCCGGAACGGGAAGTCGTTTGTTTCGCGGGTGATGGCTGCTTCATGATGCACGGACAGGAATTCATCACCGCCGTGCGCTATGGCCTGCCGATCATCACGGTGCTGGTCAACAACGGCACCTATGGCACGATCCGCATGCATCAGGAACGCGAGTATCCCGGTCGCGTCAGTGGCACCGATCTCGTCAACCCGGATTTCGTCGCCTTCGCCAAGGCCTATGGCGGGCATGGCGAACTGGTCGAAAAAACCGAAGACTTCGGCCCCGCCTATGAGCGCGCACGCGCGAGCGGCAAGCCTTCGATCATCGAGGTGAAGCTTGACCCGGAGGCCATCACCCCTGCCCGAACGCTGACGCAAATTCGTGAGCGTAGCTGATATCAGCCGCTGGAAATGACACTGCCATGATGTAAACCGTCTTCAACGGACGGAGATCATCATGGCAGATCAGGCAGAAGCAGCAATCACCCCACGCGGCGCAAAAATCGAACCATCATCAGGTGCGCCATTCGAGGCTGTCAGAGCGGCGCGCGACGTGCTGCACACCTGCCGCATTGCAGGCCTTGCCACACTCGACCCGCAAAGCGGCTACCCCTACAATACCGCCACCAATATCGCCATCGAGCCGGATGGAACGCCAGTCTTTTTCGCAGCCCGCCTTGCGCTGCACGCCCGCAACATCGAAGCTGATGCGCGCATCTCGGTCGTTCTGGCTGGTTTCACCAAGGGTGACGCGCTAACGCTGCCAAGACTGACGCTGGTGGGGAAAGCCGGATTGATGGCTGCCGAAGACGTGCCGCTTGCCAAAGCGCGTTACATTGCCCGCTACCCGAAAGCCAAGCTCTACCTGTCCCTGCCCGACACCCAACTTTACCGAGTCAACACCGAGGGCGTGCAGATCAATGGCGGCCCCGCCCGCAATGCCAGCAACATCACCCCTGTAGATCTCCGCACCGATCTATCCGGCGCAGAAGAACTCATGGCAGCAGCGGATACCGAGATCGCCCGCCTCAACGCCATCAAAGGCGAAGCATCCCGGCTTGCGACCCGCGCAGGCAAGAAATCCGGCGCGTGGAAAATCACGTCGATCGATCCAGATGGCCTCAACCTGTCCTCAACCGTCGACCTTGCCCGCCTATGGTTCGATGAGCGCGTGATGAATATGAATCAACTTGGCAAGGCGTTGAATCACGTCGCGAGGCAGAACTCTTAATCCATTAAAAACGAAGGATTTAAAGTATCCTCTCCGTCATCCTCCGGCTTGTCCCGAGGATCTAACCACAGTGCTAAAATTGGGAGTTTGCAGATGCTCGGGACAAGCCCGAGCATGACGAAGGTGCGCGCTATCTGCACACAAACAAAAAAGCCGGCCCCAAGGACCGGCTTTCCCGAAACACTATCAAACCACTTAAATCGCAGCAGTGACGATAAATTCGACCTTGTAATCCGGCGTTGCCAACGGTGCGCCGCTGGTGGCGCGGGCGGGTGGGTTTGCAGGGTCGATCCAGCCTTCCCAGACGGCGTTCATTTCGCCGAAGGTGGACATGTCGGAGAGGTAGATGATCGTCTGGAGGATCTTGGACTTGTCGGAGCCGGCAAGAGCCAGCAGACGGTCGACTTCGGCGAGAGCGGACTTGCTCTGTTCGGTCACGGATGTGCCTTCACCGACCTGACCGGCGAGGTAGACAGTGTTGCCGTGAACGACGGCACCGCTCATACGCTTGCCGGGTTCGATACGCTTGATGCTCATGCTGAAAACTCCTGTTGGTCGTCTTGTATAGATGGCTGAAACTCAGCCACGGATATGATGTGTCTTTTCGTAGATTGCAGTCGAACGCGCACCGGAACGGCAAAATCCAAGCATCGGGCGCTGAAACTCATCCAGCGCATCGACCATGCCGGTCACAGCATCGGCATCCACGCCGAAGCGTCCCACTGGCACATGCGCGATGGCAATGCCCAGTTCTTGTGCCCGTTCGGCAATATCGGCAAAAATGGGCTGGCCGTCTTCTTCACCATCCGGACGATGGCAGACGATAGACTTGAAACCGAGCGCCTTGACCTCGTCGAGATCGGCTACGCTGATCTGACCGGTTACGGAATATTCGTCGTCGATACGCCTGATATCCATTCTCATGTCCTCCGATGACGACGGCAATCCGGTCTTTCTAAAGCCGTGCCGCTCCAAATTTCGCACCCGGTGTAAGGGGTTAAATCCTGTGCGTCAATGATATGGCTTTCCAATTGAAAGGCGATCTAGAGAATGGAAAACCGCAAACCGTAAGAGCGGCTTTCACCGGGTTTCAGCATGTTGAACTCTCCTGCAGCCTCCAGCTCGTCGCGATCCACCCAACGATGCGAAACGGGCTCTATTCCCATGACATGAGCCGGGTCACTCTGGTTGCGCCACATCTGAAGATAGGGCAGTGTGTCGGTGCGGAATGAGACTTTGAGCGTCCGCCCACCGATGGCTGCGATCGGCCCCAGCGTCATGTCCGCCCATCCCTCTCTACCCTCACCCGCCGGCACGCAGAAAACGCCACCCGGCTCTTCCCCGAAGCGCCATCCAAAGCCGCCGCCGTCAAACATCGCGCCTGATAGTTTTACGCCGTCATCGAACAGTCTTGCGCCGACATTCATGTGATACATCTGGAAAACAGGCCGTTCATTGTCACCTGTGTTGGTCACGATATCGTTGAGGCTAATCTCACCACTTGCACCATCGATGCGCCACTCGCGTTCCAAAAGCGCTGTCCCACCATCTGCAAGTCTCACGGGAACCCTTGCCGTTGCCTGTGCATTACCGTCAGAGACCACCCAACTGACAACCTCGGCGGGGTGAGACGAGAACGAGCCGTGCAAAGGATATTTTCCGCCCTTCACCATCGGCTCAGGATGACGAATATGGTCAGGGCCGCAGGTGAACATAAATCCTTCGAGAGAATGGTCGATCCTGGGATCATCATCGTTGGGAATGGCCCTGCCCGGAGCAATATCGACATCGTCCACAATGCAGGAGCCGATATCGAAAACGGACGTCTCATCTAGAAGTATCGTGGGGGATTTTCCGGCTTGCAGCGCGCGCATGGACTGTTCCTTCACTCACTCAACGACATGGCGATCACACAAAAGCGATCACTGCGTCGTGAAATTAAGATTGCGTTAACTTCGAATTCACCTTTTTCACAATAGGGTCAAGATTAACGTGTGTGTATTGGGGATGAACCCAAGGGATCGCAGAATCGTGAAACTTTTAATTAACACAATGTTCTCTCTCGCTCTTGCGGCGACCCCTCTGGTGGCGCCCCATCAGGCCCTTGCCCAGCAACCCATGCTGGTCTCTCCCGATGGCCACGTCCTTGAGTTCATGCCTGACCGTGGCGATATTGTGATCAGCCGCGATAGTATCGGCCGCACGGTTTACTATGACCGCTACGGAAATCTGGTTGCCACCGAAATGCCCAATGGCGCCGCATCTCGTCGTGAACCCATGCGTCAGGATCCGTATTACCCGCAGCAGGACGACAACTATTACCCGCCAGCCCCGGGCCAGATGCGTGAGCCACAACCGCAATACGGCTCGCAGGGTAATCCAAACGTCAGGGACTTCAGGGAATATCGTGGAGACGGTACCGATCCCGACGTTTACACCGGCTCCGTATCGCGGCCTGGGCAGGTCGAAAGCGGTCCTCTGGGTGAGCCCGTTCCCGGCGAAACCAGTACAGCCATGGTCCCGCAGCCAGACCACCTCGTCGAGCGCAACCAGCCGGTAACGGCACCGGTTAATCGCTCTCGTCAGGAAATCGTCGCACTTCAGGTGTTTTTGGACCGCGAGGGCATTTCTCCCGGCGTGATCGACGGAAAGATGGGTGACAACGTCAACAAGGCCATCGCCGCCTGGCAGGATATGACAGGCGACCGCCTGGATCCGAACAACACGGATGATATTCTGGAGCGCCTGCGCAATACCGGCGGTCTCGCTATCGTGGATTATACAATTACCGCCGCCGATGCCGCTGGCCCCTATGTGGCGTCCATTCCCGATGACTACGCGGAAAAGGCACAGCTTCCAGCCATGGCCTACACCTCCACGTCCGAAGCGCTGGCTGAGCGTTTCCACATGGATGAGACCTACTTGAAGGAGCTCAACCCCGGCATCGACTTCACCGTACCTGGTACGATCATAAAGGTCGTCAGCCCCGGCGATACAAAGAAGGGTCAGGTCGCCCGCATCGTGGCCCATAAGGGCATCAAACAGGTCTTCGCCTATGACGAAGGCGGTGTGTTGATTGCCGCCTACCCGGCAACCATCGGTTCTTCGGATACGCCTTCGCCGTCCGGCACGCATACGGTCGAGCGTATCGCTCTCAATCCAGGATACACCTACAATCCGAAGATCAACTTCCAGCAGGGCCAGAATAGCCAGATCCTGCAGATACCACCCGGCCCCAACGGCCCCGTTGGTACAGTGTGGATCGCGCTGTCGAAACCCACATACGGTATTCATGGTACACCGGAACCCTCCAAGATCGGCAAGACCAACAGTCACGGCTGTATCCGCCTGACCAACTGGGATGCAACGGAACTGGCAAAAATGGTCAGACCCGGCGTGGTCGTAGAGTTTGCCGAGTAAGATCCATTTTAAAAGTCTGAATGCCCGGCTCAAATGCCGGGCATTTTTTTGATCCTATTACCCCAGACGTGGCGGTACTTTGTTGTTCCGGCCTTCCGTCAGGAAGAACGCGAACGCCGTGGCGGGCATGGCAAAACCAAGCCAAGATGCGGCTGTCCAGTGTCCATGTGCATAGGCCCATCCGCCCAAAGCGGAACCGGCAGCGCCACCCATGAAGAACGTCGCCATGAAAATGCCGTTGAGGCGGCTGCGAAATTCTGCACCCAGCGTGAAGATGGCGCGCTGTCCAAGCACGAGATTGGTCGTCACCGCAAAATCAAGCACGATGGCCGCTAAAACCAGAAGCGCTAACGAAAGGTGAGAGCCCTCAGGCGCCAGGTGCGTGATGAGAAACGAGGCCATGCCAGCCAGCAGGGCACAAAAGGTTGCCGCCCATGTCCAGCCACGGTCCGCCCAGCGCCCGGCAATCGGGGCTGCAACGGCACCGGCAGCACCGGCCAGCGCAAACAGCGCGATCTCGCTCTGTGACAAGCGGAAGGCTGGGCCGATCAGATAGAGCGGTGTAACTGTCCAGAACAGGCTGAAGGCTGAAAACATTCCCGCCTGATAGATCGCCCTACGTTGTAAAATCGGCGTATTCGCAGCAAGCTTCCCCATGGAGGCAAGAAGCACGCGGTATGGAAGCTTTGCATCCGGCATCCGGCGCGGCAGCAAGCGATAGAGTACCAGCGACAGAACAGCCATGACGCTAGCGGACATCAGGAAAACACCGCGCCATGACACAAACTCGGATAGCACGCTGGAAACAGGCCGCGCCAGCATGATGCCGACCATCAGCCCGCTCATAATGCTCCCGACCACGCGTCCGCGTATCGCATCAGGGGTCATATGAGCGGCCAGAGGCACGATCATCTGCACCGCAACAGAGCTGACGCCAACCAGAAATACAGCTGTCAGAAACTGCACCGCATGTGGTGCGAGGGCCGCTGCAATCAACGCGGCCACCGCCATAAGGACAGTGGTGACGATCAGCTTCCGGTTCTCGATGAGGTCGCCCAGCGGCACAACAAACAGCAAACCCAATCCATAGCCGATCTGGGTCAGCGTTACGATCAACCCCGTTGCAGCGGAAGACAGGCCAAGCTCTGCCCCAATGGGGCCGGCCAGCGGCTGGGCATAGTAGATATTCGCCGCGATCAGCCCACAGGCACTCGCCAATAGAAAAATCATGGCGGAAGAGATCGTTTCTTCCCGTGCGGGCGTGGCGCCAAGCACTCTAGATGTCATTACACGTCTCCAAATTAGGAAATAATCATTTCCAAAATACACAAAACTCAGTCGAAAACCGTCATGGCGATATCGACCACCGAACTCAGCTCGGCCTTCGCCAGCCCGGTCTTGCCGACCACCCGCATACCGTAGACGATGCACAGCGCCGTCTTTGCCAGCGCCGCCGCGTCTTTGGCCGTCGATACCGAACCATCCGCCTGCCCCTCACGCACAAGGCGGATGAGTGTTTTCTCGCGTGCGTCTACGGCACCACGCACGACGCGCGCCGTATCCGCATCAAGCGAGGCCAGATCAGCGGCGGCACCGACGACGAGACAACCCTGCCCGCCTGACATCCCAATGCAGGCATCCGCATAGAAATTCATACCTGCTTCGAGCTTTTCCCGGCCGGTCTTGCCAGTCTGAACCGCGACCTCAAAACGTTGAGACTGAACCGATCTATAGCGCTCTAACGCAGCGATGTAGATGTCCCGCTTATCCTTGAAGGCCTTGTAAAGACTGCCCTGTGTCAATTCCATCGCTTCGCTCAGATCACCCACTGACGTCGCGTGAAAGCCACGTTCCGAGAACACGCGGATGGCTTTGTCGATGGCCAGATCAACATCGAATTCGCGCGGGCGACCGCGTTGGCGCAAAGGGTATGAAACAGTATTTGCCATACGGGCAATATAGGAAATGATCATTTCCAAATCAAGAAGAATTTTGCACCCGGCTTTGCTGCCTGCCGGGCGCATAAAACTTGCCTAATTCAGGCGGCTCTGCGGTTGAAGAATTTTAGATCGCGGTCTGAGCGAATAACGCGTGTCGGCATCAGACGCAGAACCTCGGTGGCGAAACTGCGCACATTCTCCAGCGCCTTATCGACATTGCTGACCTTGCGACAGTCCAGCGAGTCCAGTGTGCCACCACAGTCGAAAACATCGCGAAAGGCTGCGCGCTCGGCAATCGGCGTATTGAGAACGCGAACGTTCTTTTCGGCCAGAAGCGCCTTCACCACCAGCATGGAGCGGGTGCTGATCATGGCATTGACGCGGGTCAACACGACGGAATGCTCTACCTTGACGCCCATCTTGCGATCCAGAAACTCGATATGCTCAATCACTTCGGCGGCACCACGCGCATCCATGGCAGAGCCCTGAACGGGGATCAGAACATGGTCGGAGATACCCAGCGCCATGGTGAGAAGCGGATTTTTGGTACCGGGCAGATCGATGATGAAACAATCCGTATTGGATTTGTTCTCGCGGATATGGGTCTCCAGCGACGCCGTTGTGACATTGGAGATGATAGACAGGTTGCGCATCGGCCCCGACATGTCCGACCAGCGCGAAATCCACAATTGCGGATCGGCATCCAGCACAGTAACCCGGTGACCCATGCGGGCGAGTTCGGTGGCAAGCAGCAGAACGGCCGTGGTCTTGCCGGCGCCGCCCTTGGTGTTTGCAAATGTGATGACTGGCATGAGGCCCCCCGGAATTTAGAGCCTGATTTCATCGCTCTTTAAAGCACCGCGACAATCATGGTGCTTTACACACTCTTAACCAACATGGTTAACAAATCGAAAACATGGCAATTCAAACCTGCGCATGAGGTGCCTTCGAAGCATTGCTTCAAAGCCTTTTGCCAATCAGGCAGGGCTCCTCCGCATGCTGGAAACTGAAAGCGTGGTGAAGGCGGACCCCGATCTTGCCAACAACAAAGCCGAGGCGATGAAAGCGGGGAGATAAAATGTTGCCAGGAAAAGCATCGAAATTATTGATTGTATTTCAGCTGTCTGCAATCCTAAGAACAGGGCAAGACAGGCACTCGCCACAGCCCAGATCGTCAAAATCGCGTCCCGAATACGGCGCCAGCGCAGGTGTTGGCCAGGGTGGGTTCTGCTCTCGCTCAGCCCTTTCGTGCCCCAGCTGACATCGCTGATATTGGCAAAGGCGTAGCTCGTCAGGTAGAGGCTGAAGGCAGGTGCGAGCAGAAGCTGGAAGGGCATCCATCTGTGCCAATAGGATACTATTGATCGGTCCAGCCGAATGAGTGCCGCACTGACCACAAGCACCACGATTCCTAAGAGTGTGACGGCTACCGGCGCAGTCGCGACGGCCACGAAATTGCCGAACGCCGAGACGGCAAGCAGCACATAAAGCCACGCACCCTTCCATTTACCAAACATTCCACCCTCGGCAAGGCCTTGACGCATGGATGCGAGCATCCACGCCCAGCAGAGGAAGAAAGCTGCTCCCGCAGCAAATTCAAGCGCTGGGATGTCGGCGTTGCCTGCAAACTGGCCGGCGACATTGCGGGCGCCCCTTGCGAAGAAGAAGATGCTCATACCTGGCAACACCAGCAGCAACAAGGTCTGGTACATGCCGAACAAAATCGAGAGAACAATCGAGAATTTGCGCCCCCAGCCGAAGACCGAAGACGATAATATATCTGGCAGGCGAGAAGTTGCGGTAAGGCGTGCGGCGACCGTGCTGTTGATCCAGCGGCGTCGCTGCCGTAGCAGTTCATCAAGGGTGGTGCACGGGTCGGTTTTCACAACGGCCGCCGGCATATAATGGATCGCGGCGCCCGTCGCCTCCACTATGGCGAGACCGAGAACGCGATCTTCGGCAAGATAGAGATTGCGCCTCAGCAAGCCGTCATCCTCCGTCGCGCCAAGATAGATGTCGAGGGGATCGGCTGCTGCTCCAGGAGATTGCCGCAGAGCGGACCAGCGCAACATGCAGCACTGCCCTGGCACCACCTCAATATAATCGAGCGCATGACCGATCGGCCAATCCGTTGCCTTGCTCCAGAGGAAATCATTGTGCTGCCAGTTGAGGAGAAGGCTGCTATCGGTTTTTGAGGGCGTCAGAATATGCGTGGCCGCCGCCGCACATTGTGGATGCCTCGACATGTGCTCCAGCAGGGCGCCCATGCATGGGTCGTCCGGAATGGACCCTGCATCGATCTGGACAATAAAATCGGGATCAGCCAATGGCGCAATCGTTCTGAAAAACCAGGCATGGCTATCCAGCTTGCCGCGATTGAGCGGCTTTTTGCACAGCAAAAGACGAATGCGCATGCCATTCCAAGGCATGGCGTGCTGACCCAGCCTGACGAGTAGATCATTGACCGATAAAGACATAGCCGAAATGAGCAACGGCTGTTCATTGCCTTGGAGCGTCCATTGCTGCGCAGAGCCGAAGCACAGATGCTCTAGCAAAGCGGCGGTACTCGGATCAAGGGTCCGGACGCCATCCAGCATAATACAGATGACAAGGCTTGGGGTTTGCGATTGCCTTCGGCGCTTCAGATCAAGCTGGTTTCTGATGAGACCGGACAAGGTCTGTACCAGAGCTTCCGCAGGTTCATTGTAAAGTGTCAGGCAGGCAAGGATCGTGGGGTTTGGCTTGAGGAAAGCGGCAAGCTCTTGCGAGTCCTTGGGCGAGCAAGGCCGCGCTTCATGTGCTTGAAGATGCAAATTCATTATCAAAATCCCGAGTGATTATCGAAAGGCGCGATCACAATTTTATCTGGAACGGCGAGAACCCGGCCTTCACCATGGGATTTTCTGTCATCCCCCAAAATTTTTGGATGATGGCCGAATAGATCTGCCGGAAATCGACGCCAAAACCGAGATTGCCTTCCTCATCAAGCCTCGATAGATCGCTCCTTGCGCCGTAAACCCCGCCTGCCAGTCCTCCACCCGCAAGCAAGACAGGCCCACTGGTGCCGTGATCGGTACCGCCAGAGGCATTTTCTTCCGGGCGCCTGCCGAATTCCGACTGGACGACGATGAGGGTGTCATCCCAGACACCGATATCAATGAGGCCTTGACGCAGATTGAGAACAGTGGACTGGACTGTGCCAAGCAGTTGCTCATGCTGGCCGCGCAGATTTGCATGCATGTCGAAACCGGAAATACTGAGTTTGTACATCGGCGTTTCGACGCCGCTTTCGATCAGCCACAGGAGAAGCGAAACCTGCGCATCAAGTGGCCCAAGATAATTATCTTTTATGAACCACGCGTCGAACCGGTTCTGCCCCTTCAACCGTGCCTGAACGCGTTCGGCGATGGCCTCCTTATCCCGAAGCAGATGTTGCAGATGCGCAAGTGCGCGATGCCCATCCACATCAAGCTTGGGGTTGACCATGCGTGCGCTGTCTTGGAGGAAGGCCTTGCTATCCGTCATCGAAAGGACTTGGAGATTTTCACCCTTAAGCAAATCCTGATCGCCGGAAAGGATGATCCCATCGGCATCCATAACTGGCAGAAGAGCGCGATTTGCCGTCAAAACACGCCCGATCCAGCCGCTTTCGCTGGTGCGCTGGACCTGCCCGTCGGCTGAAGCCCATATCGCGGCGGACCCGAAATGAGAGAGGTTAGGATGCGGGTAACCGACATCCTGAATGATGGCAAGTTCGCCCCTTTCGAACAAGTTGGCGATACCACGAAAGGCGGGATTGAAGCCGACATCATCGTTCAGCCGCAAAACATCATCGCGCGCAATCCCGACGGTAGGACGATAATGCTGATAGAGCGGATCGGCATAGGGTATCAGCGTGTTAAGGGCATCGTTGCCGCCGAACAGTTCCAGAAGAACAAGCCGCTTGCTTTTCGGGGCGGTTTTATCCGGTCCGTTCAGGGCAGCTTTCGCCCAGCCTGGAGCTGAGAATAGGGCCATCGTCCCGGAAATAAGCGCGAGCGTTTCCCGCCGCGAAACACGGTCAAATCTTGTCATCGTCAATATTCCGATTGGTTACTTGAGATTATAGGCGGGGTCGGTCGTGAACATCCGCGCCCGATCCTCGAAAGAGGACGAGGGATTATCCGCATCGCCGTAGATCGCAGATGCCGACATTAGGAACATGCGCAGATCGCCGCTACTTCTGGGCTCTGGACGTAAGGTCAGGAGCGCGCTTGCATCGGCTTCGAAATCGCGCGCGGTGGGAACGTTGCGTGGCGTGTCTTCGCGTTGCAACCTGCCCGTGCCATATTCGATAATCGAATTATGCGGTGCCGAGAGATCGTCCATGACAGCCTGTTGGGGGTCCTTCTGATCGATGGGAAACGACAGTCCGACATCGCAATAGAACATGCCCTTCGGAACGTCCGCCGAGCAGTCGGTCTGCCCGCTCAGATCCCAGGATGCCTGCGCAGGCGAAAACCTGCGTCCGTCCACGGCGACCCAATTCACGAAAAGGCGGGTATCGGGATTTTTCGCGTTCAGACGTATGGTGATTGTCTCGATCTTTTCCGGCAGCAAGTCTCTGGCCACCGAAAATGTTTCCCACATGGGCTTCAAGCCACCTGGTTCGCTGGAGGCTTTTTCCAGGTAGGTATTGGTACCGTGAACCGCGATTGTTTCGGCGACCTTGCGCCCATTGACGTCGATGACAATAGGGGCTGCCGTGTCGAGCTGTTCCGACGAAAAACGAACGAAAAGATCGCGCGATTGAGAGGCAGGTTGCCAGCGCGCATCGTCATAAGCATCCCAAAGGCGTCTGACGATTCTGGCTCGTTCCTCGACCGACTTCATCGTCAGCCACTCCGTGCCACCGCGCCAACCCGCGACCGAAGGTGCCATGAAGGGGCTTTGCCCAAGCTGGCTCAGATAATCGAGTATGACCCCATGGTCTGGAAGCCGAAGCCCGAGGGTGCGCATGAAGCCGACGATAAGCTCAATGGGAGACTTGACCAGCCCTGCCCTGTTACGTTGTGACCAGAAACTGTCGCTCAAGAGAAGCGCGCGCAGAAAAGGCTTCATCTCGAAATCATTGTCCCGCAGCACAGTTGCCAGCCGGTCCACCTCCCGCTCGTCGACATCCAGCGAAACGAACTCTGTGTAGAATTTCGACGCGATGAAACGTGAGACCTGCGGCTGCGCGAGGACGATATCGACGAGTTGATCGATATCGTCATCAGAGCCCGCCGGAATTACGACACCAAGCACAGTCTTGGCATCCCGATCGGTGTTCCTATTATCAAGACTGTAGCGCCAGCCACGGGTACGATCCACACCGTGACCAGCAAGGACCTTGGCAACCTGCTTTATGTCGCTCTCGGAATAATGTCCGATCCCGAGCGTGAACAGTTCCAGCAGTTCCCGGGCAAGGTTCTCGTTGGGAGACGATCGGGTGTTGTGAATATTGTCGAGGCTGGTCAGCATCATCGGATCGCGTAGCATCGCCTTCGTCAGGCGGCGAAAATTCATCGCGTCCGAACCACGAAACAGCATGACCTGGTCGTAGAATGGCGCGCTGATGCGGCCGGGATCGAAACGTGACACGAAGTGATTGTGCCAGAAAAGCGCAAGCTTTTCCGCAAAAGGTTGCTCCGTCTCAATCATCTCCGCGATCCACCAGGCCTGAAGCTGTTTGATCTCCGAAACGCGATAGAGAATAGTGTCGCGACTTTCCCATCCCGGCGCCCAGTAATCTGGCCTCGCTAATCTTACAAAGGGCGGCGGCGCGTCCCGTTGAGGGTTGGGAAGTCCGTCCAGCAGCTTGTCGACCGCCTGTTCGCGACTGAGGATGGAAAAATCGGCGGCGTCCTGAACCGACATGCCGAAACTCGTTCGGTCCAGCAAGTGTCTCGTTTCAGCAAGGGACAGAGCATGAGCCTGCACCGCCGACAATAAAAATAAACACAGCACAGCGCACGGCCTCAAGCCGGTCGTTTGCAAGGAAACCATGAGGAAATTCCAATAATAACAACGCGCCGAAAGCATCGGCTGATAAAATAAATTTAAAAAAATAGAATAAAATATTGCCTCTATGGTTGTATATAATAAGTAATACAATCAAATATGTCAAGTGGTCATGATCGTTCGGAAGGACAGACCAACCAAATGCAGTGAAGCAAAGGTAAATACGAAAGCGCTGCACGCCAACGGTCACGGTTGTCGCGCAGCGCATTTCTGCTGTTTTTCAAGTCCGTTGAAAGGCTTAGAAGCAATCCTCAAACAGCGCCTTGGTGTTTTCAGCCGTCATTTCCACCGGATTGCCGCCGCAGCTTGGATCCTTGATGGCCTCTGCCGTCAACTCATCGATACGATCGGGCGTGATGCCAAGGGCGGTCAGATTTTCCGGCACGCCCAGCTCTCGGCGGAGCTTCAGTACGTAATCATAAAAACCATCGAAGCCACCCTCGATGCCGAGATAGGCCGCCGCACGGGCTATTTTTTCCTCGATAGCCGGGCGGTTGAAGCGCAGGACGGCTGGCATGACGACCGCGTTGGTCATGCCGTGATGGGTGTTGTAAACCGCCCCGATGGGGTGCGAGAGCGCGTGAATGGCGCCAAGCCCCTTCTGGAAGGCCACGGCACCCATGGCAGCGGCGGCCATCATGTTGGAGCGGGCTTCGATATCCGTGCCGTCCTTATGTGCGCGCGGCAGGAATTCCTTGACGAGACGCATGCCCTCAAGCGCGATACCGGCGCTCATCGGGTGATAGAAAGGCGAGGAATAGGCTTCCAGGCAATGGGCAAAGGCATCCATGCCGGTGCCGACGGTGATGGCCTTTGGCATGCCGACTGTCAGTTCCGGATCGCAGATCACGACGCCCGGCAGGAATTTCGGGTGGAAGATGATCTTCTTCACATGCGTTTTGGAATTGGTGATGACGCTGGCGCGTCCCACTTCCGAACCGGTACCTGCTGTGGTCGGTACGGCAACGATGGGCGCGATGCCATCATTGTTTGCGCGGGTCCACCAGTCGCCGATATCCTCGAAATCCCAGATAGGGCGTGTCTGGCCCGCCATGAAGGCGACCGCCTTGCCCAGATCAAGGCCGGAGCCGCCGCCGAACGCGACGACGCCATCATGGCCGCCATCCTTGAACGCCTTCACGCCGGCTTCGAGGTTGATCTCATTGGGGTTGGGGTCCACCTCGGCAAAGATGGCACGGCCAAGGCCCGCCTCTTCCAGAATATCCAGCGCGTGGGCCGTGATCGCCATGCTGGCGAGGCCTCGATCGGTGACGAGCAGCGGCTTTTTGATGCCAAGCGTCTTGCAGGCATCGGCCAGTTCCTTGATGCGCCCGCGTCCCATCTTGATCGGGGTCGGGTAGCTCCAGTTTGCGACGATGTTCATTTCGTGACTTTCTTCAGATGGTAGGATTTTGGGCGGGTCAGGTTCTGGAAACCGATGACCGACAGCGAGCCACCACGGCCCGTGTCCTTCACGCCGGTCCAGCACAGCGCAGGGTCGAGATAATCCGCACGGTTCATAAAGACGGTGCCAGTTTCGATCTCACGACCGATGCGCCCTGCCCGCTCAGCATCCTGCGTCCATAACGATGCGGTGAGGCCATATTTGCTGTCATTCATCAGTTGAATGGCTTCGTCGTCGTTCTTCACCTTCATGATACCGACGGCAGGGCCGAAGGTTTCTTCGGTCATGAATTCCATGGAATGATCCACATTGACGAGGATCTGCGGCGCGACATAGGCGCTTTCGCCATCGTCGGCTGCAAACAGCTTGGGATCGACCAGCGCCTTGGCACCCTTGGAGACGGCATCCGCTACCTGCTGGCGCACAACCTTGGCGAAGCGCTTGTTGGCCATCGGCCCCAGCGTCGTTTCCTCAAGCAGCGGATTGCCGAGCTTGTAGTTGGACACCCAGGCAACGGACTTTTCAACGAAAGCATCAAACAGCATCTCGTTGACATAGATACGCTCGATGCCGCAGCAGCACTGCCCGGAATTGAAGGTCGCGCCGTCCATCAGCGTATCGACCGCCGCATCCAGATCGGCATCTTCCATGACATAGCCGGGGTCCTTACCGCCAAGCTCCAGCCCAAGGCCGGTGAAGGTGCCCGCAGCGGCACGCTCGATGGCACGACCACCTTCAACGGAGCCGGTGAAGTTGACGAAGTTGAACAGGCTTTCAGAAATCAGCGCCGATGTGGTCTGGTGGTCGAGGAAGAGGTTGATGAACACATCCTCCGGCACGCCCGCTTCAACAAAGGCCCGCACCATGCGCTCACCCACAAGAAGCGTCTGCGCGGCGTGTTTGATGACGACCGTGTTGCCCGCCATAAGGGCAGGAGCAATCGTGTTGATCGCCGTCATATAGGGGTAGTTCCACGGCGCAATGACGAAGACGACGCCATGCGCTTCGCGCTCGATGCGGCGCTCGAAATTGCCACTTTCCTCAATGACGAGCGGTGCCAGCGCGTCGGCTGCAATGGAGGCGACGTAGTTGGAGCGCTCGTTAAAGCCCTTGAACTCACCGCCATAGCGCACCGGGCGGCCCATCATATGGGCCAGTTCCGGCACGACGTCGCCAACCATCTCGTTCAGCCGGGCCACGCCTTTCAGCACCAGTTGAACGCGATCTTCCAGCGGGCGACGCGCCCAGGATTTTTGCGCAGCGCGCACTTTCAATACGGCGGTCCGCGCCGCATCCAGCGACATCGCCTCGCGCTCGGCATAGACCGAACCGTCGATCGGCGAGATATTCTGGATCATGACCATAGTTTTTTCCTACTTTGTTTATGCCCGTTCAAACCCGCGTGCGACTTCCCAGTCGGTGACGCGGCGGTCGTATTCTTCCTGCTCCCACTTTGCGGCACGAACATAGTGATCGATCACATCATCGCCGAAAGCGCCGCGCAGCATTTTCGAACCGTTGAGGTGGTCGGTCGCATCGCGAAGCGTTTTGGGGACTTCGCGAATGTCCTTGCCGCCATAGGCATCGCCTTCAAACTGTGGCTCAAGTTCCAGCTTATTTTCAATGCCGTCAATACCTGCCGCAAGCAAGGCCGCCATGGCCAGATGCGGATTGATATCCGACCCGCCAATTCGGCACTCAATGCGGATGCCCTTGCTATCGGCACCGCACAGCCGGTAACCCGCCGTGCGGTTGTCCATGCTCCACACGGCCTTGGTCGGCGCGAATGTGCCCGCCATGTAACGCTTGTAGGAGTTGATATAGGGCGCGAGGAAGTAGGTCGTCTCGCTGGCATGAGCCAGCAGCCCCGCCACGTAATGGCGCATCATATCCGACATGCCGTACTCGCCTTGCTTGTCGAGGAAAACAGGCGTCTTGCCATCCAGGCTCCAAAGCGACTGGTGGATATGCGAGGAGCTACCAGCCGCGTCATAATTCCACTTGGCCAGGAAGGTCACAGCCTTGCCCTTAGACCAGGCGATTTCCTTGCAGGCGTTTTTGATGATCGCGTGGCGGTCTGCCATGGTCAGCGCATCGGCGTAGCGGACATTGAGCTCCACCTGACCGGCAGAGGCCTCACCCTTGGTGTTTTCGATCGGGATCCCAGCGGCTTGCAGATTGTTTCTGATGGCGCGCATCACCTCTTCTTCCTTGGTGGTCTGGAAGATGTGGTAATCCTCATTATAGGGGCTGACGAGGTTGAGATCGCGGTAGCCACTGGCGCGGGCAGTCTCGAAACTTTGGTCGAACAGGAAGAACTCCAGCTCGGTGGCCATGAAGGCCTTGAGGCCCATGGCCTCCAGACGCGCGACCTGCTTTTTCAACAGCGCGCGCGGCGAGTGTGCAACTTCGGCATGGGTATGATGGTCGTAGGCATCGCACAAAACAAGCGCCGTACCTTCAAGCCACGGCACGCGGTGGAGCGTCGAGAGGTCTGGCTTTAAAGTATAATCGCCGTAACCTTTTTCCCAACTGGTGGATTTGTAGCCGGGAACAGTTTCCATTTCCATATCGGTCGCCAGCAGATAATTGCAGCTGTGCGTTTCCTCATAGGCGCTTTCGACAAAAAATTCCGCCTGAAAACGTTTGCCCATCAGACGACCCTGCATATCCACGAGGCATGCCAGAACCGTGTCTATGCGCCCTTCAGCGACATCCTTTTTAAGCGCGTCGAATGTGTAGGTCGTCATGATGTTTCCCTTTGATTCAATGGGGCGACCGTTGCCGGTCGCCCTTTGGAGTTGGTTCAAGCCTTCGAAGCCGCCGCGTTGAGTGCGGCCTGCTTGTGCTCCAGCGCGAATTCCTCTTCCGGTGACAGGATGAGGCGGTGACGGCCGACCAGCGCGAAATAGGCGATCGCAACCGCAAACCACAACGCTACCCAGATGACGCCCTTGGTAAAGTTCGGGTCCTGCACCTGATAGAGCAAGGTTATGACGGCAATGATGATGGTCAGGATAGCGCCGGGAATGCCGAGTGGCGAACGGAAGGGCCGCTCGATGTCCGGCAGATTACGGCGCAGCATGATGAACGAGATCGCCTGCATGATATAGGAGAACATCGCGCCGAACACAGCCATGTTGAGCAGCACGCTGCCGATGATGCTGCCGCCTTCCGTCGCACCCAGCGCGAACCAGATGATCATCATGACGCTGAGGCCCACGATGGCACCCGCGAGCATCGCGACATGCGGTGTCTTGAACTTCGGATGCGTGACGGACAGCACGGTGGGGAAATAACCCGCCCGCGACAGCGAATAGATCTGGCGGCCCTGCGCATAGAGGATTGTGTGGAAGCTGGCGATGAGGCCAGTAAGAGCCACAAAGCCCAGGAGAACCACGCCACCATCACCATAGACGGCCTTGAAGCCGTCCAGCAACGGCTCGAGCGAGGATCCGAGATGGAATGCCCCGATACCGGGAAGCGAGGGATTGAGCAGCACAATCATGAAGGCCGAAATCATCAGCGTGATGATGCCGAGAATGATGCCCTTGGGCATATCGCGCTTGGGATCGACCGACTCTTCGGCGGCCAGCGGCAGTTGCTCGATGGCGAGGAACAGCCAGACGGCAAACGGCAGCGTGGCAAGAACGCCGGAGAATCCGAACGGGAAGAACGAGCCGTTGCCTTCGGGCAGTTCGACCGCAGCACCATCCGGCCCGACGCCGATGTTCAACGCCCAGCGAGAGAAGTCCATGTTGGGGATGGCGCTGACCCAGAAGAAGACGAGAACGGCAAGCGAAATCAGTGTGATCACCAGCGTTACCTTGAACGACAGTTCAAGTCCGAAGACGTTGAGGCATAAGAAGATCACATAGAACAGCACCCAAAGGAGTGGTGAATAGACCGGATCGAGCCCTAGAATGGAGTTCACGTAAGCCGTGATGAAGGTAACGATGACGGCGGGCGTGAGAACATATTCGACGTTCTCACAAAGGCCAGTGATGAAGCCGCCCCATGGGCCTATTGCTGTTCTCGCGAAGGAGTAGGCAGCGCCTGTGTGCGGCAAGGCCGGGCTCATTTCCGCGATGGAGAATGTCAGCCCGAGATACATGACGGCGATGATCATGCCTGCAACCAGCATGCCGCCCCACCCGCCGGTGGCAAAGCCGAAATTCCAGCCGGAAAAATGGCCTGAGATCACCGCGCCGACGCCCAGCGCCCAGAGCGACCAGACGCCCGCATATCGCGAGAGCCCTCTTTTTTCGAAGTAGGATGCGTCCGCTTTTTTATAGCTGACGCCTGATGATGAATTGTCCATGCCGTTCTCTCCTGATCAAGAAAAACAGGCTGTCAGCCAGAATGGCCGATTTTGCCCCAGTCTCGGCGCGGCGGTAAAATCCGGCCACGCCATGCACATCTGCTGTTCCCACATTGCACCAAGGACCTTTCCGGCCTTCTTTGGATATGCAACGGCACTTATGGGCTGTGAGCGGCGATTGCCTTCGTCAAAAGTCCACTCAGAAAATCGGCAGCAGCCCGCTGCCCCTCCTCGTTCTGGATCAGGTCATTTCTGACCTCGATCATGACGTTCAAAAGCCCAATTGGCAGCGCGTGAAGCCGTAGCGTATGCGTCACGCCATCTTCCGGCCCGTAAGGCTGGTTGCGCTCGATCCGGAATTTTCCGTTCTCCACATGGTCCAGCATCGCATCGACCAACCGTGTATCGGCATCGTGCAGAAGACCTATTTCCACCTCGCGGCGCTTGCCGTGATAGACCGGCGTAAAACTGTGCATCGTCACCAGAACCATGTTGTCCCGCGCAGCAACAAGCTCCCTGACGCGATCGTGAAACGGAATGTAAAGCGATGCCGTGCGAACAGAACGTTCTGCTTCGCTGAGATTCGCGTTGCCCGGAATGTCGTAAATCTCGCTGGTGACAGGCATTGCCGAAGGCGACTCCGGCGGGCGATTGCAGTCATAGATCAGCCGGGAATAGTTCTGGTAGATGACGGTGGCATCAAGACTTCTCGACAAGAGACGTGAGACGGCGAGCGCGCCGGGGTCCCACGCGATGTGGCTTGTTCGCACCTCTTCGCTAAGACCCAGCGTGCCGAAACGGGCGGGTAGCGTATGGGAAGCGTGTTCGCAGACCAGCAGCACCCTGCCTTTGCCGAGCGGATTTTCCACGACGACAGGCTTGGCCTCGTCGTTTGTGAAAAACTGTGCTTGCACCGTCATGGTGTACCCCGTTACCGCATCACTGTCCCCCGACAGCTAGAAAAGAATTCTTCACGTACGCCAAAGTGTCAAATGTTTTTTGAAATTTTCTCTTCATTTTTTTGATTGACTCCGCTCCCTCCCCGTATCTTAATCAGCCCTAACAGACCGACAAAAAGATCGGCTAGGGGAAAAATTTGCACAGTTCGGCCGCGACCGTTTCGGACGTTATCCAGGCTCATTACGAGAGCCTGACGCGTGCCGAAAAGCGTCTTGCGGAAAGTCTTCTCGGGAACTACCCGATCTCGGGGCTGGGAAGCATCACGATCGTTGCCGAAAATGCAGGCGTCTCGACGCCCACCGTTGCGCGCATGGTGCAGAAGCTGGGTTTCAAGGGCTATCCCGAGTTTCAGGCGCGGCTGCATCAGGAGCTGGAAGCAACAATTTCCAACCCTATCGCCAAGCATGACCGCTGGGCCAGCAACGCGCCGGGCCTGCATATTCTCAACCGCTTCGCCGATGCCATCACCGGTAATCTGCGCGACACGCTCAGCGATCTCGACACTGCATCCTTCGACAATGCGGCAACCCTTCTGGCCGACAGAAAACGCAGCATCTACTTCGTCGGCGGGCGCATCACCGGGGCGGTTGCCGAATATTTCTTCACTCACATGCAGGTCATCCGGCCCAAGACGTCGCTGATGTCGTCCAACTCCAGCTCATGGCCGCAATATATGCTGAACATGAATGCCGGTGACGTGCTGGTGATCTTCGACATCAGGCGTTACGAGCAGGACATGGTGACGCTGGCGCAGGTGGCGCACGACAACAATGTTCGCATTCTGCTGTTCACCGACCAGTGGACGTCCCCCGTCTCGCGCTTTGCCGAACATACGTTTCGGGTGCGCATCGAAGCGCCATCCGCATGGGACAGCTCGGTGGTGACGCTGTTTGTCGTGGAGGCGCTGATCGAGGCGGTGCAGAACAATGGCTGGGACGAGACCCGCCAGCGGATGAATTCGCTGGAAGGCCTGTTCGAGCAGACACGCCTTTTTCGAAAGCCGGGTAAAGAGGAGACCTGAACAAAGCGCGATTAAAGCAGAATGGCGCAACACGAATTTTTTATGTCGTTTCTCAAATATCATGGCGACGAATGGGCGTAATGATGGCAAGAAAACGGCAGGGACCATGATGAGGGCGGGATGCCGCCTGAAAAATCCGTCACATAACATTCATGCAACCCACGTAGAGCGTCGTCAGACGCATCGGACACACAGAGGAGAACCAACCGTGATCTCGCACAGCCGCCGCCTGCTATCGCTCACCACAGCAATGGTCATCGCATCAACTGCGATTGCCGCTGCAGCGCCCAGCGAAGAACTCATCGCAGCCGCCAAGAAGGAAGGCATGCTAACGACCATCGCCCTGCCCCACGACTGGTGCGGTTACGGCGACGTCATCGCTTCTTTCAAGGCCAAATATCCTGAAATTCAGGTCAACGAGCTGAACCCTGATGCCGGCTCTGCGGATGAAGTCGAGGCCATCAAGGCCAACAAGGACAACAAGGGGCCACAGGCGCCCGACGTGATTGACGTTGGTCTTGCATTCGGTCCTCAGGCCAAGAAGGAAGGTCTTCTCCAGCCGTACAAGGTTTCCACATGGGACGAAATTCCTGACAATGTGAAGGATGCCGAGGGCTACTGGTATGGCGACTATTACGGCGTCATGTCGATGTTCGTGAACAAGGATCTCGTTACCAACACGCCAAAGGATTGGGCCGACCTTCTGAAGCCTGAATATTCCGGCCAGGTCGCTCTTGCTGGCGATCCACGCGCCTCCAACCAGGCTATTCTCGGCGTTCTCGCGGCTGGTCTTGCCAGCGGTGCAAAGGACGGCAAGGCCGCTGGCGAAGCCGGACTGAAGTATTTTGGCGAGCTGAACAAGGCTGGCAACTTCGTGCCGGTTATCGGCAAGGCTGGCACCGTGGCACAAGGCGCGACACCGATCGTCATTGCATGGGACTACAACGCGCTGTCATGGGCCAAGACTTTGAATGGCAACCCACCGACTGAAGTCGTTGTACCATCATCGGGCGTTCTGGCTGGCGTTTACGTGCAGGGTATCTCTGCCTACGCACCGCATCCAAACGCCGCGAAGTTGTGGATGGAACACCTCTACTCCGACGAAGGTCAGCTCGGCTGGTTGAAGGGCTATTGCCACCCGATCCGCTTCAATGCTCTTGCCAAGGCCAACAAGATCCCGAAGGACCTGCTGGACGCCCTGCCACCAGCAGCAGCCTATGAAAAGGCTATCTTCCCGACACTGGAAGACGTGGATGCCAACAAGGCTGCCGTCACCGGCGGCTGGGACAAGGTCGTTGGCGCAAACGTGAAGTAAGCCTCAAAAGAAAAGCCGCCCCGGTCTTTGCAGATGCCGGGGCGGACCATCTAAAAATGAAAAGACCGCGATGATTGCGGCGTTCGGGAACGGGATATGACATCAAACATCAATGGCGCGCCACCGCGACCAGCAGTCGGGCGACGCCTGAAGCTGGAGTGGCTGGGTGTTCTGCCATTTGCCATTTTCATTCTGCTTTTTTTGATCATGCCGACGATGAAGATCGTCCTTGGCGCTTTTCAGACGCCCGAGGGCAGCTTCACCCTTGAAAACATCGCGGGCCTTTTCACCGCGTCCATTCTTTCCGCCTACTGGATTTCCATCAAGATCAGCGTCGCATCCGCGGCCCTGGGCTGTCTGATTGGCTTTGGCGTTGCAACAGCCGTTGTTCTGGGCGGCTTGCCGCAACAAGTCCGCTCTCCACTTTTGACGTTTTCCGGCGTCGCCTCGCAATTTGCAGGCGTGCCACTGGCATTTGCCTTCATCGCCACACTCGGACCCGTCGGTCTCGTCACCGTATTTTTGAAAACCCAGCTGGGCCTCGATCTGCGACTGCTGGGCTTCAACATCCTGTCCTTCTGGGGCCTGACGATTACCTATCTGTTTTTCCAGATACCGCTGATGATCCTCATCATCACACCGGCGCTGGATGGTCTGAAGCGCGAATGGCGCGAGGCGGCGGAAATTCTCGGCGCGAGCGGCTTCCAGTACTGGCGCCTGGTGGCGTTTCCCATTCTGCTGCCCTCCATTCTCGGCACGTTTTCGCTGCTGTTTGCCAATGCCTTCGGTGCCGTCGCAACAGCCATTGCACTCACGGGCTCCTCGCTCAACATCGTGCCGATCCTGCTGTTTGCGCAAATCCGCGGTGACGTGCTGGGCAATCCCCACCTCGGTTATGCGCTCGCCTTCGGAATGATCCTCGTGACCTGCATCGCCAATACGCTCTATATCTGGATGCGCACGCGCAGCGAGAGGTGGCTGAAATGAAGCGGATTTTCGCCTGGGGCGCATTGCTGTTCGGCCTGCTCTATTTTGCCCTGCCGCTGATCGGCATGACCAACTTCTCGCTGAAAATGCGGCGTGGCGAGTATTCCTTAGATGCCTATGGCAGGGTGCTGAGCGATCCAAGATTTCAGGAGACGTTCACCTTCTCGATCATGATGGCGCTGTGCACGATCATTTTTGGCGTCCTGCTCGTGGTACCGACGGCATACTGGGTGCGCCTGAAACTTCCCGCACTTCGCCCCGTCATCGAATTTATCACCCTGCTGCCGCTGGTCATTCCGGCGATCGTCATCGTGTTCGGGTACATCAGGCTCTACAACACCTCAAGTTGGCTGCCGCTGACGGGGACGACATCAGGCACCAACCTGTTGTTGATGTTCGGTTATACGACGCTGGCCCTGCCCTATATGTACCGCGCTGTCGATACCGGGCTTCGCACCATCGACATCAAAACGCTGACCGAAGCCGCACAGAGCCTCGGCGCCGGATGGGCGACGATTCTCGCCCGCATCATCCTGCCAAATGTTCTGGTGGCTGTGCTGTCGGGTGCGTTCCTGACCTTCGCCATCGTCATCGGCGAATTCACGATGGCGGCGCTTTTGAACCGCCCGGCCTTTGGTCCATACATGCAATTGCTGGGTGCCAACCGCGCCTATGAGCCTGCTGCCCTCGCCGTCATTTCCTTCGGCATCACCTGGGGCTGCCTGGGCCTTATTCAACTCGTCTCGCGCTATCAAAAAGGCGCGCCTCCCAAGGCCTGAGGACTTATTTTATGAGCTTTTTGACACTCCATAACATCAGAAAATCCTTTGGTTCGGTTCAGGTCGTCCATGATTTCAACATGACGATTGAACAGGGAGAATTCGTTTCCTTCCTCGGACCATCGGGCTGCGGCAAGACCACCATTTTGCGCATGATCGCCGGGTTCGAGACGCCAAGCGATGGCGCAATCGTCATCAACGGCAAGGACCAGACGACACTCAAACCCAATCAGCGCAATATCGGGATGGTGTTTCAGGCTTATGCGCTGTTTCCCAACATGAACGTCTATGAAAACGTTGCCTTCGGTCTCAAGATCGCGGGAAAGCCGAAGGCTGAAATCGATGCGCGGGTAAAGGAAATGCTTGCGCTGATCCATCTTGACCATCTGGCGGATCGCTATCCCTACCAGATGTCCGGTGGGCAACAGCAGCGCGTGGCGCTGGCGCGCGCTCTGGCGCCCAAGCCGCAGGTTCTGCTATTGGACGAGCCCTTGTCTGCGCTCGATGCCAAAATCCGCGTCTCGCTGCGTGAGGAAATCCGCCAGATCCAGCGCAAGCTTGGCATCACCACCATTTTCGTGACACACGATCAGGAGGAAGCGCTGACCATTTCCGACCGCATCGTGGTCATGAATGCCGGACGCGCAGACCAGATCGGTTCGCCGTTCGAGATCTACAACAAGCCAGCGACCCGGTTCGTCGCGTCATTTGTGGGCACACTGAACCTTATCGATACCACCGTGGTAGATACGTCCACCAGCACGATCCGCATGGGCGACCAGCAGGTTTCGCTGAAGAAGCCATTGAACAAGGCCAATGGCGAACAGGTGACGGTGGCGCTGCGCCCCGAGGCGGGTTCACTGGGTGAAGCAAGCTCCGGCGATGTTGCCATATCGGGCGTTGTGACCTCCAGCCACTTTCTGGGCTCGGTCATCCGCACCCGCATGGATGTGGGCGGCGCAACGCTCTCCTTCGATATGTTCAATGACCCCGGAAAGACCCCGCCAGCGGTGGGCGAGCGCATCACGCTGAAATTCGCATCAGAAGATTTGATGATTGTAGCAGACTGACGCACTGTTTCTGACTGAGAGATCGGGCTACAGCAAGCCATCTCAGGAGAAAATTCATGCGCGCATTGTTCTACGAAGCCTTCGGCGAGGCACCCATGATCGCCAACCTGCCGGACCCGGGCCCGATGCCCGGCGGCGTGGTGATATCGGTCAAAGCAACCGGCCTTTGCCGCAGCGACTGGCACGGCTGGATGGGCCATGACACAGACATCCGCCTTCCGCATGTACCCGGCCACGAATTTGCGGGCGTCATTTCTGCGGTCGGCAAAAATGTGATGCGCTTCAAGGTAGGTGACCGCGTCACCGTGCCCTTCGTGTCCGGCTGTGGCCATTGCCAGGAGTGCCGTTCCGGCAACAGCCAAGTCTGCGAAACGCAGTTTCAGCCAGGCTTTACCCATTGGGGTTCCTACGCCGAATATGTCGCCATTGACTACGCCGACCAGAACCTCGTCCACATGCCCGATGAGATGGGCTTCGATACGGCGGCCAGCCTCGGTTGCCGCTTCGCCACTTCGTTCCGCGCCGTGGTTGATCAGGGCCGCCTAAAGGGCGGTGAGTGGCTGGCGGTGCATGGCTGCGGCGGCGTGGGTCTCTCCGCCATCATGATCGGCGCCGGGCTCGGTGCTCAGGTCGTCGCCATCGATATTGCCGAGGACAAGCTGGCACTGGCGAAAGAGCTGGGCGCAACCGCCACGATCAACAGCCGCGACGTCGCCGATGTCAGCGAAGCCGTGCGTGATATCACCGGCGGCGGCGCACATGTCTCCGTCGACGCGCTGGGCCATCCACAAACATGCTGCAATTCCATCACCAACCTGCGCCGTCGCGGACGCCATGTGCAGGTTGGTTTGATGCTGGCTGATCATTCCATGCCGCAAATCCCCATGGCGCGGGTGATTGCGCACGAACTGGAAATATATGGCAGCCATGGCATGCAGGCCTGGCGGTATGACGACATGTTGGCGATGATCAATACCGGCAAGCTTTCGCCAGAGAAGCTGATCGGACGGCATATTACTTTGTCGGATGCAGTGATGGCACTGCCCGCCATGGATAGCTTCAAGGAAAATGGAATTAGCATTATCGACCGGTTTGAATAAATGGGGATCGGGCATCGGTGGGTCTGGCGACCCGCCCTCTGTCCTGCCGGATATCCCTCCGCTCTCGACGACCTCAAGCCACGGCCATGGTCGCCAAAATCGTCATCAGCGCGGAAACCCGATTTATCTTGGTGGTTGCGTAAGAAGCAACGCCGCCCCTGCCACGGAAAAGCCGTGCCCCGAGATAGAGAACCGTGTGGGCGACGAAGAAAAAAACGAGCGGGCCGAGGAACAGCGCGCCGACACCGACACCCCATCGATTGCTGCTTTCCGCGCCGGTTACGAAATGGGCACTCAAGATCGTGAGTGTGGCAAAGACCAACACGAGAGAAGACAGTTGCTGCACGATGATCTCCATCAAAGGACGTCGCTCAAAATGACAACCTACAAATACATTCAAATAATCTAATATAACGTAAAAGCTTTGTCGACAATTCTGTCTTCTGGCCAAAACACGCGGATGCGAGATGTCCGAGATGGCAAAAAGCGCGGAAGGATCCGCGCTTTTCTTGTTAAAAATCAAGACACAGCGTCTCATTTTGGAATCAACCAGACAACGACCTGAATCGGATTGTCAGGCGGCCGTTTCAACCTCTTTTTCTGCTTCGACCGGCACATAATTCAGCACCGGCCCCAGCCACCGCTCAACCTCGTTGATAGCCATGCCCTTGCGCTTCGCATAGTCCTCGACCTGATCACGCTCTACCTTCGCGACGCCGAAATAATAGCTTTCGGGGTGGCCGATATAGATACCGGAGACGGAGGAGCCGGGCCACATGGCGTAGCTCTCGGTCAGCACCACGCCCGTCTCTTCCGTCGCATCCAGGAGGCGGAACAGGGTTTCCTTTTCGGTGTGGTCTGGCTGGGCCGGATAGCCGGGTGCCGGGCGAATGCCGTCATAGGCTTCACCGATCAGATCGTCTGGACCGAAGCTTTCGTGTGTCGCATAACCCCAATATTCCTTGCGGACTCGCTCATGCATCCGTTCGGCAAACGCTTCTGCAAAACGGTCGGCAAGCGCCTTGACGAGGATGGAGGAGTAGTCGTCATTGGCGCGTTCGAAGCGCTCGGCAATCGCCACTTCTTCGATACCAGCCGTGACCACGAATCCGCCGACATAATCGGTGGTGCCAGTCTCCTGCGGCATGACGAAGTCCGACAGCGCTACATTCGGACGACCATCACGCTTGGACAGTTGCTGGCGAAGGGTGAAGAAGGTGGCCAGTTCCTTAGCGCGGGTCTCATCGGTGAACAGGCGGATATCGTCACCGACCGCATTGGCGGGCCAGAAGCCGATAACGGCGCGTGGGCGGAACCACTTTTCGTCAATGATCTTCTTGAGCATAGCCTGAGCATCGGCAAACAGCTGACGCGCCGCCTCGCCCTGCTTATCGTCTTGCAGAATGGCGGGGTAGCGACCCTTCATCTCCCATGTCTGGAAGAACGGCGTCCAGTCGATATATTTGGCAAGCTCTTCCAGATCATAGTCTTCAAACGTCTGGGTGCCCAAAAACTTTGGCTTGACCGGCTGATAGGCCGTCCAGTCCACTTTCTGAGAATTTGCCCGTGCGCGAGCCAATGGCAGACGCAGCTTTTCCCGCTCATTGCGGGCATGCGCTTCCGACACCTTGGCGTATTCAGCCCTGATACCATCGATATAGGCTGGCTTCTGATCGTCCGACAGCAAAGCAGACACGACACCGACCGCGCGAGACGCATCGGTAACGTAGATGACCTGTCCCTTTTCGTAGCGCGGATGGATCTTGACCGCGGTATGCACGCGGCTGGTCGTGGCACCGCCGATGAGCAGTGGAATGTTGAAGCCCTGACGCTCCATCTCAGCCGCGACATGCACCATTTCGTCCAGCGACGGGGTGATAAGGCCGGAGAGGCCGATGACATCCACGTCTTCAGCAATCGCCGTTTCCAAAATCTTGGTGGCTGGCACCATCACGCCGAGGTCGATGATCTCGTAATTGTTGCAGGCCAGTACGACGCCGACAATGTTCTTGCCGATATCATGCACATCGCCCTTCACGGTCGCCATCAGCACCTTGCCTGCGGCCTTGCGCTGATCGCCGCCATTGAGCCGCTTTTCCTCTTCCATGTAGGGCAGAAGCACGGCGACTGCCTGCTTCATGACACGCGCGGATTTGACCACCTGCGGCAGGAACATCTTGCCTGAGCCAAACAGATCGCCCACCACATTCATACCCGCCATCAGCGGTCCTTCGATGACATGCAACGGACGCTCAGCCTGCTGACGCGCTTCTTCCGTATCGGCGTCGATATACTCGGTGACGCCGTTGACCAGCGCGTGCGACAGACGCTTTTCAACCGACCATTCACGCCAAGTCAGATCCTGCACCTTGGCTTCGCGACCCGGACCGCCCCGGAATTTTTCCGCCACTTCCAGCAACCGCTCGGTGCCATCGGGACGCCGGTTCAGCACCACGTCTTCGCAGGCTTGCCGCAGTTCCGGGTCAATGCTTTCATAAACGGCGAGCTGCCCCGCATTGACGATACCCATGTCCATGCCTGCCTGAATGGCATGGTAGAGGAACACGGCGTGCATGGCCTCTCTCACCGGCTCATTGCCACGGAAGGAGAAGGACAGGTTGGAAACACCGCCGGAAATATGGACCAGCGGCATGGTTTCGCGAATGGTGCGCGTGGCGTTGATGAAATCGACGCCGTAATTATTATGCTCCTCGATACCCGTTGCGACAGCAAAGACGTTGGGGTCGAAGATGATGTCCTCAGGCAGAATGCCGGCCTGTTCAGTCAAAATCTTGTAGGCCCGAGTGCAGATTTCCACCTTGCGCTCGTAGGTATCGGCTTGGCCAACCTCGTCGAACGCCATGACGACGACGGCAGCGCCGTAATGGTGCACAAGACGCGCCTGCTCCAGAAACTTTTCCTCGCCTTCCTTCAGCGAGATGGAGTTGACGATGGACTTGCCCTGAACGCATTTCAGGCCCGCCTCAATGATCTCCCACTTGGAGCTGTCGATCATGACAGGCACGCGGGCGATATCAGGCTCGGCGGCGATGAGGTTCAGAAACTCGACCATGGCCTTCTGGCTGTCGATCAGGCCTTCATCCATGTTGATGTCGATGATCTGCGCGCCGTTTTCCACCTGATCGCGAGCAACGGCGAGCGCTGCCGTATAGTCGCCAGCGGTGATGAGCTTGCGGAACTTGGCGGAGCCGGTGACGTTTGTACGCTCGCCCACGTTGACGAAGGGAATGTCCTTCGTCAACACGAACGGCTCGAGACCGGACAAAGACATGAAGGACCTGTGATCCGGCACCTTGCGCGGGTCAAAACCCTTTACGGCTTCAGCAATCGCGCGGATATGATCCGGCGTGGAGCCACAGCAGCCGCCCACCACATTGACCAATCCTTCACGCGCAAATTCCGCCACCTGCGCAGCCATCATCTCTGGCGTTTCGTCGTATTGACCGAATTCGTTCGGCAGACCAGCATTCGGGTAGGCGCAGATAAAGGTATCGGCAACCTCGGACAGTTCCTGCAAATGCGGACGCATGGCGCTGGCACCCAGAGCGCAGTTCAGGCCGATGGTGAACGGGTTGGAATGACGCACGGAATTCCAGAAGGCAGACGGCGTCTGGCCCGACAGCGTGCGGCCGGACAAGTCGGTAATCGTACCCGAGATCATCACCGGCAGATGAATGCCCTTGGCGGCGAAGCGTTCTTCGCAGGCGAATATGGCGGCCTTGGCATTCAGCGTATCGAAAATGGTCTCGATGAGAATGAGGTCGGCACCGCCATCGATCAGGCCGTCGATCTGCTCGCCATAGGCACTGCGCAGATCATCGAAACTGACGGCGCGGTAACCGGGATTGTTGACATCGGGAGACATGGAGGCCGTGCGGTTGGTCGGCCCGATGGCACCGGCCACGAAACGGCGGCGGCCATCCTCCCGCTCCGCCCGCTGTGCAGCACGGCGCACGATGAACGCGCCTTCGCGGTTCATGTCATAAACGGCGCCTTCCATCTCGTAATCCGCCTGCGCGATGCGCGTGGAAGAAAACGTATTGGTCTCGAGAATATCCGCGCCAGCCATGGCATAGCGATAATGGATGTCCTCGATCGCGTCCGGTTGGGAGAGAATCAGGAGGTCGTTATTGCCCTGCTGATGACACGCGCAGCCAAGGAAGCGATCACCGCGGAAATGGGTTTCATCGAAACCCAGCCCCTGGATCTGCGTACCCATTGCGCCATCGAGAATGAGAATTCGTTCCTGTGCCGCCTGACGGATAGCTCTCAGAATTTCTGCGCCGTCACGCTTGTTGCCCCCTGTGGGTCCAAAAAGATCGTCCAACATCGGCACACTCCTCATTAGCGCAGGTGATTTGCAAGATCGTAAGTCACATAAAGATATCTTTATGTCAATATATCGTTGAGTTTCAGCATCTACTGCAAAGGTACGAAATTTTCGTTATGGATGACACCGTTACGTCCCAAAGATATAGAGAATCGCACAAGCGTAACATATGGAGGACGAGATGACCGAGGCGAACCACGGGAAAACGAACTGGAGCAACCTGCCCTGGCACCGGCAATGGCTGGCAAAGCAGGCGGAAGATTTGTTCGACTTCTTTCAGTATCGCGCCATCAATCCCAAGGGCGGCTTCTTCGATCTTGACCGCCAGGGCTCGGCCTTGCAACCAGAAAACCCGGTTCGCGGCATCCACATGTCGGCGCGCATGGTGCACTGCTTCTCCATCGGCCACCTTCTGGGTCGCCCCGGCTGCGGCGATGTCATCGATCACGGCATGACCTATCTGTGGAACAACCATCGCGATGCAGAGCATGGTGGCTACTTCTGGCAGGTGGATGAGAACGGTCCCGTCGACGCCCGCAAGCAGGGTTACGGACATGCCTTCGTGCTGCTTGCAGCGTCTTCCGCCAAGACCGTTGGACACCCGCTGGCCGACCAGATGCTGGCAGACATTACCAACGTTCTCGAAACCAAATTCTGGGAAGAAAAGCACGGCGCGATCAACGAAGAATTCAATCGCGATTGGTCTCCCATCGAAAACTATCGCGGTCAAAACTCCAACATGCACCTGACCGAGGCGCTGATGGCGGCCTTCGAGGCCACAGGCGACACCGCCTATCTGACCAAAGCCGAGCGTATTGCCGACCTCGTCATTCGTCGTGCGGCCGGCGCGCTGGATTTTCGCGTTCCCGAACATTTCGACGAGAACTGGGTGCTGGACAAGGATTATCGTGGCAACGAGATGTTCCGCCCCTCCGGCTCCACGCCCGGCCATTGGCTGGAATGGGCACGCTTGATGCTCCAACTCTGGGTGTTGGGCGGGCGCAAGCATGAGTGGATGCCGATGGCGGCGAAATCACTCTTCGTACAATCCATGTCGCTGGGATGGGATCGGGAAAAAGGCGGCTTCTTCTACACGCTGGATTGGGACAACACGCCCGCCAAGCGCGAAAAGCTGTGGTGGCCGATGTGCGAGGCCGCCGGTGCAGCCCACTTCCTCAACGAACACCTGCCCGCCGACGAGTTCTACGAAGACAGCTATCGCCGCGTCTGGAGCACCATCGCCAACAGCTTCCTCGACCACCAGAACGGTGGCTGGCACGAGGAACTGACGGAAAACCTGATCCCCGCCAACACCATCTTCCCAGGCAAGGGTGACATTTATCACGCGCTGCAAGCCTGCCTCATTCCGCTGTTTCCAGCGGATGGAAGCTTGACGAAAGTGATTTCGGATAAGGGCGGACGTTTTTAACGAGCGCGGGGCAAGTGACGAAAGCTCGGTTCTTCCGGCAATCCGCATATCTTGCGCGATACAATCAGCCCAAAATCTTTGGGCTGAAGGAAGCTTTCAATCGCCCGCGGAACCAGGAAAGACGCTCTTGCTGTTACGAAAACTCACACGCGATATCTCAGCGCGGTGTAACGGAGGAATGTGTCAGAACCCCAGCGTCTCTTCGAAGTTATCCCACGACTGATACATTTCGTAACGACCAACGCCCTTGATCGGCACGTGCCCATAATACGGGGAAAGCTGGAATTCTGCCGCTTGTTCGCTCTTATGGGCAACGGCACCGACATAGATCGCGGAGGCAAGGCCGGTCCGGTTGGCGCCGTGTTCACAATGGATGAGTAAGGGCTTTGGCGCGTTCTTCATGATACGCGCCAATTCCTCTGCGCGGGCTTGCGGCAGCTCTTTGGAGGAGCTGAGCGGGAAATCAATCATCTGGACATTGTTGGCCCCGGCAGCGTTCTTTTCCTGCGCGTACCAATCATCGCGGTCTTCATCGCGTAAATTGATGATGGTCTTTATACCGAACTGTTGGGCGTATTGAGCGACATCAGCACCGGAAGGCTGCGCGGATCTGTAAAGCTCGCCAGGCAATACTTCGTGGAAATTTCCCGTCAGCTGGTTGATGCCCATATGGGCGCCAACCGAAGCTGGCACAGCGATGAGAGCCAACACACCAATTTTCAAAATACGTAAAATCAAAGTCGAACCTTTTGGAACAATTCATCAATTACCGTTCAAATGGCATCCCGTCCCAGCCGACACAATGACCCGAAAGTTGCATTCCCGCCATCTCGCCCCCCTCAATCGAGGAAGAGACATGCCCAAGCCGTTGCAAAACCTTTTATGTTAGCGGGTAAAACATTCTGCAAAAAATGAGTTCAAAAAGACGTGAGATTTGTCCGATTGTCGCTATGGTTAAGTGTTCGGAAACATCAGTCGAATTCGGCCGAGTTGATCGTCACCCGCCATTCGAGGTCTCTGCCATCGACGTTTTCATTGTTGCGGAGACGAAACGGGCGGCAAGCGGCATAGGTCTCATGGGGTTCCAGACGCCGCTCGCTGATCTGGTAGGGATCAAATGAAACCGACGCACGGAACGCTGCCTCGAACCCTTCCAGCGTGTAGGTCAGACGGCGTACGGCAACGCCGTTTGTGTTTTGAAAGCTGACCCGAATGGGCGCAGAGGCTTCCGTGCAGGTCGGATCGAAAGACGCGGTTGCAACGATGGCGTTCAGTCGTTCACCAGAGCGCCACCAGTCGAAAACCACCCAGGAAACCGTCGATGCCCAGACGATGGCAAGACCGACCACGACAGGCTTGATATGCCGGGGAAAGCCGATCAGGAAAAGCAGCAAAGCTGCCGTGAGGACGATGCCGATAATCATCTGCGTAACGCACCTGAAGTCGCGGCTGCTGATTGTCTGATCATACTACCTCCCTGATCGATTTGCGTCTCGCCCCACCGATGTGGCGGTCTGCACGTCGTGTCAAGTTACACACGGTGTTTGCAAAGCACCAAAGCCTGAAACACCGGCCGGCACTCCGCAGGCAACACCTTTACGTGATGGCTCAGCGTGATGGATCGGACGGACTGCGGATGGCCTCAATGATCGCGTAGCCTAAGGCGACCATAACCAGCAAGGTCGTGCCGTTGAGCGGGAGAGGCAGCATGATCTGAGTGATCGCGAATTCTCCGCCGAGCATCAGTACAATCTGCACAAAAACAAGCACCAGCATCGTCGTCACAGGAAACGTGACGCCTTTGCGTGTGAAGAAGCGATAATAACCGAACACGAAAACGGGAATGAGGAGAGCAGTCATGGCAAGAACGTAAATCCTCAACCAGGAGGCATTCGCCACAGCATCTGGTGAGAGAAAGACAAGCGGGATCAATAGATAACCACCAGCACTCGCCGCCAGAAAGGGTGGCCATATGACAATGTTCATGACATGGGCGGCACTGTTCACTTTGTCAGAAAGATGCCGTCGATCGATGCTCTGCATCACTGTGCGGATGGCAAATATGATCATCGCGACAGCGATAGCCATCACGAGGACAGCTCCGAACACATGCGAGCCACCGGCGGCGCCCACCCTCAGGAGCTCAAACCACGAAGAAAACTGAGCAGGCAAACCAATCAACGCGGGCAAAAGCCAGACAATCCAGAACCCAGCAAGAAGGCTTGGGAGAGCGACCAGTCTCGACATGAACAAAAGAACCGCAACGCCGCCAACCAGGGATGCGACGATGATCGCCAGACCAAGCGCACTGTCGTCAGCCAGAAATCCCATTGTTGCTACCGATTGCGCAATGCCATAGGCCTGCGACGCGGCAATGAGCAAAGCGACCAGATTTTCAAGAATGACGATAGCGGCGCTGTCCTCCAGACGCGGAACAAGAATTCTACCAAGCTGTCCCAGCGCAAACGCGGTCAGGATTGGCCCCGCTCCAAGCGCGAGGACGGAAAGTTGCGAAGGAACGCCATTTCTCAGTTGCGTTTCCATGAACGCAGGATCAAGCCCGGGTAGTGCGATATTCCAGCCAATCATCGCAACGGCGGAAATCAAGATCACCTGTGCGATCATGCCGACTGCATTGCCTTGCTTGGACCCGGAATCGTAAACCGTAAAACTCATCACCAACCCCTAGTTATGCACAGTGACCATAACGCAACGCAGCGTGGTGTCACCTATTTCTTGATGTGCTTTATCGAAGAGAGGCTCCATGGATTAGAAACAAGTTTTACAACTCATGACGGCGACCCTACAGCCCTATTGAAGCATGAAGGGTCGACGCGCTCGCGGGATTGAACCTCTTGCGCTATTCACCGCGAACCGAAACCTGTGCAAGACAAGTCCAGCCTGATGTGGCGTGAACGTATGTGGTGGGCCCGGAGAGAAGAGGCGGACACACCGGCGTAAGCCTAGATTGGAAACGAAAACAAGACCTTGTCGTGCTTTTGGATACGTTTTCGAGCTTAGTCCTGTGTACGGGAACCGGGAGAAATGTCAACATTCCATACCGCATCAATACTCAGTGAGGCTAGGAGACGGGAGAGATTTGTATTTCTTCATAAGCACCACAAAGGCCCTGAAAAAATCTTTTCATACCACACCGGTGGTGTCGAGTGTACTAATTTTGTGGACCGATTTTTGGCTTCTCTCGGGTGAAGATGTCAACATTGAACTGAACAGCCCCCAGTTTGCCGGAGACACCACTCGTAAGAAGTAGGGTCTATGACAAGGAAAATGACAAACAAGCTTTCTCCTGAAGTCCGCGCCGTTCGAATGGTGGCCGAGCATGAAGCGGAGCATCATCCTTCGCGACGGTCGGCTGTGTCTTCTATAGCCGCCAAGATCAGCTACTCGGCAGGGCTTCGGTTACGTCGAGGCCGTGGAGTTCGCCACGCTTAAATGGGTAGATTGGTTCAGCAACCGCCGCCTTTTGGAGCCTATCGCCAACATACCGTCAGCCGAGGCCGAAGAACGATATAAGCCCTGCTGGACGCACCAGCCATGGCAGCATAACTTAAACCAAACGGTCTCCGAGAAAACCGGGTCTGTTCAAAATGCAGTGAATAAAGAAGTTTAAGCGCCTTACAGTCCAGAGATGATAATGGTCAGCAGCGCTAAGTGAACGAATCTCCAAAAATATCGACAATCTCAGATTGATTTCCTGACGTTATCTCGTCTAAATCCATCAATTACTGTTTTGGAATTCTTGAGCGTAATCGGCATGGTTCTGTTTTTGAAAAAGGAAGAGATTGAGAGTTGGCTTTTTGAACTCATCCTCCGACGGGATATTTTAGGATACTACGAAGCCGAAGTGCGTGAGTTGGCTGGCTTATGCAAAAACCAGTCGGAATTTTCGTTGCTCAAACACATCCTTGAGAAAGTTGTCATTGTCAACGAAACCCAACTTCAATCAGCTATAGAACGTATGGCAGAAGGAATTAAGTCGCAGCTTAAGGAAGACCAAAAAGCTGCCATTGTTGCAATGGCATGGGACGATAGCCCCGACAGTTCTCAACAATTGCTACAAAGATTGAAAGTCCAATTTCACAGTTGGAAAAATATTAAGTTCTTCAATAGAGTTCCATCATATGTAAAGCCGTCAGTTATGAAAGAATTTTCTACTTTCATATTGATTGACGATTTTACAGGAACTGGCAGCACTGTTTTGTCGAGAATGAACTATGTAATGAAAGCCGGAGCAGGATCAGGAATAAATCTTGATGGTAGAATTAATTTACTTTTCGGCATCAATGAAGCGCTGATTAATATAAAAAACTCGTACACTAACTTAACTTGCGTTTACAGTCTGCCCAAGGGATTGAGTGGACACTTTTCTGGTGAACAGTTGACCGACAATATTAGCCATATGAAGCGTCTCGAAGAAGAACTGGCTGCGAGCATTGATGGCAATCAACTACCAAGTCTGGGGTATGGGGGTGCCGAAGCGCTTTTTGCATAAGACACGCCAACGCTCCAAACTCGAATTTTCCGATCCTCTGGTGGCCTCAAGATGCAAAATTGGAAGAACGGTCACCCATATTTAGGAGAGCAGGATTTTGAGTAATTTACGTCTCACTCCAGTCGATCTGATGCTGTTGCGAGAATGCCTCTCGAAATTTGAAGGACTTTCAATAGGAAGCATTACATCGACCTTGGGCGTCTCGATAAAAGATGCTGTCGAATCTTTCCGGCGGTTGAGCCAGCTAGAACTTCTAAGCCAAAGAGAGGGCATCATCGCTTTAACTGAAAACGGAAGAGAGTGGGTCAACGCAAATCAGCGACTCTTTGCGTTCAACGGGGATAAATCGTGGAGGTCCATCCCAGATGAATATAGGGGGAACCAAATTTCCGCATTCAGCCCGTATGTTCCGCGATTATCAAAAATTCCTCGGTCTTTTTTTGATGCAAGCAAGGGATCAAAATGATAGGGCTGCCTAAGGAATGGTTGTCATTAGCGCAAAGAAGTGGATTCGCTTCTGCGGTTGAGGTTCGCGATAGCCTATCGACTACTCGATTTTTAGAGTGTTCTAAAAAGTCGAGTAGTCGAAATGCGCTCTCCGAGCGCATCGGCACGATTGTCGCAGAAACTCGAATTTTCTTAGAAAATCCGAGTTCTGCGTCACTCCTGCCGCAGCGATGCCTTGCATCGAAATGATTACGTAATGGCAACCATTCCTTACCAGCGCGAGCACCTTTCCAGATGGAAAGCGTATCTTTCCGATATCGGGGTCCGAGATGATCTCAAGGCAATCTACCTTTTCCACGTAAAAAAAAGCCTTGAAAAAGGCGTGCCGCCTATTTTCGAGCACGAACAACTAGCGCTCTTGCTCGGTATTGACGTCGCGCATTTGATGAGAATGCTATTCGGTCAAAAAAGTTTTTATCGCGAATTCAGTCTGAAAAAGAGATCAGGGGGCTACCGTACCATACGCGCGCCTCTTCCTACCCTTTTAGAATGCCAAAGATGGATAAATTCCAATATACTATCGGCTGTGCAACTGGCTCAGCCCGCAATGGGATTTCGTGAGAGGCATTCGATAGTTGATAATGCGCGAATTCATTGTGGTAGGGAGGAGCTTTACAAAATTGACCTGAAAGACTTTTTTCCTTCGATTGGCTTCAGGCGCGTAATGGGCGCTTTCGTTTCTTTGAACTACCCAAAGCATGTCGCGTTTTTTCTAAGTACAATATGCACAGTTGATGATGAATTACCCCAAGGAGCCGCGACGAGTCCCACACTTAGCAACATAATATGTAATAGGCTCGATATGAGATTGCGCGCAATTTGCAGAAAAAGAAAATTGCGATACACGCGATATGCCGACGACATAACTATCTCAGGAAACAAAATAACCGACGAATTGAAGTGGATTGTTCACAAAATCGTCGAAGATGAAGGGTTTGTCATCAATCGGGAAAAGATCAGGCATGTTTTCGCTGGCGAAAAGAAAATTGTTACGGGGCTAGATATAACGTCTGGCGTGGTCCGTATTCCAAGACAATATCGCCGTGAAGTTATGAAAGACGTATACTTCGTTTGGTCTTCCGGCCTGTCCAATCATATGGCGAAGAATAGAGCATTTGAGCCAAACTATATCGCTCAACTCGCCGGGCGACTTCAATTTTGGAAACATGTTGAACCCGAAAATCCGCAAATGTTAAAATGTTTGAAACGATTTAAAAGCGTAATGCTGTCGTATCAGAAATAACAGTTTTGCTTTTGCTTGCGACAAACTATCCGATTATTGGAATTTTATGACGCTTGGATTTTGAGCAAAACGCTAAAATTGGGGTTAATCTTTCGATTTCTGCTCTGATTCCGAACGTGGGTCCGACTGGAACTGGATTTTTCCAGCTCTGATCACGATGGAGGTTGGTTTCGCCACCGGGATTTTGAATGGCAATCGGGACGCAAAAATCCGTTTGCGCTGTGAAGACGATCCCTCTGGGCCAGATGATACAGATGAATTTACGATGTGATTTCTTGCCGCCCACAAATTTCCTTGAGACGATGAATCTCAAGGAGATTTACAATGCAGCACCAGCCGTTTACCCCCGCGCAAAAAGAGAAAATCAAAAAGCGGGAAGAACGCCGCCGACGTGAGAGACGGCAGCGCGAGGCCGAATATCGCCGCCGCATCGAACGCTTGCGCCGCCAGATCGATGCGGCTCGAAAACGCCGCCAGCGGATGCTCCTGCTTTTCCTGCTGGCCGTGCTCGCTATGCAGGAATCTTTTCTGGCGGCATTCATGCGCTCCCACACATACCAGCCCGATCCAGAGCCGACAGGGTGGACGCCTGACCCTGCGAGCGACTATGCACCACGCTCCGGCCATGATGACCATTGCGACGGCTACAGCTACAAGCAATGGACGCGGATGACCGCCGAACGCGGTATCCAGATGAGCCGCAAGGCCGAGCTAAAGTCGGAGTGGATGGCTGATCCAGAGCGCGAGCTTTTCCCAACCAGATACAAAGATTGGAGCTATCGTCCATTTCTTGGTGAGATCATGAACGACCTTTCCGAGCAGCGCTATCAGTCGGATGCGCTGGAAGGGCTCAAGCTTCTATCCCCGTCCGAGACACACAAATATCTGGATGAAATCTATGCGATCAATCCGCTCAATCTTTTGCACTGCCGTGCGGAATTGAGCGCCGACATCGTGAGAAATTTCCAAAGCCGCTCAGTTTTGTGGGATGAGCAGAAAAGGCGAGAAGCCGAACAGGCAAAACGTGACAAGGAATTATCGCGGAAGAATGATGGCGACAAAGGAATTCCAGAGCCAAAGTGAAGGAGTTCTCGGAAAAGTAATTTTCAACAAAAGGATTCGAATAAAATTCCAATTATGTTGACATAAGTCCGATTTATCGATTTAAAATACCAGTTGACGAGAAATTTATTCTATGATTGTCTCCGCATCATCAACAACAGGAGACGCTCATGCTTAGTAATGATCGCGGTATAAAGTTCGATTGGAATGAGACGTTTTGCGAAATAACTGTGTCGGAGGATTTGGGATACATCCTTGAGGTGCGGCAATGGTGGGAAGGCAGGTACGGATACGTGATCGACAAGGTGCATCCCTCCGACAGTAGCGTGGACGACATCACAATCGGCCAGTGGCACGCACCTACGGAAACAGAAGCGCGGAGAGAAGCGGAAAAAGCGTTCTTGCGACATATTGATGGTGGCCTATCGCTCGTGCAGTAAGCCACGATAATCGATCCGCTGCCAGAGATGGCAGCGGGCGTTACGACCGGTCTTTCTTCTTAAAATTGGGTTTCAAAATCTGCTTCGGCGCTGGTGACAGTTCCGGCTCGGAATGATCGGCAACAGGCGAAAGCATTGAGCGCAGACGGTCACGTTCGATACCAGCTTTGAAGGCCACATCTTGTGCTTCGCGGACTTTCCGCTCGGCTTCGTGACGCTGATGTTCGGCTTCCAGTTGCCGTCGCTCGGCTTCCTGTGCGGCAACCCGCCAACGGTCAACTTCACTGAAAAACTCTGCGCGAACCTTCTCGACAACTGACGACGTTCGTAGACGGTCCCAGATGGCACGTAGGCGACCGGCCCAACCGGAATATCGTTCGGCATCCGCCAGTATCGCTTTTGCCTGTTCCTGTTCCTGCCGAACGCGATCCTGCGCAGCCATCGCGGCGGCGGTTGCCTTCCGTGCCGCATCCGTCTCTCTTGCAGCGTCGGCAGCGATCTTGGCCGCTTCCGCTTTGGTATGACTTATGTACGTCTCGCCATCCGCCTTAACTTTACGTGCTCGCTGGACGACCTGTTGCAGAGCTGTTGCCTGTACTTGTTCGCGCTGCCACTCGCCCCGTGTCAGACGGCGGCGCTGAGGACCGAGGCGTGTCAACCCACAAGGAATTGCAACCGCTTCATGATAGCTGTCCTGCCATTGCCTCATGGCGGCCTTGTAGGCGGCGTCAGCCCTCTTTGAGAGGGCTTTTTTGTCTTCGTCATCCTTGCCGACGTCCATGGCGTCACGCTTTGCAGTGACGCCCGGATGATATTTAAGCGCCGACATCCCCGGTTCCCCGGTCGGTACGACATATGCATGAATGTGAAAGTATTCCTCATCTTCATGCCTGATGACGGATTTAAGGTGATCCCCATATTGAGAACGAAGCCAAGCAACTGTTCGCCTTTCCCATTCCTCCGCTTCTTTTAGTTTCGCGGGATCAGCACGAATTTCGGCCATGGTCGCCGGGAAGGAAGCGACAACTGTATGGAGAGTTTTTTTGTCGCGAGCTACCTTGCGAACGTGACCGCCTTTTACGGCAATAGTGGCCACGGCTGCGGCACTGTCATGGATTTCCTGCGCGGCCCCGACATCGACCCCGTACACCACCACGGGCGGTGCGGGATTTTCGACATGGACGCAGGCTTCCGGTTTGCGACCGGCCTCAGCAAAGACAAAGTCGGTTGAACGCCCCTTAGCGTCGGCTTTGCGTGCGTAAGATTCGAGATGGATAAATTGGTATCCCATGCATTCATCGCACCTTACGGCTGCTCAACTCTTTGGTCAGCAGCTTTTCCAGCTGCAACCAATCTCCGTTGAGGTCTGCTACAAGTTCGTACTTGAATTCACATGAGCGGCCTTCCATATCCCAGAGCCATTGCGCGACCGGCCCGTACTGGGGATTCGTACGCAGATCGCGCCATCCAGCGTCAGAAGGTTTTGTCCAGTTTCTCGCCAACTCAGGATCACCGGAGCGCACCGCATCATGTAATGCAGATAAGACGGCCATCCGGCTCACATCCAAGTCAACAACGGTCGCAATTCTTCGCGAGATATCTTTGTTTTGTTTCATCGCTTTGCTCAAAAAAGTAGGAAATTACTCCTTTAATCATGAGAGCAAAAACCATGGGCGCAAAGCGTGTTTGGGAACGGAATCAAATCAGTAGTGACCGACTACTGATTGCAAGCAACCATCGGCTCTTCGAGGAGGCCTTCAGCCGGACCACGTCATGGAGACAACGCCGTTGAGGGTCTGCCGACTACCCCCTTTATGGCCGGGGATGCCATCATGCTGCCGCGAGCCAATCGGTTTCGGACACCCCGAAAAGGTCAGCCCAGATGGCGTCATTTTCGTCCTCACAGGACGTACCGGCGACTGGCAATCGAGCCACGTCGGATGCCATGGCGCTCCTCAGCAATTGTGCTGGCGATGCCGTCGACAAAGGAAATTCACGGTCAATGAATTCCTTGCCGACCTCATAGCTACCCGCTGGTAGCGTCGTCAGCCGGTCCTCAGCGGCCTTTCGGCTCTGTTGCTGGAGTACGGTTGCGTCCGTGGCGATCTTCTCAATCCGTTCTCGGGCATTTGGTGCATCCAAAATCGAGCGGATTAATATTTCTGGATCAGGTATCTGATCCTCGAAAATCGTTTCGTGAGGTTCTTGGTACGGTATTGAATTGAGCCGCGAGACAGTTGAGCTACATGTGTGAACTATATAGCAAGCGGCTTTCGCCGCTTCCCATATATCGACGGAAGTCATATCTGCGCCGGACTGTACGGCTTCCAGAGCCACGCGGGCGACTTCCAGCGCTTCTTCAGGTGATGGCGCATTGGCGGCATTCCACCATTCCCGCGCCTCTCGCTGCCACTCGCAAATGTGATACCCGTCCTCTTCGGACAGCGTTCGCGCATCGTAATTTTGCACCATGATCATCGGCTCTGCCCATGGCGAGTGTCGCCACTGTGGGAGCGTCAGGCCGATTACGATGTTTTTGACAGGTCCACCATTAAGGCCCTGCGGAGGCGTTTCCTTCAGGTCTAAACTCGCTGACGTGGACGCATCGCTGCGTTCATCCTCATCTTTGTCAGCCGCAATTTCTTCGTCTTGATCCTCGTCATCTTCCACCTGACTACCGCGCCTGCCTTTTTTGACGCGCATCAATTCGCTATCGCCGCCCTCACGGCGGACGCGGACGATCTTCTCGCGCCGGGCCTTAAGGCCTCTCATCCACTTCATAAAGTCGCCGAGTGGCTGGCAGATTTTCAACCTCTCCGTTTGCCGGTAGAGCCATACAAGTTCTTCTCCCGATGCCTTTTCTGTGTCAGCGGGCTTGGAACAGTATTTGACGATCTCTTCCACCTTCTCAATCGTGCCATTATCTTTCCACTCCGCGCCGATGAATTTATGCGTACCACGCAGGAAATCCGTCCAATCCTCAATCACCCGCGTCGGCCAATACAAGACGTTCGCGTGGAGATGATACAGGACTGTCTCACCCCCATACCGCTCTGAAAGGTCAGATTGCCGCCCCTGCTTTTTGGCCTCATCATCTCTCTCGGCAGCAGTTGAACGCGTGAATTCAATGCCGCGAAACAGCACCTTGATCCCTTGCTCCTTGCAGACTTCGTCTGCCCATTTTGAAATTTTCCGTGACAATCGCTGAATAGGTCCTCGCAGGTCTTTGAACGCGGGGATAAGTTCATTGCAGGTCATCACAGCATAACGAAAATAATGGGCGTTACGATTTTCTATCATGAACAACTTTAGGCCGTTCACCAGCGGCCTCCTGTCGCGAGCGGCGACGAGCGGAAGAAACCGCACGGCGCGGTACCTCCGATGGTTCTCAACAATATTCGTCACGGCAGAAATACATGTTATGCCGCCGCTGAGGATCACTTCCTCGCCAGCATCCTGGAGTGCTTGCGCGATACGGTCGTTCTGAGCTGCGAGCACTTTCGAGGCAGTCGCGCGTTTGGCCCACCTGGCTGGATCAATCGACCATCCGCAATTGCCTTTTAAAACTGCATTATGGGTTTTCGAACCGCGTGCCGTCTTCGCGGCAGCAGCAAGAGCGCGTGTCGCAATTCCGCCAACTGGCGGCTTCGAAATAATGTCAACATTACTTTTTGGAAAATCGTCTGGCTGCTGTTGTTCGGCTGGGCTATTTGCCAGCCCGGCGCTCACTTAATTGTCAATGGGAGCTTTACAACAAACATGAAATCGTTCATCTTTTTCAAACAGTGTTTAAGAAGACGCCGGAGGGTTCCAGCCCTGTGAAGGCGTCTTTTTAATGGTCAGGGGAAAAACAATCGGCGTCAACCGACCAAATTAGCAATAGCGCAAAAGGTGACGCGACATCCGATCCGGTTCAAATGCTCTTCCTCGGTCTCTGTCCAATTCCAGTTATCATCGTGTGACCGCATGATCTCGTCATCATCGTGGGTTTCCGAAACCCATTGAATAAACTGATCTTCGTCGCCGCAATCAATGATGTGGGCAGTTGATTTTTGGTCGTACTCGACAATGGCAAGTACGCGATCTATGCGCGGTAATTGGCCAGCCAACCACTGCCCAGCTTTAGAGGAACCGAAGTAGTTCATCGGGACGACCTCTTCACCTTGTGAAGGTCACGCAGTTCGGCGGTGCACTCCTCCAACGCGTTTTTGAACCGCCGCGCATTGGCAAGTTCGTCATTGATCCCCTTGAACACATCTCCAATGTCAAAGCGCGGCCCCGCCCATCCTACCTTGGCGGCATTGAGTTGATCGGTTCCGAAAGATTTTGCTACCGAGATCAGCAAGCCCGCTCGATCAAGGCATTGCCCGCATTCGGCATTGAGGCGTTCGCCTGTCTTTTTCAGGTCGTTCAAGCGGATGTCGAGTTCATTTCCTTGCATGTCGATCTCCCGAATATCCAAAACCTTGGAGATTATGGTCCATGTCGTTCCTTTCAAGTTGTTGGCATAGCTTCGCCCCTCCGTTGGAACGGAAGCCAAAATTATGATGCTGGTTGGGAGTGGGAGCGCACGAATGCGCTCCCTGACTCTGCGTTTGCAGAGAAAGGCCACTGCCGATGACAGAAGCGGGACATCCCTACGTTTGTAGGGAAAGAAGAGCCGCCTATTCGGCGGTAAAGTACGACCTATTCAGGGCCGCATGCCTTCAGAGCCACCTCTTCGGCGGTAGAAGTCAGTTCGTTCAAATCCGCGCGCCATGTGGACTGGAGCGAGCAGGACAGCCGATCAACCCAGCCGAATAAAAGCCCGAAAACTTAAATTCCAATCCCCTATAGGGTGACAAAATCCAAGGTGTTCGGCTGTCCTGAAACCAAGATGGCTCACTTGCGGGGAAGGCGCAAGATGTAATCGGACGAATTTTTCGCTCAAAAAAGCAAAATGCAAAGTGCAACTTGCTCTATTGGACTAAAATAGAATCATATTCCCCAATATTCGCGAAAGTACGATTTGGATAGAAATTATTGTTTCCGCATCCTTAGACCACATAGAAGGAAATGATATTTCCACAAGTGCCAGTGAAAATAATTCTGCCACCTCGCAATTCGGCGCATCTCAGAGCGAGAAATAGGGCCAGATCGTCAAAAAATCGGCAGGGGTAGCCTCGTTCTATTCCACGACGATTTTTCCTTTTCCTTCGGATCGAGCCGCGTGTCTCGATCCGCTCCGCAGGCGGACCGGGGAAAAAATAGTCGCGGAACCTTCTCGCTCAGTGACTGCCAGCGCGGCGGCTCTTATGCCCTGCGGGCACCGCCATGCCCATTCTGGCCAAGGCGGAAGAAGAGCCTATGCCGCCGCGCTGACAGTCAACCCCTGCCTGCCGCCGTTATCGTGGCGAATGTTCCCTTTCCAAAATGGATAAAATCCGAGCGATCTGATTAACGAACGCTACCCCATCCGCGACATCATTCCCGACCAAAGGATTCTCAAGAATCCCGTTTTCTGCTATACATTTCTCAATAAAATCAACCAGAAAGTGGAGATTTCAATGCGCCAGACGATCACCAGAATTCGCGGCTTGACGGTTAACGTCATCATCGAAGAGGTCCACCATCACCATGAAAAAGGCGGCCTGATCTGCTACATCGCAGCGATTTACATTCAGGCTCACGGAAGCGCGCAAAAGAAGTTGATCCGCAAATCTCGCTTGCCCGGAGCGGCTGCGGAATTGAGAAAGGAAATCCAGCGGGACGGTATTCGCGCGTTCGACAGGCTGATGGCTTGACCTACTCTGATCGGTTCCTAAATATGTCGTATCGGTCAGCAGAGCCATGGACTGATACTTTCTCTGCAAACGCAGTGATGCGGCTCATATCCAGCGCAATCGATTGTCGGTCGCGTGCCGTTATCTAAATGCAAGCGGAAGCAGAGGAAAAACTATGATTCATCTTATTTGCCAGAACAGCGGAAACGTTTGGGTTTCCGCAGAAACGGTTCAAGCAGCCGTCGAGAAGATCGGTGAGATCGGCGCATCCGAGTACGACTATTTAGACGTGTCAGAGTACGACCGGCGTAACTTTGTTGATGGTGATCACCGGTGGTATTTTAGCACCTATCGGTCACGCGACGAGTTCGCCATCAATGATGCCGACGAACTTTCAGAGGCCGGTGAATTCGCTGGATATATTGCACTGGTGGAGCTTGAGAGGCTGGAATAGTTGTTATTTAGCCTGACGCCGCCATTCGATGAAGGGTGAGAAATCTACACCACGCGGAACCGGAATCGACATTATTTTTTGAACCTCCTCCGGTTCCAGTACCTTAAAGCCGTACCTTGCCCCAACGGAAGATGCTGCGTGACCACATTGCTTGTCTGCGAGGCTATCGCCGACGTTAATGCGGAACCATGATTTTGCGTTATGCCTCAGCGAATGGTATACTTGACGTTGAGTTTCATGAATTCCGAGTGCAATCATCCAGTTTCCCATTTGCTTCTGGGCAGCGTCCGCAGGGTCTTTTGCTGTATGGTAATGAGGGAAAACAAACCCACCCAAGCCACGCTGTTTCTTTGCAAAATCTATGAAACCGCAATCACGAAGCAACGGATGGATAGCAACAACGCGCACAGCCGTCTTCGTCTTGAGGGGCCTTGCAATCTCTTTGCCATCGATAATCAAAGGACGACGTAGATCGAAAACCTCGTTCCCTTCAATGGTCACAATATCAGAGGATTGCAGGTAGACGATTTCGGAAAGCCGCATCCCTGTCAAAAAACCAACAAGAGGCAACCAAGCTTTGTGCGGCTTTCGCATGATCTTAGGACTGACGCTGTCTGCCAGCCATGTATTCAAGGATGTCGGAGGCAAACCTTCCCGATCAATGGCAGGGACTGCAGCTACAGGCATTGTCACGCTGAACGACCGGATGTCGCGAATTCCTGAGACACCAGCAGTCGCCTTCTCCCAAATAAGCTTTACTTGGGTCACATGCTCTTTAACTGTCGTCTGTGACAGGCGTTTAATCCGCTTTTCGTCAGGCAACTTGTCATTTTTCTCGCCCATCTGCTTAAGATTCATATTGGCAAAAATTGTATACTTCGTGCGATTTGTAGGAACTTTTGCCAAGACTGTTGCAAAGTCCTGCAAATGTATAGGCAGATAATAGCTGAGAGGATGATCCCCTACCACATCAAGGAATGCCGCGAACGTGTTTTCAAGCCGCTCCTCATAGCGCACTCCGTCGTTGTTCCCCTTATCCAACGCGTCTTTTCGAGCATCAAGGATTATGCGACCTGCGACGCTTAGTTTAGTTGATGAAGTAACCGTTCTCTCATCCTGATATTCGAGAGGTTGAGGCTGGTGCTGCTGAATAGGTTGAATTTGAGGAGATTGAACCTGCCCCCCCCAAGGAACCGAGCGTGCGGACTACAGATTGAAACGTGTCACGCTCAGCCTCCCATGCCACGGAATCCCTTGAAAGGGCGTCCGCTATCGTCTGGAGTCTTTGCTTAAAATCTTTCAGAGAAGCCTTTTGCGCTGCCAGTTCCTTTGCTTCGCGCCGGTACACTTTGGCAGCTTCAAAATCGCCTTCAGCTTCGAATTCTTCGGCCTGCTGAATTCTGCTTGTGACTCTCAAGCCAAGAGGAAAATGGCGGCGATGCAGTTCCTGAAGCTCGGCATTTAACGCTTTGAGGCTATGAGCAAGGGTTTCTCTGGTCATGGTCGGATCGTCCATCATTCTCATGGCCGCACCCGAAAGAATAATTGCTCTTTTTCGTGCCGCAGCGGCAGGAAGTGGCCCCAAATTCACACGGATTGGCGATTTTCCAAATTGAAATTCGACGCTAACGGGAATCCGTTGCTGATATGTGAATCCGTTTTCGCGTTTCCATAAATACAATTCAAGCCTCTCGATCTGGCTTGAAATGTGTACGTAGCGGTGTATTTCGCCGTGTACGTTGGAAAAATCGGCTTAAAATTTTCGTTTGAAATCAGATACTTGCGTATAATGGTGGGCCCGGAGAGACTCGAACTCCCAACCAAGCGGTTATGAGCCGCCGGCTCTAACCATTGAGCTACAGGCCCTTCCGATAGCGTTAGCCGCCTCGGAGCGCGTGGTTGCAATGGTTCAACCTCGCGCGGAGTTGGCTTTAACGCAATTTTTTGGACGCGACAAGCCGTTGTCTTAACGCGTGTGTCATCTGTGCCGTATTAGACCCATAATCTCCTGCGACATCGACAGTCAGAGACGCTAAAAAAGAGGAACCTCAATGACATCGAAACTATCTTGTTCGTTGGTGCTATCAGCATTTACGGCTCTTGTCGCCGTGCCCATGGCTGCGTCTGCGCAGGACAATACCAAGCGGGAACCTGTGATCAGTGTGTCAGGTGAAGGCGACGCGGCGGTAGCACCTGATATGGCGATCCTGTCTTTCAGCGTCGTGAAGCAGGCGGAGACGGCAGCAGCGGCCCTCAAGGACAACAGTTCCGCCATGCAAGAGGTTCAGGCGGCCTTGAAATCCGCCGGTATCGCCGAAAGAGATTTGCAAACATCCAACTTCTCGGTCCAGCCCCTCTACAAACAGTTCGAGCCGAAGGACGGCGTCTATGTCGCTCCTGAAATCACTGGTTATCAGGTCAACAACGGCCTGACAGTGCGTGTCAGGGACATCTCCAAGCTCGGCGAAATTCTGGATCGTTCCGTCACGCTTGGGATCAATCAGGGCGGAGATATCACCTTTACCAACGACAAGCCTGAAACGACGGTGACAGAAGCCCGCAAAGCCGCCGTGGCGGATGCTGTGGCGAAGGCGAAAACACTTGCCGAAGCGGCGGGTGTCAAACTCGGCCGGGTGTTGGAGATGACCGAAAACGCACAACGCCCAATGCCGATGCCTCAGACCATGATGCGCGCAGCCGCTATGGAGAAATCCGACAGCGTTCCGGTCGCAGCAGGCGAAAACACCTACAAGGTCACCGTGAACGTGACATTTTCTCTGGACCAGTAATCCAAAACGAGGCGCAAGCTGCGCCTCGTTTCGAAATCATTCGCATAGCAAAATCCCCTCGCCATTTTTCGTGACGAGGGGATTTGAATGTCGAGACGGTCTAGGTGTGTCGCTACGGTCTAGGTGTGTCGTTCAGCGGCGAATGACCGGGCAGCCCCGAACATTGGCGAAGACGACGCGATCACGGCCCCGGCGGTCGAAACCGGCGACCACGACGCGGCGTGGAGACACGTCAACCACAGTGGCACGGCGCAGGCCCATGCGGCTTGCCTTTTCTTCGGCCAACCAAGGAGCGCAACGATCACGGCCACGATCCGGACGACCCCAGCCATGACCGCCGTGACGCTGGCCATCCTGAACATAAAGACCGTAACGAACATCCTGTGCAGATGCGGTGGATGCCGTTGCGGAAAGGCTGCTGATGGCGATAAGGACCGCAACGCCTGCTTTTGCGAATGTGCTGATCATTGTCTTACTCCGTTTCTAAATCTTCGCCGGGATGCGAGGTGACCCGATCGACCGATATGACATTAGTCGGCTGCGTGTGAACGGTTTCAGAACCGCCCATTCAGCATCCGTTCATGGCTCAAAACGCAAGCGGCTGCATTAACCGGAAAGGTGCATGACGATCTGGCGCACATGCGGTTGGTTACGATGTTCAAAGAGATAAATGCCTTGCCATGTGCCCAGTAGCAGCTTTCCGTCGGCCACCGGAATGCCCAGAGAAACCTGCGTCAGTGCCGACTTGATGTGTGCCGGCATATCGTCCGGCCCTTCCATCGTGTGCGAGACCCACGCCATGGAAGGATCGTTGGTGGGCGGCACTATCCGCGCAAAGAATTGCAACAAATCGTGCTTTACATCGGGATCGGCATTTTCCTGGATCAGAAGGGAGCAAGAGGTGTGGCGCACAAAAAGTGTCAGGAGCCCCTCCTGCATCCCATCGGCTTTGACGAAAGCTGCCGCGTTGCGGGTGAACTCATAGAGACCCTGGCCGCGTGAGGAGATCGAGAGAATTTTCTGAGACAAAGGTCTTTTCGCTTTCAAATTGGAACGAAACGGCTAGCAAATCGTTCTGATTTTTCAGGCCTAAATGTGACGTGCATCCACGCGAGCCGACGGCTGGGGAGATCTGCACGGAAGGAAACGCGTTTTCAATGGACGAATATACCGGTTTACGAAAATACTCTTTCGCCTGCCAAATTTCGACTATATTTTGTGAGACAAAGTCCTTAACGACATCACATTTGTTGCAGAATACCGACAATAAGTGCCCTATTCTATCTCGCTACCGAAAGACCACTTCATGACGTCGCAAGTCCAGCAGGTTGATCTTACCAACTGCGACATAGAGCCTATTCACATACCGGGATCTATCCAACCGCATGGTTGTCTGATCGCTTGCGACAGTGCCATGCGCACCATCACCCGTCACTCGGTCAATTGTCATGATATGTTTGGCTTTACTGGTCAGATGATCGGCAAGCCGATTGAAGAGTTTTTGGGTAGCGATGTCGTTCATGACCTGAGAAACGCACTCACGGTTACCGCCAACAGCAGCCGCCCGGCCATGTTGCCAAATGTCAAGCTTGCCTGCGGCAGGTCTTTTGATATTGCCATTCATCGCTATAAGGCTGTGACCATCGTTGAACTGGAACCTGCCAGCAATGAGGCGCAGCCGCTGCACACTGCCCAACTGATGATCGACCGCATCCGCGAAGCGGATAGCGTCGAGAGCCTGATTTCCCGCACCACACGATTGATAAAGGCGATGCTGGGTTACGACCGCGTTATGGTCTACCGCTTCGAACAGGATGGCGCGGGAAAAGTTATTTCAGAGGCCAAACAATCCGATCTTGAGAGCTTTCTTGGCCAGTATTTCCCGGCCAGCGATATTCCAAAGCAAGCACGTGCGCTCTACCTGAAAAACACGTTGCGGATCATCTCGGATTCACGCGGTGAACGGGTGGCGGTTGAACCGACGCTCGACCATTCTGGAGAACCGCTGGATTTGTCTTACTCACACCTGCGCAGCGTTTCGCCCATCCATTGCGAATATCTGCGCAATATGGGTGTGTCGGCATCCATGTCGATTTCCATTATCAATGACGGCGAATTGTGGGGGCTGATCGCCTGCCATCATTATTCGCCGCGCATACTACCCATGCCTATTCGCATTGCCGCAGAGATGTTCGGAGAGTTCTTCTCGCTGCACCTACAGGCTTTGAAACAGAAGAAAAAGCTGGCGACTGCGCATGACGCCCATGCATCGCTCGACAAATTTCTCAGGCTGGCTGCACACCACAACAATATAGAAGAGCTTCTGGTTGAGAACCTGCCGGATTTCAGCAGGTTGATGCCCTGCGACGGCGTTGGCGTGTGGATGAACGAACGCTGGTATACGTTCGGCACGGTTCCACCGCCAGCGCTTGCTCCCCAGCTCGGTCGTCTGGCCAGTTCCGTTTCCGAGGGGCGCGTATGGGCGACGCATGCACTGTCAAACCAGCTGCCTGAAGCGGAATATCTGGGCGGCGAAATCGCCGGCATGCTGGCGGTACCCTTGTCTCAGGTTAAAAACGATTACCTGATGTTCTTTCGTAAGGAACTTGTTCAGACTTTGAACTGGGGCGGCAATCCCGACAAATCCTATGAGACTGGCCCTCTGGGTGATCGACTGACGCCGCGCAAGAGCTTTGCGCTGTGGAAAGAAACCGTACACCAGCAGTCTCAGCCATGGACAGAAGAAGACCGGCAGATCGCAGAGGCCGCGCGCGTGGCGCTTGTGGAGGTGGCCTTCCGCCATAGCGAGTTGATGGCCGGCGAACGGGCGCAGGCGGAAGTGCGTCAGCGCATGTTGAACGAAGAGCTCAACCACCGCGTCAAGAACGTTCTGGCCATCATCAAGTCTCTGGTCGGGAACCCGACTCAGGAAGGCCGCACGCTGGAGGAATATGTTTCTGCCCTGAAAGGCCGCATTCAGGCTCTATCCTTTGCGCATGATCAGGTCGTTCGTGGCGAAGGCGGCGGTCAGTTGCGCGATCTGCTGGATGCTGAACTATCACCGCACAGGTCTCCAGCTAGCGAGATCGAGACAACAGGGCCAAGCGTTCTGCTGGATTCCCGTGCATTCTCGGTCATGGCACTTGTTCTGCACGAATTGGCAACCAATGCTGCGAAGTACGGCGCGCTCGGCCAGGCTGGCGGTCGGCTTCGCATTGCCTGGGAGTTGAACGATGTAGGCGACTGCGTGATTTCCTGGCGCGAGACGGTGCAAGGAACCGTGACACCACCAACGAGGACAGGCTTTGGATCTGCCCTCATCAGCCGAAGCGTGCCCTATGATCTGGGTGGGAAAAGCAAAGTAACCTATCAGCCGCACGGTATTGAAGCCGAAATCGTGCTGCCTGCCCGTCACGCGACGCCCGGCCAGCCACAAATCAATCTGGAACTATCGAGCAACGCCTCGGACCCTTACACACCTTATGCCGCGGAGGAACCATTGCGAGTATTTCTCGTTGAAGATCAAATGCTGATCGCCATGGATGTCGAATATATGCTGGAAGCGCGCGGCATCACCGATATCGAAACCGCCACGTCTTCGGCCATGGCGCTGGATAAGTTGAAGAGCTTGACGCCAGACGTCGCCATTCTCGACATCAACCTCGGCACCGATACATCGCTACCGGTTGCCTACGAGTTGCTGCGCCGCGAGATCCCTTTCATGTTCGCCACGGGTTATGCTGATGGAATCATGATCCCAAGCGAATTCGCGCATGTGCCGGTGATCCGAAAGCCTTACGACGAAGTTTCGCTTATGGGCTCGATCGGCAAACTGGTTGGCAGGCAGGTCCTCGCCTAACGGATATTGCGTTTAATTGCCGTCAATGGGTCGCAGTGAATAGGATTTACTGCGACCTGCTTGAGCGAGAGCTACTGGACCACCAGCTTCAATCGCTTGACATCCTCAGGCGTTAGTCTGGCGCCAATGTCATATCGAAATTCCGTCACAACGTAGTTTTCGATATCCACCTTGCATTGGTAGTTGATTGGGAACCACTGCGCACCGACATTGAACGCGCCCTTGGCGTTTAAGACGTTGTCGACGATCATTCGCTCTACGTCCTGTTGACCATCAGGCGGTTGACCCTGTCTTGCCGCAGTCACCTGCGCAACAACTTCCGCGAAACAAAGCTGCCTCACCCGCTGACGAGGCGGAAGATTTCCAAAAATTTGACGCATCATCGGGCCAGGGCGTTTTGCGCCGGCCAATATCTTCTTGGCAGGCTTAAGGTTGGGATCCCCTTCACCATCCGGCTTTGCTGTCGCAGATTGCTCCTGTGCAGGCTTTGGCTCGGGTTTGGGAACCTGTGATACAACAGCAGCCGGATCGGGCTGTTTGGGCGCATCCCCAGAGAGTATCTCACTTTGCTCGGCGTTAGTCTGTGCATCAGGAGCTTCCGGCCGCTCGTTCGTCTCAACAGGTTCAGCAGACGCGGGCGTTGTAGGCTGTGTCTCCGCCTGTTTTTCGGGTGCCTTCTGGTCTTGGCCGCCTGCCTCCTCTTCGCCCTGCTCGTCGCGCTCATCCATCTGCGTCGGGCTAGGACGGACAGGCACGCCAGACATGACAGATGGCGGCGGCTCAGGTTCAGGCGCGGGTACCGGTGGTGGCTCTTTCGGCTTTTCTTGCGCAGGCGGAGGAGGCTCTTCGGCTTTTTTTTCTTCCGGCTTTGGGGGCGGCTCAGGCTTGGGTGGCTCGACCATCTCCACGCTGACGGTTTCGGGCTCCGCCGGTGCCGGAGAATATCCAGAGGATAAGAGATAGGTGGCGCCAAGCAGAACATGCAGCATGAGTGAAACCGGAATTGTCCAGCTCTCCTGCCGCCATTTGTTCTTGCCCGTCTTTTCCATCCAGTCGATACGCCCGTTGACCGCCTCAGAGATAATCGTTTTGGAGGCCAGCATCATCCCCAAAAAGAAAAACCCGGCCAGAAAACTGACCGGGCTTAATGTCTTCCACTAACAAAAACTCAACTATCGAGGAACGAGCGCAGTTTGCGCGAACGGCTCGGGTGCTTGAGCTTACGCAGGGCCTTGGCCTCAATCTGACGAATACGTTCGCGCGTGACCGAGAACTGCTGTCCGACCTCTTCCAGTGTGTGGTCCGTGTTCATGCCGATGCCAAAGCGCATGCGCAGGACGCGTTCTTCGCGTGGCGTCAGCGAGGCCAGCACCCGCGTTGTGGTTTCGCGCAGGTTGGCCTGGATGGCGGCATCGATTGGCAGAAGGGCATTCTTGTCCTCGATGAAGTCGCCCAGATGCGAATCTTCCTCGTCACCGACAGGCGTTTCGAGCGAAATCGGCTCCTTGGCGATTTTCAATACCTTACGCACTTTTTCAAGCGGCATCGCAAGCTTCTCAGCCAGTTCTTCCGGCGTCGGTTCGCGACCGATTTCATGCAGCATCTGGCGCGATGTACGAACGATCTTATTGATCGTCTCGATCATGTGCACCGGAATACGGATCGTGCGGGCCTGGTCGGCGATCGAACGGGTGATGGCCTGTCTGATCCACCATGTCGCATAGGTCGAGAACTTGTAACCACGACGGTACTCGAATTTGTCCACGGCCTTCATCAGACCGATGTTGCCTTCCTGAATGAGATCGAGGAATTGCAAACCACGGTTGGTGTATTTCTTCGCAATCGAAATCACCAGACGCAGGTTGGCCTCGACCATCTCCTTCTTGGCGATCCGCGCTTCGCGCTCGCCCTTCTGGACCATGGAAACGATGCGGCGGAATTCGGCAATGGAAATGCCGGTTTCCTGAGCGAGGTTCTGGATTTCCAGACGGATGTCGCGGATCGTGTTGTTTTCTTCGCGTGCGAATTCCTTCCAGCCCTTGGCAGCCAGATTGGCGATCGACTTCATCCAGTTCGGATCCAGTTCCGCACCGTGATACTGCTCCAGAAAGCCATCACGCTTCACGCCGTAGGATTCGGCAAGGCGCAGAAGACGACCTTCGTTTTGCATAAGGCGTTTGGAAATGTCGTAAAGCTGCTCGACAAGGCTATCGACGCGGTTCTGGTTCAGAGACAGCGACTTAACCGCTGTGATCAACTGGTCTTTCAGTTCCTTGTAACGACGCTCCTGGCCAGTGGACAGCGTGCCGGTGCACGCCAGGCGCGCCTCGACCTGCTGGTCCTGAAGCTTGCGCAGCTTCTTGTAGGTGTCGGCAATCGTATCCAGCGTTTCCATGACCTGCGGGCGCAGTTCGGCTTCCATCGCAGCAAGAGAAAGATTGGACTCGTCGTCATCCTCTTCTTCCTCTTCGTGTGGAAGGCCTTCGCCGCCGACATTCGTCACATCATCATCGCCACCGGGATTGCGCAGACGACGGACTTTTTCTTTCTCTTCAGCAGCCTTGCGGTCCGCTTCGATCTTCTCCGGGCTCTGGAACTGAGGAGCAGCCTTGGCTTCCGGGCCAGAATAGGTGGTTTCGAGATCAATGATCTCGCGCAGAAGCGTCGTACCCTCATTCAATTCATCGCGCCAGATGATCAGCGCCTGGAACGTCAAAGGACTTTCGCACAGGCCAGAGATCATGGTCTCGCGGCCAGCCTCAATGCGCTTGGCAATCGCGATTTCGCCCTCGCGCGACAAAAGCTCAACGGAACCCATCTCGCGCAGATACATCCGCACCGGGTCATCGGTGCGATCCGTCGGCTCCTTCTTCTTGGCAGTCGCAAGCGCGGTGCCGCTGGAAGGCGCAAGTTCGCCACCCTCGGACTCTTCTGCCTCGGCGTCGGCATCTTCGGCTTCTGCGGGCGCCTCTTCGGCGTCCTCGTCTTCAACGACGTTGATGCCCATTTCACTGAGCATTGCCATGATATCTTCGATGCGGTCAGGGTCGACCTGATCCGACGGCAGCACCTCGTTCAGCTCATCCATAGTGACGTAGCCGCGTTTTTTCGCGGCCTTGATCATCTTTTTGACCGCGTCATCCGAAAGATCGAGAAGCGGCCCATCCGTCGCGCTGTCGCGTTCGTTTTCAGCTTCTTCGTTTTCTTTGACTTTGGTTGCCATCTATCTCGTCGCTTTCCCTGACGCTAACATCCGCTCCACCGCAAAACCGATCGCCTTGAAAGGCATCCGGCTCTGGCCGCGAATCACCGTCAAACACCTAACGGAATGATCTTTAATTGCCGTTTAAACACGGCCACCACAGGCGGAACCTCAAGACAGTGCATCCGGAAATGCTTTTCCATGCAGTTTCGATCCGCCAAAGGCCCATTCCACCTTACTTTTCCTGAAATGGTGATTCCCGCTATTTCCCGTCACGTCAAGCCTTTATGGCCCGACCGAGGGTTAAAAGCTAAAAAACGCCACTGTCTCCGCGACATTTCACGGACCTCACCAACTTAACCCCTATTTAGGTCTATCTGTGCAAAAGACAAGCCTCAAACAGCGCAAAACGCCTAACCGTGGCCATAGGCCGGACCCTTGACCCTGCCGGACATGACCCCAAAACCATCGATGATTGCTTCCTGATTCTCCATCCGTCCAATCTCCAGCTGAACCTCCGAAAGCGCGCGCATCAATTGAACCATGCGCTCGCCATCACCCGCTTCCGTTGCCTCGGCAATCTCGCGCTCAAGCTCGATCTTTTGCCAGCGCAACGCCTTGGTGCGCTTGTGCAAAGAGAGCGACTGCGTATACCCCTCGCGCGCGTCTTCGGGCGCCGCCTGCTCGGTCGCGGTCCAAAGCCGGGCATTGCGCACCTGCTGGTTCATGGCTTTCAACAAAACATCGAAGCCCTGCAACTCCAGTCGCGCAACCAGACCATCGCGTGAAAGCTCGGCACCGTTTTCTGCTGCATAGGTCAACACCTGAGACCACAGCCGTTGCAGGTCGCGGCTTTCATAGTCGATGGCGGCGATCTCGTCATATTCTTCCAGCAGCAGTTGCGGATGGTTGACGATGGTCAGCGCCAACACACTCTCGCGCAAGGCTGGTGCAGCGAGATACCCCTTCACAAGCCCGGATTGGCTGAGCCGGTCGGATATGCTGCCAGCGCCCGTCGTGCTTCCCCGCGCAGGTGTTCTTTGACCGCTGCGGTTGCCGTTGCCCTCGCCGCGCCTGAAGTTGCGATTGGGCCCGCTGCTGCGCTGGAATTGCGGCTGAAAAAACGTATTCAGCCGATCACGCATGTCCTGCTGGTAAAAGCGGCGCACACTTTCGTCACCGATAACAGACACGATTTGCCGAAGGCGATTTTCCAGTTCCGCCCGTTTTTCCGGCGTGTCGAACGTTACCGATGCCGTCTCGCGGCTCCATATCATCGCGGCCAGCGGCTTGGCCTCGGCGAGTACGCGGTCGAACGGCGCCCTGCCCTCATGGCGCACAAGATCATCAGGGTCTTTGCCATCCGGAAGCAGCGCAAAGCTGACGGAACGACCCGGTCTGATGTGCGGCAATGCCAGATCGGCGGCGCGGCTTGCGGCACGAATACCGGCACCATCGCCATCGAAACAGAGAACAGGCTGCGGCGACATCTTCCACAACAACTCGAGCTGGTTATCCGTCAGCGCCGTGCCAAGCGGCGCCACCGCGTTCTCGACACCTGCCTGATAAAGAGCGATGACGTCCATGTAACCTTCAACGGCAATGACAGTGCCCGAAGATTGTGTCGCGCGACGCGCACGTGCGAAGTTGTAGAGGACGTTGCCTTTGTGAAAAAGCTCCGTCTCATTGGAGTTGAGATACTTGGCCATCGCATCCGCCGCCATAGCGCGGCCACCGAAGGCAATCACCTTCTCGCGTGACGACAGGATTGGGAACATGATGCGGTCACGAAAACGGTCATAGGACACAGGGACATTTTCATGCACCACAAGACCGCAGGCCTCCATCTGTTCTTTGGCGATCCCTTTGGAGGCGAGATGTTCTTTCAGCGCATTGCGGCTATCGGGCGCAAACCCCAGCCGGAAGGTCTCGATCGTGCGCCCGCTCAAACCGCGATCACGAAGATAGGCGCGCGCGCGCGCGCCGGCAGAAGTCTGCAACTGATCCTGGAAGAACAGCGTCGCCATTTCCATGACGTCCTGCAAGGTTGCCCGTTCGCGCTCGCGCTTTTCCGCCTGCACGTCCGGCTGCGGCATGGAAACGCCCGCCATATCTGCGATCTGTTGCACCGCTTCTGGAAAACCCATGCCATCCAGATCGGTCAGGAAGCGGAAATGGTCACCGGACACGCCGCAGCCGAAACAATGATACCGCCCCTTGCGGTCCTCACAATGAAAGCTGGGGCTCTTTTCACCATGGAACGGGCAGCAGGCCCAATAGTCACCCTTGGAGGCGTTGCTCTTCTTCCTGTCCCAGGTCACACGTCTGCCGATAACATCGGAGATGTTCACTCGGTCACGTATCTCGTCGAGAAATGAGTTTGAAAAGCGCATCGTTACCTGGGATCAGTGCCTGTTTTCGGCCGGTCTTTCATATAAGCGCAGCACGCCCTGATTACCAAGGGAAGAAACGCGTGATTCCCGTTATTCACAGGCATCGACAGCGATGCCCGCGTTCTATTTTGCGCTTATCGGCATGATGCCGAGCGTTCGCGTGATGCTGGATGGTTTGAGCGATATCCCCCTAGGATCGCCCAACCCGCGCTTTTACCCCCAAGCGCATCTCAACGCATGAAAAGGCAGGGCATCCACATATGCCCTGCCTTTATCATTTGCGGGCTCGCGTTTACTTCAACAGTTCCTTGATCAGGCCCGACGCCTTGCCGAAATCGATCTGGCCAGGATAACGTTCTTTCAGGACGGCCATCACCTTGCCCATGTCGCGCAGGCCTGACGCGTCTGTCTCGGCGATAACGCCTTCGAGAATGGCGCGAACCTTCTCCTGCGGAATCTCTTCCGGCATGAAGCCCTTGATGATGATGATTTCCTCGCGCTCGTGCTCGGCCAGTTCGGCTCGACCGGCCTGATCGTAAATGCTGGCAGATTCTTCGCGCTGCTTGATCATCTTAGCCAGAATCTGCAGAATCTCCTCATCCGACACCGGGTCCTTGCCGACGCCGCGATTGGCGATATCACGGTCCTTGACGGCTGCCTGCACCAACCGGATCGTCGAGAGGCGGCGTGGCTCGCGGGCTTTCATGGCATCTTTCAAAGCGGCGGCGAAGGTATCCCGGATCATGTTTTTCTCCTTGGGAAAGGCCCTGTCTGTCGGCATGGATCGGTCAGGCATTTCCGTCATTATTTTGGGCGTGACATAAACGAGCAACCGGGGATCGGCAAATCATTTACATAAGCGTCTGAATCAAATGGGTTTTAAATCCAGCTAATCCACAGGCCCGCGGTTGACCCCTTGCGCCCCTTTCGTTATTTTCCGGCACCTGCACAGGATTTTAACGAAGGTTACGACGCGAAGGCTTTCGCGCGCCCTTATCCGCGAAAAAAGATGACCACTTTACCCCCGCTTTTCAAGAGGCGGGCCGAAGTGGCAGAAACGGGAAACGAGATGACCGAGACAGCACCCTGGACCACCCGCAAACCCACCGCCATGCTCGTTCTGGCCGATGGCACCGTGATCGAGGGCACCGGCATCGGCGCAACCGGCAAGGTGCAGGCGGAAGTCTGCTTCAACACGGCGCTGACAGGTTATCAGGAAATCCTGACCGACCCGTCCTATCTGGGCCAGATCGTCACCTTCACCTTCCCGCATATCGGCAATATCGGTGCCAATGACGAAGATATCGAAGACCTGACACCCGCCGCACGGCGCGGTGCGGTCGGCGTGATCTTCAAGGCCGACATCACCGAACCATCCAACTTCCGCGCCGCCAAGCACCTTGATACCTGGCTGAAAGCGCGCGGTATCATCGGTCTTTGTGGCATCGACACGCGTGCGCTGACAGCCTGGATCCGCGAAAATGGAGCGCCGAACGCCGTCATCGCCCATGACCCGAACGGCGTTTTCGATATCGACGCGCTGAAGGCGGAAGCCAAGGCATGGACCGGTCTTGAAGGTCTTGATCTTGCTATCGAAGCCACATCAGGCCAATCCTCAGTTTGGAACGAGACGTCGTGGGTCTGGAACGAAGGCTACGGCACACTGGGCGAGGCTGACGCCAAGTACCATGTCGTGTGCGTGGATTTTGGCGTGAAGCGCAACATTCTGCGCCTCTTTGCAGGTCTTGATTGCAAGGTAACGATCGTTCCTGCGCAAACGTCTGCCGAAGATATTATGGCGCTGAAGCCAGATGGTGTTTTCCTCTCCAACGGTCCAGGAGATCCGGCGGCGACCGGCGTCTACGCCGTTCCGGTCATCCAGAACCTGATCAAGACAGACCTGCCTGTGTTCGGCATCTGCCTTGGTCACCAGATGCTCGGGCTCGCCGTTGGTGGCAAGACCGAAAAGATGCATCAGGGCCACCATGGCGCAAACCATCCGGTCAAGGACTTTACCACCGGCAAGGTGGAAATCGTCTCCATGAACCACGGATTTGCAGTCGATGCCAAGTCTCTGCCTGATGGCATCGAAGAGACTCACACATCTCTGTTCGACGGAACAAATTGCGGTCTGCGCATCACGGGCAAGCCGGTGTTTTCCGTCCAGCACCACCCGGAAGCTTCCCCTGGCCCGCAGGACAGCCACTATCTGTTCCGCCGCTTCGTGAACCTGCTGCGTGAGAAGAAGGGTGAACCGGCTCTCGCAGAGCGCTGATACGAATCGGAAAACTGTTCAGCAATCTTCGGCCCGCGTTCAGCGGGCCGTTTGACTCATAGCGTCGGAAACAAGAAAATACTGATCACGCCGATACCGCGACCAGGAGAATGCCATCATAAACGCATCGATATCATCGGGAGGGGCAGCACCGACCAAACTATGGCCAACTGCGAATTTTATCCCGTAACGGTTGGTTCGGGCATTTCGAGGCGAAGATCGCCACGGTGGGCACGCGGCAAAAATCCGCGGCGTGCAATATTGAGGAAACGATACCGGTAAAAAGACGTGTGCCTGCAATGATCTCACAGGACACCATCGTGGGAATGTTCCGACGATCGATGAAACGTGGATCTAGCGAGATTTTTTCGAGCGGGATAAAGTTTCCGGATCAGCAACAACATCCACAGCCAAAGCTTCGAGACTGAATCGACGTGGCAAACATCAAAGCATGGCGCATTGAACGAATACCACCATGCTTTGACACTCTTGCACCGTTTGTAGGGCTCTAAGCGGAGCACGGCAGGGGGTGCCACTTTCTATCAACACCCCCTGTTTCCACCGCGTGGATCACCGCTCGAATTTTGGGTCGTGTTCCACACTGATAAGTCCATGAACGGTCTTGATCGGTATCAGGGATTCGGCCCACGGCCGGAAGTCGACCGCTCCACAGTCGCAGCAAGCTGAAACTCCAGTTTGCCGTCTTTTTCGACACGGCGGATATCTGTCGGTCCGACCGAGACAGGGCGCTCGTCGGCAGCAATCACGGTGGCGATCTGTGCGGCGCTTTGCTGCACGTGAAGAGCACCATCAAAGTCCTGAATAGCATCTGCAATCATTTTAATATTCCTTTTTGATTTAATACTCAAATCCGCCGGGAAAATAGAAATGGCCAACGGATGAAAAAAGGTTGCAATATTTATTTTTACTCGTCAAGATTGATTATTACATTTTAAATAGCAACATAAAGATAATATATTTCTAAAGTTGCGTTTATGATCGCGTAAATTTCGTGACGGAAACCAGGATACGGATCCGATTGAAGTTCGTGTGTCCTCAGGGGATGTTAAATAATACGACGACCTGCTCGGCGTCAGGAACAGCCTTTGCGGGTGGGAGAATGCGCCACGTGGTATGCATTGCGGCGCCAGACATCACAGCATGGCGCGAAAAAATAAATGCCGCCATGCTTTACACTCTTGCACCGTTTGTAGGGCTCTAAGCGGAAGCATGACAGGTGGTGCCACCTTCTATCAACACCACCTGTTTCTACGGCGTGGACCACTGCCCTAGCTTTAGGTTGTGATCCCCACCGAGAAGTCCGTATGCAGTCTCAACCAGGATTAACTACCTGGAGCAGGGTTGGAGGGCGACGGCTCCGCTGTCGCAGCAAGCTGAAACTCCAGTTTGCCGTCTTTTTCTATGCGGCGGATATCTGTCAGCCCAACCGAAACAGGGCGCTCGTCGGCAGCAGTCATGGTGGCGATCTGTGCAGCGCTTTGCTGCACGTGAAGAGCACCATCAAAGTCCTGAATAGCATCTGCAATCATTTTAATATTCCTTTTTGATTTAACACTCAAATCCGCCGGGAAAATAGAAATGGCCAACGGATGAAAAAAGGTTGCAATATTTATTTTTACTCGTCAAGATTGAAAAGATAAAATCTTAGATAGGCGCTTGCATTTCACGCTTCACCATCAGGTAAAAACGTGTGGTGAGGAGAATGGCTGCGGTCGAAAGACCGAATACGAAACCGAACCAGACACCCGGCCCGCCGAAGCCGAGTGGAAACGCGGCGACCCAGGCCAGTGCCAGACCAATGGGCCAATAGGAAATCAGCGCCAGGATCATTGGTACGCGCGCATCCTTCAGGCCCCGCAGCAGACCGGCCGCAACCGCTTGCATGCCATCCACCAGCTGAAACACACCGGCGATGATGACCAATGTGCTGGCATAGGCGAGAACGTCGGGCGCACCCGGCAAACTCGGATCGAGGAACCAACTGGCCAGATATTGAGGAGCGAGCGCAAAGAAGAGACCACCCGACGCTGCGATGAGGCACGCCACGCCATAGACGGTTACCGCCGCACGCACGAGGTTTGGATAATCGCTCTGCCCATGTGCCACCCCCACCCGCACGGTGGCGGCCTGAGAAAGGCCGAGCGGAATCATGAAGGCAATGGATGCCAGTTGCAACGCAATGCCGTGAGCGGCCAGTTCCAGGGTGCCGATCTGGCCCATGAGAATGGACGCTGCCGAAAACAGCGTGACTTCCGCAAGGATGGTGACACTGATGGGCAAGCCGAGACGGATAACCTCCCATAAAGCGTGAAAATCCGGCTTCCAGAACCGCACGAAAAGCTCATAGCGCCGGGTTTCCTCCCGTGTCTGGATATAGACGACGATGAAAAGCAGGCTGAAGGCGTTAACGATGATGGCGGCAAAAGCGGCGCCCAGCATTCCCAACGCAGGAAATCCGAAATGGCCAAGAACCAGAGCGTAGGCCAGGAACCCGTTGATGACCAACATGGCAATGGTGGCATACAAAATGATGCCAGCGCGTCCTATGGCACTCACGAGGCCGCGCATAACATAAAACAGAAGCGCTGGCAGAAGACCAAACTGCGCGATGGCCAGATACTGTCCTGTCTGCGCCGAGACTGCCGGATTCTGACCAAGCGCCAAGAGGATGCTTTCAGCCTTGAGGAATAGTGGCAGGGTCAGTAACCAGTACACCGTCGCCACCCACATTCCCATGCGCAGAGCACGTCGCGCGGTTGTGGCATCACCCTGCCCATAGGCGTTGGCCACCATCGGCACCACAGCGACGGAGAAGCCGGAGCCGAAAATGAAAACGACGAAATAAAATTGGCCGGCAAGAACCATGGCAGCCAGTTTTTCAGCGCCCAGCTGGCCGACGATGATCATATCAGTGGTATGAATTCCAAGCTGCGCCAACTGTGCCCCAATCAACGGAATTCCCAGCGCAAGCGTGGCTCGCAAATGCGCGCCCCAAGACTGCAATGGGACGGGATTTTTTTCGACCGCAACCGACGAAGACATGACATCACCTCAAAAACAAAAGCCGCTTCTCTAACGCGAGACAAGCGGCTCGACGTCTGGTTATGTCATTTGCAGCGAAGGCGCAAGCACAGGATATTGACAGTATAACCATGCCCTAAAATTAATTTATTTTCGACAAAACAATGCTTTAAGAAATTCTTTGTGTCCTCATGTTTAAGGCTTGCAAACTTTGTTTACGCTTGCCCGATAAAGGTTCCACCGAAATAAAAAATATTTGGGTGCATGAGGCACGCCGTGATCGCCATAGGCATGTTCGCATCAAAACCCGGCAGGGCCGGTCTTTCCAAGGTTCAGAAATTGCCCAAAAAATCCAATTTGATGACGCGGATCGTCGTGGCGGCGTCCTGCGTTGTTGTCGCCGCCTTCGCAGGTTTTTCGGTTTACATCGACGGCCTCCAGCGCGACGCAGCCAACAATTTCGTCGAAGACAAGATCAACGCCGCCGGTAAGCAGTCCGCCCAGAGCATCGCCAACTGGCTGAACGGTCGCGTGATGATGACGGAAATGGTTGGCGCGGCAATGACCAAGGCGACCACACAGGAACGGCTAGACCTTCTGTTGCAAAACGACATTCTGGCACGCGAGTTCAAATCCGCCTATTTCGGAGATGAAGCGGGCGCTTATAACAATTTTCCTGCCCAAAAGATGCGCGACGGCTACGATGCGCGACAGCGCCCTTGGTATCAGGCCGCTGTCAAAGCAAACTCGACAGTGTTGACCGAACCCTATGTCGATGCCAGCACAGGCAAGCTCGTCGTCAGCGCGGCCGTTCCGGTCAAACGTGACGGCAAGCTGGTCGGCGTAGCTGCAAGCGACTTCCTGCTGACGACACTGGTTTCCATGATCAGCTCTATCGATGCAGGCAATGAAGGCTATGCGTTTCTGGTCAACAAGGATGGCAAGATCCTGATTCACCCGGACGTATCGCTGATCAACAAGACGCTGACCGATCTCTTCCCTGTCGCGACGCCTAAGATTTCCCAGGCCGTTTCGCAAACCGAAATCGGCGGTGCAGACAAGATCACGAGCTTCCTTCCCGTTCCTGGTCTTCCAAACGTTGAATGGTCTGTTGGTCTTGTGATCGACAGCAAGACGGCATTCGCATCCATAACGCAGTTCCGGATCGCAGCGGTGATCGCCACAGGTCTCGCGGTTGCCGGTATGATTGCTTTCCTCGCATTCCTCGTAAACAGCCTTGTGATCAGACCCGTAACGCAGATGACTGCCGCGATGGATGAGCTCGCTGCCGGCAACCTTGACGCGACCATCCCTGGCCAGGAGCGTACGGACCAGATCGGTTCCATGGCGGCAGCTGTCTCCGTGTTCCGCACCAATGCGCAAGAGCGCCTGCGTCTGGAAGGTGACGCAGAGCAGACCCGCAATCTCTCGGAACACGAGCGCGGCGAGCGCGAGAGGACTGCCGCGAGGGACACGGCCGATATCCAGTTCGCCGTCAGCGCATTGGCGGAAGGCCTCGCCCATCTTTCGGATGGCCACATGGATTACCGTATCAATACGCCGTTCGTGGCGCATATCGACCGGCTGCGTGAAGATTTCAACGGCTCGATCAGCAAGCTGAATGGCGCGCTTGTCACCGTTGGCCAGAACGCCCGCGCCATCGACGCCGGTGCCAGCGAAATCCGCCAGTCGGCCGACGATTTGGCCAAGCGGACCGAACAGCAGGCAGCCTCGGTGGAACAAACCGCCGCGGCACTCGAAGAAATCACCACGACCGTCAAGGACTCTGCCAAACGCGCGGAAGAAGTCGGACGTCTGGTGGAACGTGCCCGTACCAATGCCGAACAATCCGGCGTGGTCGTTGGCGATGCTGTAAAAGCGATGGAAGGCATCGAGCAGTCTTCTTCCGGCATCTCCAAGATCATCGGCGTCATCGACGAGATCGCCTTCCAGACCAATCTGTTGGCTCTGAACGCTGGTGTTGAAGCAGCGCGGGCCGGCGAAGCGGGTAAGGGCTTTGCGGTCGTTGCACAGGAAGTGCGCGAACTGGCCCAGCGTTCTGCAAACGCTGCCAAGGAGATCAAGACGTTGATCAGCGCATCGACGACCCAGGTCGAAGCCGGTGTTTCGCTGGTCGGCAACGCTGGCAAGGCGCTTGAAACAATCGTGGCCGAAGTGCAGGAAATCAACCAGCATATCAACGCCATCGTGCTTGCCTCGCGGGAGCAGTCCACCGGTTTGCAGGAAATCAATACGGCCATCAATACCATTGACCAGGGCACGCAGCAAAATGCCGCCATGGTTGAGGAACAGACCGCTGCAAGCCATGGCCTTGCCTCCGAAGCAGCGGCATTGAACGATCTGCTGGCACAGTTCAAACTGGCAAACAGCCAGCAAAACGCCCGTACTGGCTACAGTCGCGCGGCCTGATCAGTACTTCCTGTTGAGCAAAGAGAGGCGTGACCTGTTATCGGTCACGCCTCTTTTGTTTATCCACCCCACCTTGTGCAGATCGACGAAAACCGACAGATTTGCGAGGAAGATCGTGAGTCGCCGGGGGAGCTCGATGCTGTGGGAGATCATATGGCGTGGCACGATGATGGGCATCGGTGGCACCATGTTCATGGATATCTGGGCGATCATCCTGCATCGCATGTTCCGGCAGCCTGCACCGAATTGGGGTCCGGTTGGCAGGTGGTTCTGGCATCTGCCCAACGGCAAAGTCTTCCACGACAGTATCGCGACCGCGATCCCCTATGAGCACGAAACCGCGCTTGGCTGGGCATCCCATTATGCCGTCGGCATTCTCTATGGGGTCATTCTCGCGATGATCGTACCCAGTGGCTGGTTTGCGAAACCATCGTTCCTGCTGCCGTGGATCGTCGGCATCTTGACGGTCGGCGCTGGCTGGTTTCTGCTTCAGCCCGGCCTTGGCATCGGTTGGGCGGCGTCCAAGACGCCCAACCCGACCAAAGTGCGCGCTCTGAACCTCATTGCGCACACCGTATTCGCGCTGGGAATGTATGTAACCGCCTTGATTTTGGCCTGAGATATCAGATCTCTGCAGAGAACGTATCGCAATCTTCGATACGACCTTTGTCGAAGCCACGGCGGAACCACTCGGCGCGCTGGGCGGATGTCCCGTGATTGAAACTGTCAGGCACGACATAGCCCTGCGACTGCTTCTGAAGCGTATCGTCGCCAATCTGGTGTGCGGCGTTCAGAGCCTCTTCCAGATCACCCGTTTCCAGAAGACCCTTCTGCTGGGTGGATTTGCCCCAGATACCAGCGTAACAATCCGCCTGCAACTCAACGCGCACCGACATCTTGTTGGCATCGGTTTCACTCATGCCCTGTCGCTGACGGTTGAACTCGGGCAAGACGCCGGTCAGGTTCTGGATGTGGTGACCAACCTCATGCGCGATCACGTAGGCCTGGGCGAAGTCGCCGGATGCACCGAAGCGCTGATCGAGTTCGCGGAAGAAATTGGTATCCAGATAGACCTTGCGGTCCTGCGGGCAATAGAATGGGCCGCTGGCCGAAGATGCGGTTCCGCAACCCGAGCGCACCTGGCCTGCGAACAGAACCAGAGTGGGCTTTTCATAGGTTTCGTTCGACGCGGCGAAAATCTTACCCCAGGTATCTTCCGTCTCAGCTAGGACGGTTCTGACAAAGGCGGTGGTATCGTCGCTGGACTGACCCTGAGGCCGCGTTCCGGTGCTCTGCTGGCTACCGCTATCAGTGGAAACGTCGCCCCCAGACAGAAGCGTCAAGGGGTTGATGCCAAGCGCCCAGCTGATCAGCAGAATGACGACAAGGCCGCCAATACCGATGCCGCCGCCCCGACCGCCACCGGTCGGCAGGCGGAAACCACCGCCACCGCTACCCGCTGACATGCCACGTCTATCTTCAATATTGTCGGATTGTCGCCGCCCGCGCCACTGCATGCCAGTCTCCCCATGAATGCGACGCTATAACGCAAACGAGAGCAATCCGTTCCCCGACATCAACTTTGCGAGAACACATAGGCCCCGCCCTTTTTCAGCGCGCGCTGGTAAGCGGGCCGTGCGCGGATGGTTTCGAGGAAGCGCCGGATCCCCGGCTGATCGGCCGCACCCGCTGCACGGCTCATGGCTGCTTCCACCGGAAAGCTCATGGCTATATCGGCACCCGTCAACTCGCCTCCGGCAAAAAAACCGTCCCTGGCGAGCTCCGCTTCCCAATAGGCCGTATGGTCTGCCAGTTGCGGATCGACGAGTTTGCTGGAAACGCCTTTCGAAATCAGCTGCGCCACGGGCCGCAGGAAGAACGGAACCTGGCTGGGTATGCGCGAGAACAAGAGCTTCAACAACAACAACGGCATGGCTGATCCCTCGGCATAGTGCAGCCAGTAGACGTAGCGTCTGTAGTCGTCCCCGCCCTTCTCGGGTCTGAAGGCGCCCTTTCCATAGGTATCAATCAGATATTCGATGATGGCCCCGCTTTCCGCGTATATCTTGCCGCCATCTTCGATAACAGGAGATTTGCCGAGTGGATGCACCGCTTTGAGGCTCCTGGGCGCGCGCATGTCGGGCCCTCGGGCGTAGGTTTTGACGTCATAGTCAAGACCGAGCTCCTCAAGCAGCCAGAGAATGCGGTGTGCGCGGGAATTTTCGAGGTAATGGACGGTGATCATGGTGCCCTGTTCTATTGTTTTAGAAACCAACGTAATTCATTCAAATAACTCTACGTTTTTACAAGCGGAAAGGATCATCCCGCAACGCATGTATAGAGAGGACTAATTTTCCTGTCAGAAACCGAAGATTCAGGGTTCCGTTCGCCAAAACATTTGCCTATAAGCCGCTTCTAGCCTGAAAACATCTGAATTGCGCGCCCGACCGGTGATGATTCATCGTGGCCGGTTTTTTGCGCAACAAAAAAGCGGAACGAGAGCTATGCCGAAGCGCGAAGATATCAAGTCCATCCTTATCATCGGCGCGGGTCCGATTGTCATCGGTCAGGCATGCGAGTTCGACTATTCCGGCACACAGGCCTGTAAAGCGCTGAAGGAGGAAGGCTACCGCGTCATCCTCGTCAACTCCAATCCTGCAACGATCATGACCGACCCTGGCCTGGCGGATGCGACCTACATCGAGCCGATCACACCGGAAGTCGTTGCCAAGATCATCGCCAAGGAGCGCCCGGACGCGCTGCTGCCAACCATGGGCGGCCAGACAGCGCTGAACACTGCGCTCTCGCTCAAGCGCATGGGTGTGCTGGACCGCTACAATGTCGAAATGATCGGCGCAAAACCCGAAGCCATCGACATGGCTGAAGACCGTGCCTTGTTCCGCGAAGCGATGAAGCGCATCAATCTGGAAACGCCTAAGTCGATGTTGGCCAACGCCACCGACATCAAGGACGCCGACCGCAAGACGCATGACGCTGCACGCGCAGAGCTGAAAGCAAGGCTTTCCGGCCCGGATTTGGACAAAGCGCTCGACAACCTCGAAAACCAGTGGAACCTCGGCGAGACCGACCGCAAACAGCGCTACATCAGCCACGCTCTTGCCGTCGCCGCGCAGGCGATCGACGTCGTCGGTCTGCCCGCCATCATCCGCCCGTCCTTCACCATGGGTGGTACCGGCGGCGGCATTGCCTATAACCGCTCGGAATTCTTCGAAATCATCGGCGGCGGTCTTGATGCCTCGCCCACCACCGAAGTGCTGATCGAAGAATCGGTTCTCGGCTGGAAGGAGTATGAGATGGAAGTGGTCCGCGACAAGGCGGACAACTGCATCATCATCTGCTCCATCGAAAACATCGACCCGATGGGCGTCCACACCGGCGACTCGATTACCGTCGCCCCTGCCCTGACGCTGACCGACAAAGAATACCAGATGATGCGCAACGCATCGATCGCGGTCCTGCGCGAGATCGGCGTGGAAACCGGCGGCTCGAACGTGCAGTTCGCGGTCAACCCGAAGGATGGCCGTCTGGTCGTCATCGAGATGAACCCCCGCGTGTCTCGCTCGTCCGCGCTCGCCTCCAAGGCCACCGGCTTCCCGATTGCCAAGGTCGCGGCGAAGCTTGCTGTCGGCTACACGCTGGACGAACTTGACAACGACATCACGGGCGGTGCAACGCCTGCGTCCTTCGAACCGTCCATCGACTATGTCGTGACCAAGATCCCGCGCTTCGCCTTCGAGAAATTCCCGGGCGCGTCGCCGATCCTGACCACTGCCATGAAGTCGGTCGGTGAGGTCATGGCGATTGGCCGTACCTTTGCCGAATCCATGCAGAAGGCGCTGCGCGGTCTGGAAACCGGCCTCACCGGTCTCGATGAAATCGAAATCCCCGGCTATGAAGAAGGCGAAGGCTCCAAGAACGCCATCCGCGCCGCGATCGGCACGCCGACGCCAGACCGTCTGCGCATGGTTGCCCAGGCGCTGCGCATGGGCATGTCCGAAGCTGAAGTGCATGAAAACTCAAAGATCGATCCATGGTTTATCGCCCAGTTCAAGGCGATCGTGGACATGGAAGCCCGCGTGCGCGAGCACGGCCTGCCAACGGACGCTGAAAACCTGCGCTCGCTGAAAGCCATGGGCTTCTCCGACGCCCGCCTTGCAAGCCTCACCAAGAAGCGCCCCAAGGAAGTCGCCGAGCTTCGCAACAGCCTCAACGTGCGCCCGGTTTTCAAGCGCATCGACACCTGCGCTGCCGAATTCGCCTCGCCGACAGCCTATATGTACTCCACCTACGAGACGCCATTCGTCGGCCAGCTACGCTCCGAAGCGCAGGTATCCGACCGCAAGAAGGTCGTCATCCTCGGCGGTGGCCCGAACCGTATCGGCCAGGGCATCGAGTTCGATTATTGCTGCTGCCATGCCGCCTTCGCATTGAAGGATGCGGGCTTCGAAGCCATCATGATCAACTGCAACCCAGAGACCGTGTCCACCGATTACGACACCTCCGACCGGCTCTATTTCGAGCCGCTGACGGCTGAAGACGTAATCGAAATCATGCGGGCCGAGCAGGAAAAGGGCGAACTGGTCGGTGTCATCGTTCAGTTTGGTGGTCAGACACCGCTAAAGCTCGCCGAAGCGCTGGAGAAGAACGGCATCCCGATCCTTGGCACAGCGCCGGATATGATCGACCTTGCCGAAGACCGCGATCGCTTCCAGAAGTTGCTGATGAAGCTCGATCTGAACCAGCCGAACAACGGTATCGCCTACTCGGTCGAGCAGGCCCGCCTCGTCGCATCCGAAATCGGCTTCCCGCTGGTCGTACGCCCGTCCTACGTTCTGGGTGGTCGCGCCATGCAGATCATTCATTCGGAAGGCCAGCTCCAGACCTATCTTCTCGATACGGTTCCCGGCCTCGTGCCCGAAGATATCAAGCAGCGCTACCCCAACGACAAGACCGGCCAGATCAACACGCTCTTGGGCAAAAACCCGCTGCTGTTCGATAGCTACCTGTCCAACGCCGTCGAAGTGGACGTGGACGCACTATGCGATGGCGAAAACGTTTTTGTTTCCGGCATCATGGAGCACATCGAAGAAGCCGGTATTCACTCTGGCGACAGCGCCTGCTCGCTGCCATCGCGCTCCCTGTCTAAAGATGTATTGGACGAGTTGGAACGCCAGACGACGGCTATGGCCAAGGCGCTCAATGTCGGCGGGCTGATGAACGTGCAATATGCCATCAAGGACGGCAAAATCTACGTCCTGGAAGTCAACCCGCGTGCTTCGCGCACCGTGCCTTTCGTGGCAAAGACCATCGGCGCGCCGATTGCCAAGATCGCAGCCCGCATCATGACGGGTGAGAAGCTGGACGTGGCGATCGCGGCTTATGGCGAAAAGCCAGACCCGCGCAACCTCCAGCACATTGCCGTCAAGGAAGCCGTCTTCCCGTTTGCTCGCTTCCCTGGTGTCGATATTCTGCTCGGACCTGAAATGCGCTCAACCGGCGAAGTCATGGGCCTCGATACCGATTTCGCTCTGGCCTTCGCCAAAGCGCAGCTGGGTGCGAGCGTCGATCTGCCACGTTCCGGTGCAGTGTTCGTTTCCGTTCGTGACAACGACAAGGAACGGGTCCTGCCCGCCATCCGTCATCTGGTTGAAATCGGCTTCAGGGTTCTTGCGACCGGTGGCACGCAGCGCTTTCTGGCCGAACAGGGCATCAATGCCGAGAAGATCAACAAGGTTCAGGAAGGCCGCCCGCACATCGAAGACGCCATCCGTAACCGTCAGGTTCAGCTGGTCATCAACACCACCGACAGCAACAAGGCGATCTCCGATAGTAAATCCCTGCGCCGCGCAACGCTGATGCAGAAAGTGCCGTATTACACGACGATATCAGGTGCAGAATCTGCCGCACTCGCCATCAAGGCATTGAAGGCAGGCAACCTGGATGTACGGCCTCTGCAAAGCTACTTCGCGTAAGCATGGAAATCTCCACGATACCAAAGGGCGCGTCAATGACGCGCCCTTTTCCTTTTCAATTTGGACACTCAGTGCGCGGCATTTGTAGCCGCCACATCATTAAGCTCCGACATGACATCATCCGACAGAACGAGATCGGCTGCTGCGAGATTTTCGTGCAAATGCGCGACCGACGACGTTCCAGGGATGAGCAGGATGTTGGGCGCTCGGCGCAAAAGCCAGGCAAGAGCAACCTGCATCGGCGTTGCCTCCAAACGCTTTGCAACGTCCGACAGGGCCGATGACTGAAGCGGACTGAAGCCGCCCAGCGGAAAGAACGGGACATAGGCAATACCGTCCTTCGCCAAGCTGTCGATCAAGGCGTCATCCTGCCGATGCGCCAGATTGTACATGTTCTGAACGCAGACAATCTCAGCGATCCCCCGCCCCTCGGCGACCTGAGCAGGCGTGACGTTGCTAAGGCCGATGTGGCGAACCAGACCCTGCTGCTGCAACTCTACGAGTGGCGTCAGCAACGGTTCTATGGAACCTTCTGCCGGTCCATGGACATCGAACATGACACGGAGGTTGACGACATCGATGACGTCAAGGCCGAGGTTACGAAGATTGTCGTGGACGGCATTCGTCAACTCTTCAGGCGAAGAAGCGATGGTCCAGGATTTGTCTTCTCCACGCTTGGCACCGATCTTCGTGACGATGACGAGATCGTCCTGATAGGGATGAAGTGCCTGGCGGATCAACCGGTTGGTGATGTGCGGTCCGTAGAAATCGGAGGTATCGATGTGGTTGACACCCGCTTCCACGGCAGCGCGTAGAACCGCAAGAGCGCTTTCACGATCTTTCGGTGGGCCAAACACACCGGGCCCTGCAAGTTGCATGGCGCCGTAGCCCAGACGTTTGACCGTGAAATCTCCGAATTTGAACGCTCCGGCTTTATCGATGGTGATCATGCTTTTTCTCCTGATGGTCTAACGGCAGGATAGCTGCTGTCGCAGTTCAAGATAATGGGGTACGGTGAGGACGGACTGTGCGGGATCACGGACAATGAAAATTAATCTGGACGATCCCAAGATTTTTGTCGCGGTGGCACGTGCAGGCGGTTTCCGCGAAGCGGCGCGGATCGCAAGCAGCAGCCCTTCAGGGATGAGCGACGCCGTTCGCCGGTTGGAGGCCGAACTCGGTGTGCGCCTCTTAGAGTGTTTCCTTGTTGAATGGAAACAGTTCTGTTGGTTCAAACGGGATCGACTGCTTGTCCGGAGGGCGCGTGGCGCAGCCTTAGCATACGGCCAAGCCGTCCGGGCAGGCAGATGGCCCGTTTCAACCAACCCGGAGGGCCGGGCATCTTTCCGCCAGGACAAAGGCGATCGGCTCGACCGTACCTTAGGGTATGCCCTTCGCCAATCGCCTTTGTCCTGACGAAAATCTGCTCCGGCAGAACGTTTCCATTTAACAAGGAAACGCTCTAAACCGCACGACCCGCAGTGTCTCGACGACGGAGGCCGGACGGGGTCTGCTTGCACGACTGACGCCGGCCTTGAACGAGGTGGAAGCAGCGCTTGATGTTGTCAATGGCTTTCGCGACAAGCCCGCCGGTACGCTGAGGCTCAATGTGCCAGTCAGCGCTGCAAGGCTGGTGCTGCCAGACATCGTCTCACCGTTTCTCGCAGCCTATCCAGATATTCACCTCGAAGTCATCACCGATGAAAGCTTCGTCGATATTCTGGCGGTAGGCTGCGATGCAGGTATCCGTTATGATGAGCGTCTCCAGCAGGATATGATCGCAGTGCCCATCGGGCCACGCACCCAGCGTCTCGCAACCGCCGCCTCCCCGTCTTATCTCAGACAGTTCGGCCGACCCGAACATCCCCGGGAGCTCCTCAGCCACGCCTGCATCCGCGGTCGCTTCGCCAGTGGCTCCATCCCGCCATGGGAATTCGAGCGCGATGGCGAGGTCATCCTGATCGAGCCCAACGGGCCATTGACCGTACGCATCGGTGGCGCGACGGACCTTGGCGTCGACGCTGCGGTGGCCGGTACCGGCATCATCACGCTTTTCGAAGACTGGCTGCGCCCCCATTTCGACAGCGATACGCTTGAGCCAGTGTTGGAACCCTGGTGGCAGCGCTTTTCCGGACCATTTCTCTACTATCCCGGCCGACGCTTGGTGCCTGCTCCTCTGCGAGCCTTCATCGATTTCGTCAAAGCCGCCAATGAACGCAACGTATCACCCGCCTCAAGGCGAGGGTCTAGCCGACAGACGACATAGTCGTGCCTCTGTTCCTGACGACGTCCATCAACCTGCGGATGGACTGCATGTCTTCGCGATATCGCTGAAACTCTTGCGCCTTCTTTTGTTCATCGGGAATGCGCAACAGATAAGACGGATGGACCGTGACGAACAACGTCCTGCCGCCCTCCATCGGCATCGGCCTGCCGCGAAGGTCGGATAGCTTTTCACGCAATTCGGTCAAGGCAAAGACAGCCGTAGCCCCCATGGCAACGATGAGCTTGGGCTGGACCAGATCGATCTCCCGTGTCAGCCACCAGCGACAGCGCTGCACCTCGCCCGCATCCGGGCGCTGGTGAATCCGCTTTTTCCCACGTGCCTCATATTTAAAATGTTTGACGGCGTTGGTGACATAGAGTGACTGGCGGTCGATGCCGGTTTCTTCCAACACCTGATCGAACACCTTTCCCGCAGGTCCAACGAACGGGCGTCCGGCCAAGTCCTCAAAGTCGCCCGGCTGCTCTCCGACGATCATAACCTCGGCATCGCCAGGCCCTTCGCCGAACACCGTTTGCGTCGCCTTGCAATGCAGCGAACATAGCGTGCAGCCTTGTGCTTCGTGCTTCAATCCTTCCAGCGTCTCGGCATCCGGCAGGACGGGAGCCGGTTTGCTGTCTGCGGCCGCCTGAAGACGATGGTGAAACAGTTGTGGCACAGTCGCAGCCTTTGCTCCCATTTCCAGGACACGCCGCTCGGCGTTCAAGATGAGATCCGGAATAAGCTCCGCTTCGGGAAGGTTTTTCCAGTATTTCTTCGGCATTTCCGCCGTCATCGCCTTGATCTTCAGCCGCGCCGGATTGAAAATATTGGCATAATAGGTGCGCCATAGCTCATCCGTTTCGTCGGAAAGATCGGGCTGTTGCGCGGCAAATCTTGATGTTTCCAATGTCTCGCCGTCCCAACGTGCGGAACCCTTAGGCGTCAGGATCATCCAATCCATGTCGGTAAAGCGCCGCTGGAAGAATGACGCCTTGCGTTCGACGATGAAATGGTCGGGCTCGAACCACGCCATGAAACGCCTCCTCCCGACAACACCAGGTGACAAAGGCACTTCCTTGAAGCGCACGAAGGCCGTCATCTTGTGGCTGTCACGACGAACAGATTTCTCCATCTTTCGTGCTTCCACCACATCGGGGTCAGACTTGAATTCCAGCAAGGCCCTGTCCTGACACAAACGCCAGAGAAGGCGGTAGAGCAGCGCAAAGCGGGTCGGATCGCTGTGGCAGATGATGGTTTGCGCCAACGGCATGAAGGCCGCAGGCACATTCACGCTGCTAGCACCGTCGATCTGTGGAACACGATCTCCCTCTTCGAACCCGAAAAGACCAGCCTCCTCGCCTTGAAACCGCCATTCGATCTCATGCGGGGCAATATTGGCAGACAGGAAGTTCCGCGCAGCATCCCGCCACTCGGTAAAATCTCCCCGCCCCTCCAGTGACACCCTGAACATTACAGCAAAGACAATTGTTCGGGCTGCGGTGCAAACATGGCACGCAGATCAGGGCGCTCCGTCAACTTGCCCGGCGTCCATCCGCCTGCAACCACAAAGGCCTTCACCTTTTTCAACGACACTCCGAAGCGCGCGATATCTTCCAGTCGCAACTGCCGGAAACGGCGCGACGACAGAATGGATTTGACCGTCTTGGTACCAAAACCCGGCACCCGCAACAGCATTTCCCGGTCAGCTGAGTTCACATCGACAGGAAATTGTTGCCGGTTCGCCAGCGCCCAGGCAAGCTTTGGATCAATATCGAGATCCAGCATGCCATCCTTCTGGGTGGACGCGATTTCATCAATATCGAAGCCATAGAATCGATAGAGCCAATCGGCCTGATACAGCCGGTGTTCCCGCATCAAAGGCGGCTTGATCAAGGGCAGATTTTTTGACGAATCAGGAATGGGACTGAACGCCGAATAATAGACGCGTCGTAACCCGTAGCTCCCATACAGACGCGCACTCGTGGATAGAATCGTCGTATCGTTGGCACCATCGGCTCCGACAATCATCTGGGTACTCTGGCCGGCAGGCGCAAATTTCCTCACCCGCTTCGTTTGCAACGTCGGTTCGCCCGCCTCTTCGATCTTAAGGCGAATATCTGCCATGGATTTGCGGATATTGATTGGCTGCTTTTCTGGCGCAAACTGCCCGATACCACTATCTGTTGGCAGCTCGATATTGATTGACAGACGGTCGGCATAAAGGCCCGCTTCTTCCACGAGACGCGCCGACGCCTCGGGAATGGATTTGAGATGGATATAGCCCCGGAAGCCGTGCGTCACCCTTAACTCTCTCGCCACACGAACCAGTTCTTCCATTGTGTGGTCAGACGAACGAATGATGCCGGAGGACAGAAACAGCCCCTCGATATAATTGCGCCGGTAAAACTCCAAGGTCAGCCACACCACCTCTTCCACCGTGAAACGCGCCCGCTCCACATTGCTGGAGGAACGGTTGATGCAATAGGCACAGTCGTAAATGCAGAAGTTGGTGAGCAATATTTTCAGCAGCGAGATGCAGCGGCCATCCGGTGCATAGGCATGACAGATACCAGAGCCCTCAGTCGATCCCAACCCTCCCGACGCGGACGAGTTACGCTTCGTCGTGCCGCTCGAGGCACAGGACGCATCATACTTAGCGGCGTCGGATAGAACTGCCAAACGGTCTTTTATTGACTTTTTCATACATATGTTCACTATATGTTCTTGATATCTGAGTCAATGTTGAAATATGATATGTCGGTGAATTTACGAGAGGTTAAAACCTTCAAATGTGCTGGCCTTTCACTCCCGTCTTCTGATATAGTATGGGAAATTGTGATTTTGACATGGTTCCGTGGTTTTGCTCCGGAACCTGTTTCTTTTTGTGTCTGCGGGTATCGCAGCTTGAATGCGAAGGAAGAAAAAATGGTAGAAAAAGTACCAATGACTCAGGGTGGTTTCGTCAAGTTGCAGGAAGAATTGCGCTTTCGTCAGCAGGAAGAGCGTCCCCGTATTATCGAGGCTATTGCTGAGGCACGTGCCCATGGCGACCTGTCCGAAAACGCAGAATATCACGCTGCCAAGGAAGCACAGAGCCACAATGAAGGCCGTGTTGCGGAACTTGAAGACCTGACGGCACGCGCCGAGGTTATCGACCTGTCGAAAATGTCCGGCACGACCGTGAAGTTTGGTGCGACCATTAAGCTTGTGGATGAAGATTCCAACGAACAGAAGACCTATCAGATCGTCGGCGATCAAGAAGCAGACGTCAAACAGGGCCGCATTTCCATTTCCTCCCCGATCGCCCGTGCGCTGATCGGCAAGGAAGTTGGCGACAGCATCGAGGTGAATGCACCCGGCGGTTCGCGCGGCTACGAAATCCTCTCCATCAACTGGGGCTGATCAAAGCTCTTTCTCAACGAGATCCCGATTTTGCCCCATGTCGACTTGGCTGACGCCCGGGTGCTTGCTCCGAATTTTAAGCGCAGGCTCTCCGGCGTAACATCCACCATTATCCAGCTTGTGCCTGTGCAAAACAGGAAAGGGCAAAAAGTGGTAGCCATCGGCCCAGGCCTGCCGAACAGCCTGCCACATATTCGCTTTCGCGATTTATGGCAGCTTTGGCAAAGGGGTCCGGATCAAAGGCCACGCATCTGGCACGCGCGGCGAAATATCGAGATGCTCCCAGGCATTATCATGCGCGATATCTTGCGCATGAAGGTGAAGCTGGTTTTCACGTCTGCATCTCAACGCAAGCACAGCGGCTGGACGAAATTCCTGGTGTCACGCATGGATGCGGTGATCGCGACGAGCAACAAGACAGCTTCGTATCTCGACGTTCCCTGCACCGTGGTGACGCATGGTATCGACACCGAACGCTTCTCGCCGCCGGTCGACAAAGCAGTGGCAAAACAAGCTCTTGGCCTCGATAGCACCCCAAAATATATCGGCTGCTTCGGCAGGGTGCGTCACCAAAAGGGGACTGATCTTTTCGTTGATGCGATGATTCAAATCCTGCCGCAAACGCCGGCTTGGTCAGCGATCATCGCCGGGCGCGCAACCGGACCACATGTGGAGTTTGAAAACGGTCTGAAAGAGAAAATCCGCGCCGCAGGCCTCTCAGACCGGATTTTGTTCGTTGGAGAACACACCGATATCAATGAATGGTATCGCGCCCTCGACCTCTTTATCGCGCCCCAACGTTGGGAGGGTTTTGGCCTGACACCGCTGGAAGCCATGGCGACAGGCGTGCCGGTCATTGCAACCGATGTGGGTGCCTTTCCAGAACTCATTACGCCTGAAACAGGCGAGGTCATCGCGAGAGACCAGCTGGACGTGATGATCACAACTGCATCGCGCTGGTTGAATAACGACACCAAATTGACGAAAGCGTCCATCGCTGCGCGTCAACATGTGAGCGAACACTTCACGATCGACGGTGAAGCCGAACGGATCGGACATCTTTATGATACGGTCAGGGCTTCCGCTTGAAGAGCTCGATATAAGACGAAGCCACAGCCTCCTCTGAAAACTGGTTCATCAACGTTTCGTAGCCGCCGTCGACAACCTGCTGCGACAGCACCTTGTCATTCAAAAGATTGCTGATGGCTGACGCAAAACTCGTTTCGTCATCGATTTCCGCTAGCAGGCCGTTTCGACCATCTTGCATGAACCAAAGTGGCCCCTCGGATTTGGAGGACACAACCGGCTTTTTCTGCGCCCAAGCCTCTAGAATAACGTTACCCAGCGGCTCGTGGCTGGAGGGCATGACGAAGACGTCGGCGGCTGACACATAGGGGCGCGTGTCATCTTGCCAGCCAAGAAAGCGAACGCGCTGACGCATACCGCGCGCATCGATCTGTGCTTCCAGACGTTCCCGCTCCTCGCCATCGCCGGCCAGCCAAAGATACACACCCGGCAAGGCAGCGACCGCATCGATCAGCGTGTGAAATCCCTTGCGTTTCACGAAGCGCCCCATGCTCATCACCACTGGTGCTCCGTCAGGCGTATCGAGAGCGGCGCGCGACACCGGCGCGATGACCTGCGTGTCGGTGAAATTGGAGATGATTTCCACGCCGCGTGTCCACCCTAATGCCCGAACATGGTCGCCAATGCCGGGCGTATTGCAGACAAGGATGTCCGAATTTTTGAAGTAATCCAGCTTGGGTGGGTAGTCGCCGAGGCGAGAAAGCTTGATGCATCCTTTATAGTTGGGCATCAATTCGCTGGCCCGCGGTGCCCACGCCATGAGCGCATCCGGTTTGGACGTCTGCGCCATGGCACGAACTTTGATGGGAAGGAGGATCCGATCCAATGAGAGATTACGGAAATTACTTTGCGTAATACGCGCCACCGTCTCGATATCTTTGCGCCAGACCCGATTTTTGCGAATGACGCAGCTCTGCTCAACTCCGCGTTTTGCCAACGCATTGACGAGATGGACGAAGAAGCGTTCCGCTCCACCATCTTTACCGAAATGAAAATGGCAGACTTTCACTTGTTTGCCGCCTTTTCAAACAGTTGCATGTAGGAGGCGGTAATCGCCTGCTTGGAGAAGCGGCTGCGTGTTGTTGCATATCCACCCTCGATAAGCGTGTCACGAAGGTCCGGGTCATCCCGGAGCCGAGTGATGGCAACGCGCAGACCCTCTTCATCGCCACAATCCACCATCAAGGCATCGACTTGGTCCGTCATGACGAAAGACGGACCTTCGGCACGAAACGCCACCGTCGGCTTGCCCGCCCCCCATCCTTCAAAACAGACGTTCCCGAGCGGCTCGTGCAAAGATGTAATCGCGAAAACATCTGCCGCATTGAGATAGGCGTAGGCGTCGGTCTTCCAACCCGGCAACTTGATACGCTCATGCAAACCAAGCTCGTCAACCAGTTTGACCAGTTCCTCGCGCTCTGGCCCGTCTCCCAAAAGCCAGAGATAGGCACCGTCTATTTCTTTGATCGCGCGGATGAGATGCGCGAAGCCCTTGCGCTTGACGAAACGTCCCATGGCAACGACGACGAAAGCGTTCTGTGGCGTATCAAGCGCACTCCGGGCGATCGGCGGAACGGGTGTCGCATTGCTGAAATTGGGAACAACCTCGATACGGCGTGTCCAGCCCATGCGTTTCACGCGATCGGCCATATCAGGCGTGATGCAAACAAGAACTTCGGAGTTCCGGTAGTAATCCAGATGCTCAGGGTAATCCCCAAGCCGGGAGATCCGAAGGGCTGTTTTGACGTTCGGCATGAAGCGGCTGGCCCGCAATTGCCACGTCATGATCACATCGGGCTTGAACTCTTTGAGGATGCGCTTGAGACGCCATGACAGAAGAAACCGCGAAAGCGAAATGCGTCTGAAGACACCTTCGTAAACAATGGCAGTCTTTTCGATTGCCGTCTTCCAACTCCGGTCGGGGCGGATCAAAACACGCTGTTCCACTCCCTTTTCGCCTAAGGCATCGACGAGATTCACAAAAAAGCGTTCTGCACCTCCGTCTTTTCCGAAATGAATGTGCAGGACTTTCATTTTGTATTCCTCCTGCGCTCCATGTCATCGACATTGGGCCGTCGCTTCAGCGCATGACGCTGATAAATCTTTGCCTGCGTCAAAAACGCATAGATAGCGCCCGTTGTCGCTTCAATGAAGCCAGGAACTCCGCAGCGCCAAAGACCATTGTGGAAATATAGGCGCAGGAAATAGAACAAAGGCGAGAATATCAAATCTAGAAGATGCGCGTCACGCCCTTCATCCAGCTTCTGGTCGGCCTTTAACGTCGAATATTTATTTTCTTTCAGAACCTGCTCATCGAGGATGAGAGGGCGGTAGTGCAGCAAACTTCCCTTTTCGGCTTCCTTCACGTCACCATCTGGTACAATACCCTCATGCACCCTCTGAGTAAGATCGTAGGAACCTCTGCCTCTTCGTATCAGCCGCAGGTTTTTTCGTTCGCGCACATATTCGGGTGTGTAGCCGTAGCCGATAAGATAAGGCCTTCGGGCAACGCGCCAGCCCACAATCGTATCAGGCGCAGATAAGAGTTCCGGCAATGCGGTTCGCAAGGTGACATCCAGCCGTTCGTCCGCATCGATGTTGAAGCACCAGGGCTGCGTGCACTGATTCAAGGCAAATTGCTTTTGCCCGGCGTACCCCCGCCAAGGCTCGAATATGAACCGGATCGGCCAGCCTTTGTCGATGTACGATTGTACAAGTGCCTGAGTACCATCCGTGGACCCAGAATCTACAATCACAATTTCCGCGCATTGCTCAAGGCTCTCGATGCAGTTGCCGAGATAAGCCTCTTCATTCAGGCAGATGATGAAGGCGGAGAGATCGAGTTTTTCATGCATCGCGGGCAACAATGGATTGAAGATAAACCGTTTTTCTGTCCCGTGCGACGACGGAATAATCACAATCTTGTTTCAGATGAAGCAATAAAGCGTCGATCTGCTCCTGTCCAACGATGTGAGGATGAAGCTCTACGATGATATGGCGAATATTTTTAAGAGACGGCAGAGCGAGCAAATCGATCTCTGCGCCCTCGACATCCATGACGAGAACGTCCGGATCGATTTCGTCAAGAACAGCATGAAACGCGACACTTTTAACCACCGTTTTGCGGTCGTTGCGCTGCCTGTCGTAGACACTCGAGGAAATCACGTTATCACTTTGATAGAAGACCACGTCCTGGCCATCCGTCGTGACAGCCCGCATTGTCAGTGTTGGCGTCAATGCATTGAGCGCATGGTTCTTTCGAATGATGGCTTCCAAAGATGCATTCGCCTCGTAGCAGAATACGTTCTCTTCACCCACGATCCGTGCAGCCAGCAAGCTGATAAAGCCGATGCCAGTACCAATCTCCAGCACGCGCATCCCCGGCTTCAAAAAAGTCAGCAGAAGGTTTCGCTCGGTGTCTTCGTATTTGTCCCGAAGCAGTTCCTGTCGGACATTTTCGGGTATCACACCTTTTTCAATGACAATCTCCAGGCCTTCAACGGTTATGGATTTTGCATTGACCAATTCGAGGAAACGCCTCTTGGCAGAGCGTAAGATTTTCTTCACTAAGACACCTAGAACGTGAGTATCATGCCGGGAGGCCCAATTGTCCCGTAAATCTGCGACATCAATTACCCGCACTAGGCGACCAAGCAAAGGTTTTGTTACGTAAAATTCTGCTTTTGTGCTACGCGCTGCTAAAAAGTGACCTAAATTCGGTGAAGAACACTCTCAAGCGGAACCTTCGAGCCTCATCGGCCGAATCTCTTTTGCAAAAATGCTGGACAGCGCGATTTAACACAACGTCATCAAGAATTCGACCGGACACAACATTTGGTTTACAGGCGAAACAGCGGCTAGCAAAATGCGCTGTTCGCTTTTTCCTTCCGAGATCATCGAATGCCATACCTTCCAAAACTTACGGAAATTCCGTCGCGAAGCTTTATCGACACGTTGAAAACGACATACGAAACCTGGCGAATTGCTGCGAGAGAAAAAAGATCTCGTCAAAAGGTGCCGATGGATTTGGCAAAGCAAAGCACCCGTCTGAGTGACAGTGGCTGTGATGTCGTCGTCATATGCCACAACGACATGCAATTGATTTCTAAGTTCCTCGATCATTACAGGTCGCTCGGCGTATCTCGCTTCATCGTTGTGGATGACGCGTCCACCGATGGCACGCGGGAATTCCTGCTGGACCAACCCGATGTCGACCTCTGGACATCGCCAATCCGCTACTCTCAAGCGAGGCGCGGGCGACAATGGCGTGAGCAACTATTCGACATTTACGGCAAAGACAAATGGTATGTAAACGTCGATTCCGATGAGTTTCTGATCTTCGCAGACAGCGAGACCCGCTCGATTTCCGATTTGATAAAAGCATTGGAAGCTGCGGGCGACAAACGTCTGGCTGCGCCAATGCTGGATATGTACAGCGATCTTACGGTTGGCGATGACAACCCTGACGCCCGCCCTTGGCAGATTTCGAACCTTTTGGATGTGGAGGGCTACGATCTGACAATCGGGAAGCGTGGCGTCAGCATCAAGGGCGGCCCGCGAAAACGCAGGTTCGGCGAAGAAAACGAATTGATGAAATACCCCGTCATTTATTGGGACGAGAGCTGCTATTTCGGTAGCAGTCCTCACAGGCCTCTCCCATATGGCCGAAACTTTCCGAAAACCTGGGGTGTGCTGTTACACTTCAAGTTTTTCGTCGATTATAAAGACAAGATTGCGGAAGCCGTTCGCGAAAAACAGCACTTCGGCGGCTCGGCGCACTATGTGAAGCTGCTGGAGGAAATCGAGCAGAAGGGTGCCATTGACCTTTATGATGAAAGCGTCTCGATCAAATTCACCGGCTCCAAACAACTCGTCGATCTCGGTTTCATAACGCCGATAGACTGGAAGTAGGTTAAAGCGCCTACACTTGAACGAGGCCGACACGCTTCACCTGGCGAATGGTGAGCATCGTACGCACCGTATCCACATGCTCATCGGCAGTCAGCACTTCGATGACAAAGTCCTGGAACTGGGTGAGGTTTTCGGCCACGCAGTGGAGCAGGAAATCGCTGTCACCGGAGACCATCCAGGCTTGACGAACCAGTGGCCAATGCTCGGTCACGGCAGCAAAGCCCTTGAGGTTGGTTTCAGATTGCCGCTTCAGGCCCACCATGCAGAAGGCCACGAGATCGAAGCCGAGCTTGGGCGCATTCAGCATGGCGTGGTAGCCTTCGATGATACCAGCCTCCTCCAGCTTGCGGACCCGTCGCAGACAAGGAGGAGCGGAAATCCCGACGCGGTCTGCAAGGTCGACATTCGTCATGCGTCCATCGAGCTGTAATTCACGCAGTATTTTTAGATCGATGGCATCAAGTTCAACGCTTGCCACTATGCTCTTCCTTAAGTCATCTGGACTGCTTCCTTCTACTCTTCGCGACGGGATTCGCAATAATCCTTCAACACCGCGACACAAAATTGCGTGTTCGAGGCCCTATGCCCTGTTGGTAACGCACGGCTGCCCTTGAATATCTGCACTGGACCCTCTTAAATACCACCCATTGAAGGGGTGGGCCGTGGTTGAGCTATCACATCGGCTCCCAACTCCCACTTCCCTGTTTTGAAAGGAACGTTTCATGTCCGCCCGTCACGCAAAGGTCCTCATCATCGGCTCCGGTCCTGCAGGTTATACGGCCGCGATTTATGCCGCACGCGCCATGCTGAATCCGGTCCTGATTGCCGGTATGGAACAGGGTGGCCAGTTGATGATCACCACCGACGTGGAAAATTATCCAGGTTATGCGGATCCGATCCAGGGTCCGTTTCTGATGGACCAGATGTTGAAGCAGGCAACGCATGTGGGTGCCGAGATCGTCAATGACCTCGTCACCGAGGTCGAGACGACCCGTCGTCCGTTTACGGTGAAAACCGATTCCGGCGCCGTTTGGACAGCCGACACACTGATCATTTCCACCGGTGCCAAGGCCAAGTGGCTCGGCATCGAAAGCGAACAGCAATTTCAGGGATTCGGCGTTTCCGCTTGCGCCACCTGCGACGGTTTCTTCTATCGCAACAGGGACGTGATCGTGGTCGGCGGTGGCAACTCGGCCGTGGAAGAGGCACTCTATCTCTCCAACATCGCCAAGACAGTGACGGTCGTTCACCGTCGCGACAGCTTCCGATCCGAGAAAATCCTACAGGAGCGCATTTTCGCGAAGGAAAACGTCAACATCATCTGGAACAGTGAAATCGCCGAAATTATTGGCACACCTGCCAAGCCGCCAATGCCACCATCGGTTACGGGCGCTCGTATTCGCAACACGAAAACCGGAGAGATGACCGAAATGCCGGTTCACGGCGTCTTCGTGGCCATCGGTCATGCGCCTGCGGTCGAACTCTTCAAGGACAAGCTGAAACTGAAGCCGAACGGCTATATGTGGACGGCACCGGATTCTACAGCCACCAACGTCGATGGCATATTTGCAGCTGGTGACGTGACCGATGATACCTACCGGCAGGCGATTACGGCCGCTGGCATGGGCTGCATGGCCGCTCTTGAGGCGGAAAGATTTCTCGCAGCGCAAGCTCCGCTTGCGGTTGCCGCTGAATAGGAAGGGTACGACCCGCATGCCTATGCCATTGGACTGGGACAAACTGCGCATATTTCATGCGGCAGCCGAAGCAGGCTCGTTTACACACGCCGCAGACAAGCTGCATCTGTCCCAGTCGGCCATCAGCCGGCAAGTGAGTGCGCTGGAGCAGGATGTCGGCGTCAAGCTGTTTCACCGTCACGCACGCGGGCTTATCCTGACCGAACAAGGCGAATTGCTCTATAGAACCGCGCATGATGTTCTGCTGAAGCTAGAAACCGTCAAGATGCAGTTGACGGAGACGACGGAAAAGCCCAGTGGCAAGCTGCGTGTCACCACCACCGTTGGCCTTGGCCAAGGATGGCTGACGGACAAGGTGCAGGAGTTTCTTCAGCTTTACCCAGAGATGTCGATCCAGCTCATCCTCGACAATGAGGAACTGGATGTAAACATGCGCCACGCCGACTGTGCCATTCGTCTGCGCCAACCGCAGCAATCGGATCTCATTCAGCGCAAGCTGTTTACCGTGCATATGCATGTCTACGCTGCCCCCTCCTATATCAACCGCTATGGAGAGCCGCAGTCGATCGAGGACCTCGATACCCACAAGATCATTTCCTTCGGCGAACCGGCGCCCAACTACCTTCTGGACGTCAACTGGCTGGAAAATGCCGGTCGCTCTTCCGACAACACACGCATTGCGCATTTGCAAATAAACAGCCAGACATCGATCAAACGGGCCTGCCTGCTGGGAATTGGTATTGCCTGCCTACCGGACTATATCGTCGGACGTGATCCTGGCCTCATCCAGCTTTCTCTACCCGCAGATATTCCATCGTTCGACACCTATTTCTGCTACCCGGACGAACTCAAGAACGCCGCGAAACTGAAAGTTTTCCGGGATTTCGTCGTCGCAAAAGCCCGCAACTGGAATTTCTGATTTCTGCGAGAATCAGAAATAAGCTTAAAACCGTTTGAAATCATGACATTATTAGAACCGCCTTTTGCAGAAAGCAGCAGGTTCACGTCATCGATTTGCGAAATAAATATGACAGCGAATGAGAGTGATGCGCGGGACGCAGGGCTGTCGTGCACAAAAAAGAGTTGAATGCTGCCCAAAAAAGCAACATATCGCACACAGCTGATGCACACGGCGGCTTTTCCTCCCAGTTCCGCCGCGTCAGCTGTTCCCCTCTGGAGGTTATTTAACCTTCACACTTATAAGGGCCCTGGAGCAATCCGGTGGCCCTCTTTTTTTACCCGCAACAATTTTCTGCCAAACAAGCCATTTACGACATGAATAGCCCTTGTTGTCGGCACCTTTGCTTTCCATATTGAAGTCAGCTGTTGCAGATGCTTTTGGTGTCGGGCAGCTGTTCCCCTCTGGAGGTTTTAACCTTCAAACTGTCAGGCCGCGGAGAAATCCAGCGGCCTTTTTTTTGCCCAGCAAAATTAAAAGAAGCACGACCCTTGATATCGAGTTTTGTCGATATAAATATCGGTACGGATAGATACACGGAAACGAGATGAACCACGAAGACGCGTTGAAAGCCATTGCACATCCCATGCGGCTGAAGTTCCTTGAATGGTTGAAAGAGCCAGAACGGCATTTCAACCAGGCACATCCTTTCACAATGGGGGTGTGCGCTCACCAGTTTGAGATCAGTGGCCTGTCCCAATCGACGGTATCCTCCCACCTCGCAGCCTTGCAGGCAGCAGGATTGATACGGTCGCGCAAGGTAGGGCAATGGAACCTCTATGAGCGCGATGAGGAAAACATCGAGACGTTTCTGACCTATCTGAACCAGAAGCTTTAGGTGCCGTTCAGGCACTCTCTACCAACCAGAAGAGAAAGCACGATCCCATGACAAAACTGTTCGAGCCTGCACAGGCAGGCGATATCGCACTTGCAAACCGTGTCGTAATGGCCCCACTGACGCGTAACCGTTCACCAGGTGCCATTCCCAACAATCTGAACGCGACCTATTACGAACAGCGCGCAGGTGCCGGCTTGATCGTAACAGAGGGAACGCCGGTTTCGCAGCAGGGGCAGGGTTACGCAGACGTGCCCGGTCTCTACAAGCAGGAAGCAGTCGAGGGCTGGAAACAGGTCACCGACGTGGTACACAAGGCTGGCGGCAAAATCGTTGCTCAAATCTGGCATGTGGGCCGCATTTCCCACACATCGCTTCAGCCCCATGGTGGCCAGCCGGTTGCTCCGTCTCCGATAAAAGCCAAATCGAAGACCTACATTATCAATGATGACGGTACCGGCGGTTTTGCAGATACGTCCGAACCAAGGGAAATCGGCCTGAATGAGATTCCGCTCATTCTCGATGATTTTCGCACCGGCGCACGCGCAGCGCTCGATGCTGGCTTCGATGGCGTCGAAATCCATGCGGCCAATGGTTATCTCATCGACCAGTTCCTGAAGTCAGGCACCAATCAGCGCACAGACCAGTATGGCGGCTCAATCGAGAACCGTGCACGCTTCCTGCTCGAAGTGGTCGACACGGTTGCCAAGGAAATCGGCGCTGGCCGCACCGGCATTCGTCTGTCGCCGGTCACGCCTGCCAACGACATTTCCGAAGACAACCCGCAGCCGCTGTTCGAATATGTGGTCAAGGAACTGGGAAGCCGTGGTCTCGCCTTCATCCACGTGATCGAAGGTGCGACCGGTGGTCCGCGTGACTTCAAACAGGGCGACAAGCCGTTCGACTATGCCGCGCTGAAGGCCGCCTACACCCATGCAGGTGGCAAGGGTCTCTGGATTGCCAACAATGGTTACGACCGCGAAAGCGCTATCGCTGCGACTGAAAGCGGGAAGGCAGACGCCATCGCGTTCGGAAAGGCCTTCATCGCCAATCCGGACCTCGTCAAGCGCCTGAAAGACGACGCTCCACTGAACGAGCCGAACCAGCAGACATTCTATGGTGGTGGCGCCGAAGGTTACACCGACTACCCTGCCCTCGGCTGAACTGACAACCAGCGCTGCGTCCTTCATCTGAGGGCGCGGCGCTTCTTTTGTTTGCCGCTGTCCGTCAGGGCAAGGTATCAACCACTTCGGCTTCCGGCCTGTCACCGCCCTGGCTGTGTTCGACATGCCAGCGTCCGCGCTCATCCTGATAGTAGATTTCCTCGTCCTCGCCGCCAACCTGCTGCTCTGCAGCCGCGATGCGGGCGGCTTCCACGGCATCCGCATGCGTGTGAAATGCTTCGGAATAGGCCCCGTTCATCCGGTAAGCCCAGCCGCCGTCGTGCTCGACAACTTCATATATAACTTTGGTCATGTACACCTCCTCCAGATAGATTGAAGGCCAGTGGCAACCTTTGCCGCAACCGTGCATTGAAGGACCAGAGTACGGCTTTGTTGCCATGTCCTTCAACCACTATCCTACCAAAATGCCAAATGTGCAAACCCTGCCTATTACGGCGCATCGCCCACCAATCAGATAGTCATACGGAAGGGCAACCATGTCAGTCGCCAAAACGCTGAAACGAGAGCGCATGCTGCTTGCGGCAGTCCCCTGCGCAGTTGCCGCCTATTTTGCCGAACATGTTTTTCTGGATGGCAGCAAAGCACTGTCCTTCCTGATTGCGGCCGCCCTCATCGCGGTCATCATCCTCGTGTCCATGCGGGTAGCACACCATGCGGAAATCCTTGCCGCCAAAGTTGGGGACCCCTATGGGACGATGATCCTGACACTGTCGGCCGTGGCCGTCGAGGTTTTGATCCTCGCCATTATCATGAGCGAATCCTCGTCACCCACCTTGGTGCGCGATACCATTTATTCAGCCGTCATGATCGATATAAACGGTATTCTGGGGATTGCCGCCTTGCTTGGCGGGCTTCGCCACGGAGAACAGCCTTACAATGATGATTCCGCTCGCACCTATGTCGTCATGATCCTGACCGCCATGGGCATTTCGATGATCGTGCCGGAATTCATACCAGAGGCGAAATGGCATTATTATTCCATTTTCACCATCGGTGCGATGATTGCGCTTTATGGCATGTTCCTCAAGATGCAGGTGGGTCCGCACAGCTATTTCTTCAGCTACAGCTATCCACGCAGCGAACGCAAGAAATCGGCGAAGGACGTGCAGAAGGCCCAAGCGGAACAGGATGAAGAGGGACCGGCCTCCTACTCCATTGCCATCATCCTCATCGGCGTGGTGCTGATCGGCGTTCTCGCGGAATTCATGTCCGCCTTCCTCAGCCACGGACTGGAAGGCAGTGGAGCGCCGCCTGCTTTGATGGCTGTCGTTGTCGCCACGATTTCGGCGGCTCCCGAAATCATGACCGCAATGCGCTCTGCCCTGCGCAACCGCATGCAGTCGGTCGTCAACATCGCCATGGGTGCATCGCTTTCAACCGTCATTCTGACAGTCCCTGTCATGGAAGGCATCGCACTCTATACGGGTCAGCCCTTCGTCATGGCGATGACGCCAGTACAAACGGTCATGGTCTTCATTACCCTGTTTGCGGCCGCCATCAATCTTAATGACGGTGAGACGAATGCCATTGAAGGCATGACCCATTTCATCCTGTTTGCCGCATTTCTGATGCTGCTGTTTCTCGGGCTATGAAACAAAAAAGCCCGACATCGCTGCCGGGCTTTCTGCTCATTCGATCAATGCTTAACGGCAGTTTGCGCAGAAGCGCTGGATGCGGTTGCACGCTTCTTCAAGCAGCTTTTCAGATGTCGCATAGGATATGCGGAAGTTCGGGCCGAGGCCGAAGGCCGTGCCATGAACCACTGCCACGCCTTCCGTTTCCAGAAGCTCGGTCACGAAGTCCTCATCCGTCTCGATGACCTTGCCCGAAGGCGCGGTCTTGCCAATCAGGCCAGCGCAGGAAGGGTAGACGTAGAATGCGCCTTCCGGCATCGGGCATGTGATGCCCTTGGCCTGGTTCAGCATCGAAACAACCAGATCACGGCGGCCTTCGAAGATTTTCTTGTTGGCCGGGATGAAGTCCTGCGTACCGTTCAGCGCCTCGACGGCTGCCCATTGCGCAATGGATGTTGCACCGGATGTCTGCTGGCCCTGGATCATGTCCATGGCCTTGATGAGCGCCAGCGGGCCAGCGGCGTAACCAATACGCCAGCCAGTCATCGCATAAGCTTTGGACACTCCGTTCATCGTCAGCGTGCGGTCATAGAGCGACGGCTCAACTTCCACCGGCGTGACGAACTTGAAGTCGCCATAGGTCAGGTGCTCATACATGTCATCGGTCAGAACCCAGACATGCGGGTGATTGAGCAGCACGTCCGTTAGCGCCTTCAACTCGTCGTGGCTGTAGGCAGCACCGGAAGGGTTGGACGGGGAGTTGAACAGGAACCACTTGGTCTTCGGCGTGATAGCCTTCTCCAACTCTTCCGCCGTCAGCTTGAAATTGCCTTCCAGAGTGGTGTGAACGAAAACCGGCGTGCCGCCGCAGATCGACACCATTTCCGGATAGCTGACCCAGTAAGGTGTCGGAATAACAACTTCGTCGCCAGGGTTAAGCGTCGCCATGAAAGCATTGAAAAGAATCTGCTTTCCACCCGTGCCGACAATCGTCTGCTCGGGCTTGTAATCCAGACCGTTTTCGCGCTTGAACTTTTCGGCAATCGCCTTGCGCAACTCGGGAATGCCCGAAACAGGCGTGTATTTCGTTTTGCCAGCGTTGATCGCGGCGATGGCGGCTTCCTTGATGTTGTCGGGCGTATCGAAATCCGGCTCGCCTGCGCCAAGGCCGATCACATCGCGACCCTGCGCCTGCAACTCGCGGGCTTTCTGGGAAACGGCGATGGTGGCGGAGGGCTTTACGCGGGAGAGAATGTCGGCAAGGAAGGCCATTTTGATCGGTCCTGTTGAAATTGACATTGGCAGAAGCTTGCGACTGTCGCCTTCTGCGCGAAGTGGTATGTCGAAAGACGTACCGGGTTTCAAGGGCACATGCCATGAAAACATTACCATCAGCGTACTTTAAATATCGCTTAACTAGCCCGTAACGCTTTGTATGCTATGGTGCGCCGTAGACGTGTTTTCCCGGGTAAACGCCGTGGCCCAAAAAAGCATTTTTTCAAATCTTATGCACGAAGCCGATGGCTCCTGGTCCACGACCTATGGCGGATTCACCCTGAAATCCGCGCTCCAGCCCATCTTCCGCCGCCTTTCCAGTGGCCGGCTCGACATCGATTCCTTCGAAGGTCTGGTGCGGCCCTATCAAGGCGCTGAACTCATCCCGCCTGCACAGTTGTTTCGCCAGGTTCATGGTGACGACATCGAGGCAATCGACAGCATTCTGCGCACCATCCATATTCTCAACACCGGTGCGCTGGAGCGCTCACGCGCACGGATTTTCGTCAACTTCCATCCTGGCCTGTTTCGCACACCGGGCAAGATGCGCCAGGAAGTCGAGCGGATGCGCCTGTCCGCGCATGAAGCGGGCATGACCCCGGACCGTATTGTCTGCGAGATTGCCGAGAAGAATGCCGATACCACGCTCGTCTCGGACTTTGCCGACCATATGCGTGCCATGGGCTTTCGTGTTGCGATAGCCGATTTCGGCGCAGGCGATTCCGACATTGCGCGGGTGAAGCTGATGAAGCCCGATTATGTCAAGTTCGAAGCTGCATGGGCACGGCAGTTCATGCGCAATTCCGCGGGCGCGGCCCTTCTGCGGCACATCGTCAAACAATTCGCCATGGACAATATCGAACCGATCTTCGAAGCCTTGGAGGACCAACAGGAAATAGAGCTTTGCATCGATCTGGGTGTCGCTTTGATGCAAGGCTATGCTCTGGCAAGACCCGAGCTTGCACCAACGAGTTTCAATCAGCGTTTTCCAGAGGTTTTCGGGCCGTCGCGCCCACAGCCACACAGCGTTCCCCTGACCGGTACGGGATACAAACCACCAGGACCAAAACCCGGCCGCACCTTTGGAAAACGTGGAATTTGAGGACGTTAACACGCTGTTAACCGATGCCTTGATATCGCCTCAATAAATGCGCCGAACTGTCTGATTTCGGTCCACTTGGCGTCCATTTCCAAAGGTCTTTTAAGCATGTCGCGCAGCACTGTGCCACTCTCTTTCAATTTCGGCATGCCACACTCTCAAAGGACCGGGACAATGTTTCTCAATGATCGGAATTTGGCGGCCCGGCTGAGAACGCAGCGCACCCTTTTTTCGTTGTGGATGGCACTGGCGGCGCTCATGGTCATTGTCACCATGGCCGCAGGATTGGCAACCACGGCGCATGCCGCAGACATCGACTATATCCAGACGTCGGCCATAGCATCCGCCCCGATTTCAAAGGCATCCGACCGCATCTTCGTGATCGGACTGATGGTGGCAGGTTTCGTCACCATGGCCGTTGGCGGTATCGTTCTGACCCTAAACAGCATCCGCGAAACATCCGGGCGCCACAGACGCCACTGAAACGGCGCTGCATTCCCGCGTTCTTGTTCTTGTCGCGTTTAGCTGATACAGCCACCCAAAATCTGCACATCGATGTTTTAAGAAGACACGCAGCCGCGTGATCTTTGCTTTTGGTGGTTCCATGACACGCATTCAAGCCAACCTCGTCCTCTTGCTCGCCGCAGCGATCTGGGGTGGCGGCTTCGTTGCGCAATCGACCGCCATGGCCAGCATCGGGCCTTTCTGGTTCGTTGGACTTCGCTTCGCCATCGCGGCTCTCGCCGTTCTTCCCTTTGCGATGATGGAGAGCCGCCGGATGGAATCGCGGCCCAGCTTTGCTGAAACAAAGACATTCATGCTTGTCGGCGTCGCCCTATTTTTGGGCGCCATTACCCAGCAGATCGGCTTGCTGACCACGACCGTCACCAATTCCAGCTTTTTGACCGCGCTCTACGTCATCTTCGTCCCGGTCATCGCCGTGGTCGTCTACCGTCGCAATCCCCATTGGATCGTTTGGCCGGGCGCGCTGATGATGTTGTGCGGAATCTTCCTGCTCTCGGGGGGCGGCATGACCCGGCTGACCACAGGCGACACGCTGAGCATCATCTGCGCGGTTTTCTGGGCCATCCAGATTACGCTAGCCGGACGCTTCGTCATGCAGAGCAATCGTCCGCTTGCCCTCTCATGCACACAGTTTGCCGTCTGCGCCATCCTTAGCATGGTGATCGGGATCTTTATCGAACCCATCAACTACGCGGCCGTCGAGGCATCGATCCGAGAAATCCTCTATGTCGGGCTTGTCTCGTCAGGCCTTGCCTTCGTGCTTCAGGTTATCGGGCAGCGCTACACGACTGCACCGCAGGCGGCCATTTTTCTGTCGTCGGAAGCCTTGTTCGGCGCGTTGTTTGCTACGATTTTTCTGAATGAAACAATCCCGGCGATCGGATATATCGGCTGCGCCATCATTTTTGTTGCTATACTTCTGGTCGAACTGGTGCCTGAAGTTTTCAAGCGGCGGGACAACCGTGTTGTCGCTGAAACTTGAGCGGTCTCCGCCATTCGTCCTGAGATAAAATTCACCGCCCTCACGCGAAAATAAACGTCAAATCCGACGACCAGCAATATTTTCGTTTCCCAAGATAGAACGCACGAGAAAAATTCTGCCAGCGCCGTCGTCAGCCGTTTTAACCGCCGCTGTGAGGCTTCCTCGCCGCTGAAAACTTTTGCTTGCCAATTTTAAATAAACACAGCAATCTGTTGGGGTTCGGGCAAGTTGCGAGCATGGGAAGGCCTATAAAATAATTGCTTCGGGGACATAAAACTCCGAGCGGCGGGGACAAAAATAACGTTGATCAGAACGTCAAAAAGCTTTCCACGCAGGGTCCATTTTCTCAACAAAACTGCCTGTCGCACGCCCTCACGGGCAAAACTGTAATGCTGCCTGGAGCTGAACACGGGCGGAGCGAAAAGGACCTGATGCATGGCCGAGACTGGCACCGTTAAATTCTTCAATACCGACAAGGGCTTCGGCTTCATCAAGCCAGACAATGGTGGCGCCGATATTTTTGTTCATATCTCTGCCGTACAGGCTTCCGGCCTGTCCGCACTCTCAGAAAACCAGAAAGTGAGCTTCGACACTGAACCGGATCGTCGTGGCAAGGGACCAAAGGCAGTCAATCTGCAGATTGACGGCTAACCCTGACGGCATTCTTTTCTCGTTGAAGCCCGGCAGGAATGCCGGGTTTTTTTATGCGGCAGCCTACAGATAGCTAGCACGTTTCCATTTAACAAGGAAACGCGCTAAGCCTGAGAGCCGCTCATGCGGGCTTGGTTTTCTCTTCCCGCCCAGCCCCTTTCTCACCCGCGTAAATTCCCTGCAAATAGGGGTTGGTCCTGCGCTCTTGGCCAATCCGCCCGCCTGGACCATGGCCACAGATAAAGCCAACGTCATCGCCCAGAGGCAGAACCTTGTCGCGTATGGAGGCTAGAAGCTGCTCGTGGTTGCCACCGGGAAGGTCTGTGCGGCCGATCGACCCTGAGAACAGGACATCACCCACATGCGCGAAGGACTGCTCGCGATTATAATAGATCACATGGCCTGGCGCATGACCGGGGCAATGCAGAACCTCGAAATGGTGCTCGCCGAATGAGACGACATCGCCATCATTCAGCCACCTGTCTGGAAGGACGTTCCGCAGGCCGGAAATTCCATAGGTCTGCGCCTGGACTTCGATACGCTCGAGAAGCGGTCTGTCATCTTCGTGCGGACCTATGATCGGCAGCGAGAGCTTCTCCTTCAAGTCCTTGGCACCCCCGGCGTGATCGAGATGACCATGCGTCAGCCAAATTTCTTTCAGCATCACACCGTTTTCGGTCACCGTCTGGATGATGACATCCACATCGCCGCCGGGATCGACGATCACGCCTTCCTTGGTGTCTTCGTCGAAGAGGATCGTGCAGTTCTGCTGAAATGGCGTTACGGGAATAATGCCTGCCTGTAACTTACCCATGATTTCATCCTTTTCTTCGAAAACAACGCGCTTTCTATAAACGGACAAACGCCACGGCACAATCGAACTCGCATGTCTGTGGTCGTTGGCAAACGAGCGAATGGCGCCATCCAAAGCATAACTTTAGTAATCACGGAAATGGGAACAGACCTGTAACTCGTGCGTTCATGCCCCAGTCTTCAAAGGAGTGAGACAGATGAACAACAAGTTTAAAGTCATGATCGCCGGTGGTGCGTTTGCGCTGCTGGCCGGATATGCGAATGCGGCCATGGTCGCCACCACCGCATCAGACGTTTCCGTACGGTCCGGTCCAGGCGAAGACTATCCTGAAGTGGGTCTTGCAACACGAGGCAGTGAGGCTGTGCTCGATGGCTGCATGGACGGCAGCGAGTGGTGCCGGATCGAAGTCAACGGCGTGCGCGGTTGGGCCAACGCCGACTATCTGAACGTCATGTACGAGGGCGCACCCGTCATCCTGCGCGAGCGTCGCTCGGAGGTTAACGTCCCCGTCGTGACCTATCAGAAAACATCGGACGTTCAGGCTGAGCCAAACCCAGGTGATCCAAACCTTGGTCGCGTCGGAGAAGTTGATCCGCCAGAGCAGGTCATGACCTATATCGACGCCCACCCCGGTGAAGTCGTCACTATCGACGGTGACGTCGCCATTGGTGGCATGGTCCCGGCAGATGCGCGCCTGACCAATATTCCGGACTACGAATATCGTTATGTTCGCGTCAACGATCGCGCCGTTCTGGTCGAGCCGAGCACGCGCCGGATCGTTTACGTTTACGAATAATCTTCGTCGCCAGCACAAACCGGAAGAGCGCGGTCACACCGCGCTCTTTTTGCGTTCATGAAAATTCGGATGCACAATTGCGTTGATATGGCTTCATCAGCATATTATCGAACGCAACAGAAAATGATTGCAAGCATCCTCCCTGCGACATTGTTTTTGGGCTAGTGTCCGCCGTCTCGATCTTACCAGTGCCTCGTAAGTGTGATGTGAGGGCCGGTGAACGGGTCTCAGCGCTCGTGGTGCGAAAGCTTGGTTGCAGTAAAAAGGAACGACAGTGCCTGCCCAATCGATGAAAAAGACTGCCGGTAAACAAAACCCAGCTCTGCCGCATGTCGATGACAGCAAGATCGACTTCGATACGATCGAGGCTTTCTTTTTCGCCTATCGCGATTTCGTGTCCGACCCGGATGTCATCCTGTCCAAACTGGACTACGGCAGAGCCCATCACCGCGTCGTCTATTTCGTGTGCCGCAACCCGGGCATGACCGTCGCCGACCTTCTGGACACCTTGCAGATCACCAAGCAGAGCTTGGCCCGTGTCCTAAAGCAGTTGATCGATGACGGGTATATTCGCCAGATGGCAGGCCCGGAAGATCGTCGGCAGCGCAGGCTCTACCCGACACTGACGGGGCGTGAACTGGCGCTGGCTCTGAGCGACCCGCAATCTCGGCGTATTGATCGTGCCCTGCAAGGAATGCAGCCGGAGGCACGCGCATTCGTGAGAGAATTCCTGGCAAGGATGCGTGATCCCCTAACGGACAGGCAAGCTGCAAACGACCAGACAACGGAGGCAAAGGAGTAATCATGCAAAATGGCACGACGAAGCAGCCACTGGCCGAAGATGACGCCCCTCACCTTCTGATCGTTGATGATGACGCCCGCATCCGCGCCCTTCTCCAACGCTTTCTCGGCGAAAAGGGCTATCGCATCACAGCCGCTGCAGATGCAGCCGAAGCCCGCCGCAAAATGGAGGGCATCCGTTTTGATCTTCTCATTCTCGATGTCATGATGCCCGGCGAAAATGGTCTGTCGCTGACCCGGTCCCTCAACGAAAACAAGTCCGTGCCGGTCATTCTGCTCACCGCACGCTCGGAAGCCGATTCCCGTATCGCAGGCCTCGAGGCCGGTGCGGATGATTATCTGGCCAAGCCTTTCGATCCCCGTGAGTTGGTGCTTCGCATCAACAACATCCTTCGACGCAACGCATCTCCCGATGCCCCGAAGGTGGAGCAGATCATCTTCGGACCCTACAATTTCTCCGTACCGCGCAAGGAGTTGCGACGCGGGGCTGAGATCATTCGCCTGACGGACCGCGAACAGGACATCATGATGCTGTTTGCCTTGCGTGCGGGCGAGACCATTCCTCGTCACGAACTGGTGGATGCAGACGCTGATGTGGGGGAGCGCACGATTGACGTGCAGATCAACCGCCTTCGTCGAAAGATAGAGGAAGACCCTGCCAACCCGGTTTACTTGCAGACCGTGCGCGGTATTGGCTACCGCCTCAGCGTCGATTAAGCAGACGCCTCCCACAATCGCACAGGCGGAACAATGGCAAACCTCAAGCTCATAACTGCTTTGAGAAACACGGCACCCTTCCGTGCGTGGCGCTTCTTCACGCGCTGGCTTCGTCACTGGCTGCCCACAGGCCTTTATACCCGCTCCTTGCTCATCATCATCCTGCCCATGGTCTTGCTTCAGGTCGTGGTTGCTGCGGTGTTCATGGAGCGTCACTGGCAACTTGTGACAGAACGGCTGTCTGCCGCTGTGACCCGAGACATCGCTGCCATCATCGAACTCATTCAGACAGACCCGGAGGAAGACGATTACCAGCGTGTTATCCGCATTGCACGCGAACGGCTGGATCTCAGCGTTTATATCGAACCCAAGTCTGCCTTGCCCGAACCCCGCCCTCAGCCTTTTTTCTCCATTCTCGACACCATCCTGGCCGATCAGATCCGTGAGCAAATCGGCAGACCATTCTGGCTGGATACGTTCGGGAACGGGGCGCTCGTCGAAATTCGTATTCAGCTCGACAACAAGACGTTGCGCGTCTTTACACGTCGCAGCCAGGCATATGCTTCAAACACCCATATCTTCCTCGTCTGGATGGGCGGTGCGTCACTGGTGCTGCTTGGAATATCCATTCTATTTCTGCGCGGGCAGATCAGGCCTATTCTGGCGCTGGCCAAAGCCGCTGAAAGCTTTGGTCGAGGTCAGAAAATCACGGCCTACTCACCCAGAGGCGCAGATGAGGTGCGCCGTGCCGGCCTCGCCTTCATCCTGATGCGGGAGCGGATAGAGCGGCAGATGGAGCAGCGCACCGCGATGTTGAACGGCGTCAGCCACGATCTTCGCACGATCCTCACCCGCTTTAAGCTTCAGCTCGCTCTGGCCAGCGACAATCCCGATCTGGAAGGCCTCGACAAAGACGTGGACGACATGCAGTCCATGCTGGAGGCATACCTTGCCTTTGCGCGCGATGACACGGAGGAAAGTGTCGGCACACTCGAGCTCAGGCCTCTGCTCGACAAGATGAGCACCGACTTCCAGATGCAGGGAAAAACCCTTCGTTACGACTTGCGCGGGGTTGAAGAACTTCACGTCAGACCTGGTGCCTATTCCCGGTTGATCGGTAATCTGGTAGCCAATGCGGCACGTTACGCCAACACGCTGGACATCGAGGTTCGAAAGGCGCCCAAATCGATTACGCTGATTTTCGATGATGATGGACCGGGCGTGCCCCCGGAGGCGCGGGAGGACGTGTTCAAGCCATTTTACCGACTGGACGAAGCCCGCAACCTCAACGCATCCGGCACCGGGCTCGGACTTTCCATCGTCCGCGATATCGCGCGCAGCCATGGCGGCGACGTGACGCTTGACGATAGCCCGTTGGGCGGTTTGCGCGTGATGGTAAAAATTCCAGCCTAACCGTCAGAACGGCACGCGGTTCAACACATCTTCTGGCCGTTGGGAACGGCCTGCTCGACGCTGGCGAGAACGATGTCGCCGTTCTTGTCGGCAAAACCGAGTGTCAGAACTTCGGAACGGAAGGGACCGATCTGTCGCGGTGGAAAGTTGACGACGCCCAGAACCTGGCGTCCGACGAGGTTGTCCAGCGTGTAGTGGACGGTAATCTGCGCAGATGATTTCTTGACGCCGATCTCGGATCCGAAATCGATTTTGAGCTTGAAAGCAGGCTTGCGCGCTTCGGGAAAAGGCTCGGCTTCTATGATCGTGCCGACGCGGATATCGATCTTCTCGAAATCCGCGTAGCTGATGTCCCCGCTCATAGTGCCAACTCTTTAGCACGCTTGCATGCCTCGGCAATCGCCTTGTCAAACAAGGGTTGCATGCCGTCATCTGCCATTAAAACCGATAGGGCCGCAGCGGTCGTACCACCGGGCGATGTCACGTTCTTGCGCAGGCGCGAAGCCTCTTCGGGGGACTGGTGAAGCAATTCGCCAGCCCCCGCGACGGTTTCCCGTGCAAGACGCATGGCGAGGTCCGCCGGCAGGCCGAGTTTGCGACCTGCCTCTGCCATGCACTCCACGAGATAAAAAACATAGGCCGGACCACTGCCAGAAACCGCGGTCACCGCGTCGATATCGCCTTCGGTCTCGACCCACTCCACAGGACCGCTGACTTTGAGCAATGTCTCGACAATAGCACGCTGCGGTTCGGTGACGGATGTGTTGGCATATGCCCCTGTCACGCCACGGCCAACCATGGCGGGCGTATTCGGCATGGCGCGGATGGACGCGTTTTTGCCGAGATGGGCTTCAATGCCTGCAAGCGTCGTACCGGCTGCGATCGACACGACCACGGTTTGCGGGCCGACAAGCGACCGCAAGGATGGCAAAACAACATCCATCAACTGCGGTTTGATAGCGAGAAACAGAACCCCGGCGCTGAGACCCTCAGGCGCTTCGGTCAGATGCGTCGCACCGGCTTCGGCGATAACGCTCTTCATTGCATCCGATGGGCCGGGATCGATGACAAAAATCGAGGAACCCGTCACGCCCTTCTTCAGCCAGCCAGAAAGAAGCGCGCCACCCATGTTGCCAGCGCCGATGAGAACGAGCGGACCGGATGCAAGCGATATCATGCGATCACGCTTCCCCGACGGTTTCGAAAAGCGCAGCTTCCATCGCCGCCTTGGCTTCCATGCCCGACCATACAACGAACTGGAACGCCTGGAAATATTGCTCGCAGGCTTCGAGCGCGCTGGAGAGAAGCACCTCGACCTGCTGGTTCGTCGGCTCTGCACCGCCTGCCAAAAGCAGTGATTGACGGAAAATGACGACATCTTCCTGGCGCCACAAGTCGAAATGTCCCATTAGCGTTTGCCCGTTAACATGCGCGAGCAGACGAATGACTTCGTTGACGCGGTGGTCGGCAATCTTGATGTCGAACGCGCAGGCCAGATGCAGCGCCTCATATTGCTCCATCCACGAGAAAGACACATGATAATCAGCCCAACGGCCCTCGACCGTCATGGCAATCTCATCCTCGCCGGAGCGCTCAAACGACCAGTCGTTGGACGCGGCAACAAACTCGATCATATCGACCGGATTGGTATGACGCTCGACTTCAAATTCCACTAGGCTCATGCGGCACCTTCTCAGCCGGAAATGAATGTTTTGTCTCGCACGCAAAGGCACAAAAACGCACACGCAAATGCCGGGTTACAATACTTATCGATGATGCCCGACACTGTCAGAATTACGCAGTAAACATGTCTGAAGCTTACGGAGTTCGTTTCGAATCATCATTGAAAATCAGTGTATAACGAGCGAGTCCCCGCGCCACCCCCACAGAACCGCTTTTGCAATCAGAACTGTGTATATCTCCTGTTACGAAACCTCAGTTGTGAGTCATAACTGACTCTGCCAATTGTGTTTTTTGGGTGTTTCCACAGACGTTAAAAAAAGTGAATGAAATCGCTTGCTTGCGCCTGTCGAATCCCCACTCCGGCCCAAACTGCTTCGAAACGAGACAAAAACGAGAAATGCCGGACCTTTGGGAAGGCCCGGCATCAGAATCAGCGTCGGTTAAATTGCTCAGGAAGCGGTCGTGGAGGACTTCGCTTCGAGCGCCTCTATCCGTGCCCGCAAGGCGTCGTTTTCATCGCGAGCCTGAATGGCCATGTCTCGCACGGCTTCGAACTCCTCGCGCTTGACCAAATCCAGGCTGTTCAGCCAACGCTCGGCTTGCGCGTGAAAAGCGGATTCGACCTCTTTGCGCATACCCTGAGCTGCGCCCGCTGCGTCCGTCATCAGCTTTGCAAATTCATCAAAAATGCGGTTGGTTCCGGTCGTCGTCATGGTTCTGTATCCTCGTCAGGTTCTGGAAAGGTCAGTTACTGTTCCGGGTCATGCATCTCAGGTAGGCACTCCCCTGTCGCCTTGCAAGCGAAATAAGGTTGGCGTCCAGCGGAGAGGCCCTAAAACGCGGCCTTGATTGTGCCTAAGAATCGCCTTGACCATACCTGTTTCAGTCGCCATTTTCGCGCCCGGGAAAAGTATGAAAGAGGTATGCGGCTGTTAACCAGACCACTCTAGAGTTCTTTGACTTCAGCTCAATGACAATGGAATAAACGAATTGTTTGCACCCCTGGCCCAGTTCTCGATCATGCCGTTTCCCGATATCGATCCTGTGGCCATCCACATTGGGCCGCTTCCCATTCACTGGTACGGGATTGCCTATGTCATCGGCATCATGCTGGGCTGGTACTATGCACGCCAGCTGAGCCTGTCAGATCGTTTATGGCCCCACGACACGTCGCCGGTGACGCCCGTACATCTTGATGATTTCATCGTCTGGGCAGCCGCCGGTATCGTTCTGGGCGGACGCATAGGCTACATTCTGTTTTACGATATGGGCGCCATTATCGATAATCCGATCAGGGCCCTGCAAATCTGGAACGGTGGCATGTCCTTCCACGGCGGACTGATCGGCACGACCGTCGCCATGGTGCTGTTTGCAAGGCGCAATGGTATTCCCGTCTGGAGCATGTTCGACATCATCGCAGCGGTCGCACCAATCGGCCTTTTCTTCGGCCGGATCGCCAACTTCATCAATGGTGAGTTGTGGGGCCGTCTGACCGATGTTCCCTGGGCAGTTGTCTTCCCCACCGGCGGCCCCTTCCCCCGCCATCCAAGCCAACTTTACGAAGCGGGCCTGGAAGGCATTATTCTCCTCATTGTCCTCGCCATCCTGATTTATGGCTTCAAGGCGTTGAAGAGCCCCGGCACGATTACAGGTGTTTTCGTTTGCGGTTATGCGCTGTCTCGTATCTTCGTGGAGTTTTTCCGAGAGCCGGATGCGCAGATCGGCTATCTCGCCGGGAACTGGCTGACGATGGGTATGGTTCTTTCAACACCCATGTTCCTTCTGGGCGTCTGGGCAGTTTTACGGGCGCGCAGCGCCTCGCCAGCATAGGGGCCGGGTAACACGATGCCGACACCGCTCGCACGCCGCATCAAATCCCTCATCCGCCTCAACGGTCCGATGAGCGTAACCGATTTCTTCGCACTTTGTCTGGCCGACCCGGAGCACGGCTATTACAAGACACGTCAACCCTTCGGCCACACGGGCGATTTCGTAACCGCGCCCGAGATAAGTCAGCTATTCGGGGAAATGCTCGGCGTCTTCATCGTTCACGCATGGCAGCGGCACGGCACGCTGGCCCCTGTGCGACTGGTGGAGATTGGTCCGGGACGCGGCACCATGATGGCCGATATGTTGCGCGTCATTCAGCGTATCGCGCCACCGCTGTATGAAAGCATGAGTGTGCATCTGGTGGAAACCAGTCCGCGACTGACGGAAACGCAGCAACACACACTTGCCATTCACGGAGACAAGATTGCCTGGCACGAGAGCTTCGATGACGTGCCGCCTGGCTTCTTGCTGATTGCCACCAACGAATTGTTCGACGCCATCCCCATCCGTCAGTTCGTAAAAACGCCGCAGGGCTTTCGCGAACGTGTGGTGGCGATGGATGCCGACGACGAACTCATCTTCACAGCCGGATTGGCCAGCATCGATCCCGGCCTTCTGCCGCCTCTACCCGAACGTCAGCCGGTTGGCACGATTTTCGAATATTCGCCGGCCCGTGAAGCTGTGATGGCAGCCATTGCCCAGCGGTTGAAAAGCCAGGGTGGCGTGGCATTGATCATCGACTACGGCTACATCGTTTCGGGTTATGGCAATACGTTGCAGGCGCTGCGCATGCATGAGTACGATCCCGTCCTGGCCAATCCCGGCGAAGCCGATCTGACCAGCCACGTCGATTTCGAAAGCCTTATGAAAACCACCGAGCAGTATGGCGCGCACGTGAATGGCTGCCTGCCGCAAGGAGACTTCCTGTACGGCCTGGGCTTGCGCGAACGCGCAGAAGCGTTGGCCGCAAAGGCTGAACCGGATCAGGCAACGGATATCGCCGAGGCTGTCAACCGGCTGGCGGGCGAAGGTGCAGGCAAGATGGGCGAACTCTTCAAGGTGCTTGCCGTGTCCGGCTCGCCTGTTCATCTGCTGCCGTTCCGCCCGCTGGATTGACAGGGTCACCGGCCTTGGGCCAACATCGGGATAATTCGAAGCAGTCGAATCTGCCGTCTGCACCCCACAAGAGGTGCGCTTTACCGGAAACACTCGCTCGCGGATACTCGCCTCAAAATCAGCGACATCGCCAAGGATTGATACTGTCATGCAGGACGAAACGTTGCCGCGTCCCCTTCAAAGCCCCCTGCTCGCCGGATCTGCGGGCAAGTCGATCCGCCATGGTTTTTTCACCCGTCATGGCGGTGTCTCTGAAGGCATTTATCGTGGCCTGAATGTCGGGCTGGGATCTCATGACGTGCGCCAATCCGTGTTGGAAAACAGAAAACGTGTTGCACAATGGTTCGGACGTCCCGTCGAAAAACTCGCAACCGTCCACCAGATGCATTCGCCCGATGTGGTCGTGGTCGATCACACCTATGAGGGTGAGCGCCCGGAGGCCGATGCCATGGTCACGGCAACACCCGGCATTGCGCTGGGCGTCTTGAGTGCCGATTGCGGACCAATCCTGTTTGCCGACCCGAACGCCCGCATCGTCGGCGCAGCACATGCGGGGTGGAAAGGCGCCGTCTCGGGCGTTCTGGAAAACACCATTGATGCAATGATAGGCCTTGGTGCCCAGCGTGACCGGATCGTCGCCAGCCTTGGTCCATCGATTAGCCGCGAGAATTACGAGGTAGGGCCCGAGCGTGTCGAAAGCCTCAAAGAGATGAACCCAGCATACTCCGCCTATTTCTCGCCCTCACCCAATCCAGACCACGCTTTTTTTGACCTCAAGCAACTGACGATAGACCGGCTCACCGCTGCAGGCGTGACGGCGGAAAATCTCGATATATGTACATATCCGGATGATGCCAGCTTCTATTCCTATCGCCGCACGACACACCGCGGCGAGCCGGATTACGGACGGCAGATTTCGGCAATCGCAATTCTGGAGAACTGATTATGGCCTTGCACTTCGACGCTGCTGAATTTGAGGCACGCCGCGCCCGCCTGACCGAAAAGATGGTTGAAGAAAAGCTCGATGCCATTCTGCTGTTTGCGCAGGAAAGCATGTATTGGCTGACCGGCTACGACACCTTCGGCTATTGCTTTTTTCAGACATTGGTCGTCAAGGCTGATGGCACGATGACGCTTCTGACCCGGTCCGCTGATCTGCGCCAGGCACGTCAGACGTCGAACATCGAAAACATCGTCATCTGGGTGGACCGCCTCAATGCCGACCCGACGCTCGACCTCAAAAACCTGCTAAGCGACATGGATTTGCTCGGCTGCCGCGTCGGTATAGAATTCGACACTCACGGGATGACGGGGCGCGTCGCGCGCCTTCTCGATAACCAGCTTGCCAGCTTCGCTCAGGTCATCGATGCATCGGCCGTCGTCAGCGGCCTCAGGCTCGTCAAAAGCCTTGCCGAAGTCGCCTATGCGAAACGCGCTGGAGAACTGGCGGATGACGCACTGGATGCAGCTCTTAAGATTGTCGCGGCAGGTGCAGACGAGGCGGATATTCTCGCTGCCATGCAAGGTGCCGTCTTTGCCGGAGGTGGTGACTATCCCGCCAATGAATTCATCATCGGCTCTGGCCCGGATGCCCTTCTTTGCCGCTACAAGGCCGGTCGCCGCAAACTGGATGCAAAAGACCAATTGACGCTGGAATGGGCAGGCGTCAGCGCGCACTACCATGCGGCCATGATGCGCACGGTTCTCATCGGCGAGCCGGAGTTTCGCCACAAGGAACTCTACAACGCCTGCGTTGAAAACATCCACGCCATCGAGGAGGTCCTGCGCCCTGGCAATACGTTCGGAGACGTGTTCGATGTCCATGCCCGCATCATGGACGAACGCGGACTGACACGACACCGACTCAATGCCTGCGGTTATTCGCTGGGTGCCCGTTTCTCGCCATCGTGGATGGAGCACCAGATGTTCTATGCGGGCAACACGCAGGAAATTTTGCCCAACATGACACTGTTCGTCCACATGATCATCATGGACAGCGATTCAGGTGTCGCCATGACGCTGGGACAAACCTACCTCACCACCGAAGCCGCACCGGAATCACTCTCCCGCCACAGCCTGGATTTGTTGACGGCCTAATCTCGATTTGACTCGCATCAAGATCGAACCGTACATTGCCGTCAATCAGGGAGCGACGGAGCATTTCATGAGGGGACATCTGGCATGCGGCGGCTAGGGTTGGTAATCGCAATTCCAAGCCTCGCGCTCGTTCTATCTGCCTGCAACACGACGGATGCACTGACCCCGCAAGTGGATGTCGGCCAAAGCAACGTGCAGTCAACACCCGTCAACCAAGGCGACCTTGACCAGATGGCAGCGGCGGCAGACCGGTCTCCATCTGGTGTGTCCTCGCAGGTTCCAGCTTACGCACCGCAAAACAACCGCGAGGCACAGGCACAGGCATTGTCCAGCGGCGCACAATATGGTGAGCCGGTGGCTGCAAAACAGCCCGCGCAGGCACAACCGCAACCCCAGACAACCGCCCTGCCCTCTGGCTCGTCGGCCGGCACCATTCGCTTCCTGCCTATTATCGGAGCTCCGATCCAGGCCGTAACACCGCTATCTCGACAGCTCGGTGCTGAAGCACGCGCAAAGGGGCTGACGATCCGCCCGTCGTCCGATACCTCGGCTGAAAATATCCTGAAGGGTTATTTATCAGCCTTTGCAGATGGATCGAACATCACCATCGTCTATGTCTGGGATATACTGGATGCCAACGGCGCGCGCCTTCACCGACTGCAGGGACAGGAAACGGTGCCGGCCAGAGGCAGCGACCCTTGGGCAGCGGTAACCGATGCGGCAATGCAAAAGATCGCCGCCAAAACACTGAATGACTATCAGTCCTGGAAACAGTCTAATCGCGGATAAACAACCTGAACTGGTGGGAAGACCTCTGGAGCGAGGTTAAGTCACAAAGTTTTCATGAAAATTAGGGGTAACACCCTCTGACCTCTTGCATTCACGGGCAACCCCGCTATTAAGGCGCCCATGGCAAAACGGCGTGTCCGGAACCCTTCGGGTCGGGTATTCCTCACAGTTGAACGACGCGCAGACCCCAGAGAAACCGTCTCTGTTGATCTTAAGCGGTGGCATCAAAACAGGCGGCAACAATGAAGGTTTTCGCAGGCAATTCGAACCGGCATCTGGCCGAAGCGATCTGCAAGTATCTGAATGTCCCTCTCGGAAATGCCACTGTAAAGCGGTTTGCGGACCAGGAAATATTCGTTGAAATCAGCGAAAACGTGCGCGGTGAGGATGTTTTCCTCGTGCAGTCCACATCTTTCCCGGCAAACGACCACCTGATGGAACTGCTGATCATGATCGACGCGATGCGTCGTTCCTCAGCAAAGCGCATTACAGCCGTTCTTCCCTATTTCGGCTACGCCCGCCAGGATCGCAAAGCTGGTCCTCGCACACCCATTTCGGCCAAGCTCGTCGCCAATCTGATCACCGAAGCCGGTGCTGACCGCGTTCTGACGCTCGACCTGCATGCGGGCCAGATCCAGGGCTTCTTCGATATTCCAACCGACAATCTTTTTGCCGCACCCATTCTGGCGCGCGACGTAAAGGAACACTACGACACCAAGAATGTCATGGTCGTTTCACCCGACGTAGGCGGGGTGGTTCGCGCCCGCTCTTTGGCAAAACGTCTCGACTGTCTGCTGGCCATCGTCGACAAACGCCGCGACCGACCCGGTGAATCCGAAGTCATGAACGTGATCGGCGACGTGACCGGTAAAGACTGCCTGCTGATGGACGACATCGTCGATTCCGGCGGCACACTCTGCAATGCCGCTGAAGCGCTTCTCAAGAATGGTGCGACCAGCGTCACGGCCTATATTACCCACGGCGTTCTTTCTGGTGGCGCTGTTGCCCGCGTCGCGTCGTCCAAACTGCGCGAACTTGTGATCACGGACAGCATTCAGCCAACGACTGCCGTGCAGTCTGCACCCAATATCCGCGTCATTACGACAGCCACGCTCCTTGGCGAAGCCATCAACCGCACGGCGATGGAACAGTCAGTTTCAGGCCTTTTCGACTAAATATTCTATTTAAATCCGATGCAGAATAAAAAAGCCAGAACGCAAGCTCTGGCTTTTTTGTTGTGTTTTTTGCACCGGATTACCGAAAGCCCCTTAAGGACGTCCGGCAGTTGCGCACTGCTTAGAAGAAACCGAGCTTGTTCGGGCTGTATGACACAAGCAGGTTCTTCGTCTGCTGATAATGGTCGAGCATCATCTTGTGCGTTTCACGCCCGATACCCGACTGCTTATAGCCACCGAACGCGGCACCGGCAGGATAGGCATGGTAGCAATTCGTCCAGACGCGACCGGCTTCGATTCCCCGCCCTGCACGATAGGCAAGGTTTGTGTCACGGCTCCACACACCGGCACCAAGGCCGTAGACGGTATCATTGGCAATTTCGATCGCCTCTTCCACCGTCTTGAAAGTGGTGACTGACACGACCGGACCGAAGATTTCCTCCTGGAAAACCCGCATCTTGTTGGTGCCTTCAAACACCGTCGGCTGGATGTAGAAACCATCCTTCAGATTGCCGGAAAGCGATTTCTTGTCGCCGCCGGTCAGCACTTTCGCACCTTCTTTTTTGCCGATTTCCAGGTAACTCATGATCTTGTCGAACTGCTCCTGTGAGGCCTGAGCCCCGATCATGGTTGCAGAGTTCAGTGGATCGTCCTGGCTGATGGCCTCAACGCGTTTGATCGCCTTTTCCATGAAGCGATCATAGATCGACTCATGCACCAGCGCGCGGGATGGGCACGTGCAGACCTCTCCCTGGTTCAGCGCAAACATCGCAAAGCCTTCAAGCGCCTTGTCGAGAAACGCGTCATCCTCGTTCATCACATCCGCAAAGAAGATGTTTGGCGACTTGCCGCCAAGTTCAAGCGTAATGTTCGTCACGTTATCGGCCGCATAACGCATGATCTCCTTGCCGACCGAGGTGGACCCGGTAAAGGCGATCTTGGCGATGCGGCTGCTTTGCGCCAACGGTTTGCCAGCTTCCACGCCCAAACCATTGACGATATTGACGACGCCCGCCGGCAAGATATCTCCAATCAGTTCCATTACGAGAAGAATGGAGGCCGGTGTCTGCTCGGCAGGCTTCAGCACCACGCAGTTACCGGCAGCCAGCGCTGGCGCCAGTTTCCATGTCGCCATCAGGATCGGGAAATTCCATGGAATGATCTGGCCGACGACGCCCAGGGGCTCATGAAAATGGTATGCCACCGTATCGTTGTCGATTTGGCCAATCGAGCCTTCCTGTGCACGAATGCACCCAGCGAAATAGCGGAAATGATCGATCGCAAGCGGGATGTCCGCATTGGTCGTTTCACGCAAAGGCTTGCCGTTGTCCCAGGTTTCGGCGCGGGCAATCAGATCAAGATTGTCTTCTATACGCTGGGCGATTTTCAGCAGCATGTTGGAACGTTCGGTTGCGCTTGTCCTGCCCCAAGCGGCGCGTGCCTTGTGGGCAGCATCGAGAGCGAATTCGATATCGCTGGCATCCGAGCGGGGCACTTCGCACATCTTCTGGCCTGTTATGGGCGACAGGTTATCCATATAGCGGCCGGACTTCGGCTCCACCCACTCACCGCCGATGTAATTACCGTATTTCTGTTTGAACGGTGCTTCACCAGCTTTCTGCTGGACTTGAATGTTCATGACTTCATCCTCCCTGATGACGGGCGATCCTCGTCGGACCGCGTGGCAGGAAGGTGAGCGCAGAATTCGACGATTGATAGGGCGCGACTTGAATACCGCAGTGCACAGTGTTTCACATCTGCGACAGCACAATCTGTGAATGCAGTTGGTTAGTGAACCGAAAGCTTCTTCATCTTGCGGTAAAGCGTTGCCCGGCTGATTCCCAGCAGAGATGCAGCCTTGGTAATATTGCCATCGGCACGGGACAGGACCCTGCGAAGTGCCGCCCGTTCGGCATCGGCAAGCTCCGCGCCCTTGTCGTAACGCTCCTCCCGCAGCGCATCTGAAGCCGGAATGCCTGCGGCCAGATGGGCATCGTCCAGCCGAAGAGCCTGCCTTGCAGCCCGGGTCGCGCCCAAAATGATGTCGTCCTGATCAACCGCCAAAAGCGACAGCGCCGCAGAGTGACCGGATGGCACCAACAGGATACGCGCACCGGGGAAAGCCCGTCGGAACAGGTTACCCTCGATACGCTGTGCGGAATCACGCACCGCCTGCGTGAGCATCGAAAACGTCAGATCATCAACGTCATCGCGGCAGGTTGAAATATCCAGCGCGCCGGTAACCTGGCCCAGATGATCGCGAATAGGAGCCGTCGTGCAGCAAAGATTGATGTTGGCCGAGAAGAAATGCTGGTCGCGGTAGACGGTCACGCAACGCTCGTCGGCCAGTGCCGTGCCAATGCCGTTGGTGCCGACACTTGCCTCACTCCAGACGGCTCCCGACCAAAGACCCAATCGTCGAAAATCTTGATCGTCGGTTGCCGCCCCCCGGCGCTCAAGCGCAACACCGTCTGCATCCGTCAAAAGCAGGCAGCATCCCGCTTTGCCGACACTCAGAAAAATTCGGTCCAATTCGTCAGCACTTTCCGCAATCAAACCCGCGGAAATTTCGCGCGCCAGGCGAAAATCGGCATCGGCGAGAAAAGCCGGCTCACTGCTTGTCTCGGGTGCGAGGTGATGCATGGTCATGCACCTGCGCCATGACGCAATGATGGGGGAACTTGCCGCAGCCGAGGGCTGGCTGGCGGTGTGGTACACATGGTCCGCATGGGCCGTACTGTTGGACATCGTCTCCTCCCGAGATTTGTCGGAATGGTGCGCCTGATGTCGCGCGCTTACAATAAAAAAAAGCGTTATTTGCGCATATGCCGCTCAGCTTGCCAGCGGCAACGCTTCATGATCCAGCTCAACGTTTTCTTCGGGCTCGATGTTCACGATATCATCGATCGTGGCCGCGGGTCCGGGACGTCCGAAATAGAAGCCCTGCACGTGCTTGCATCCTTCGCGACGTAAAAATTCCATATGTTCCATCGTTTCCACACCTTCCGCCAGAACTGGAATATTGAGACTGTTGGCGAGAATAAGGGTCGAGCGAACGATGGCTTGGGATTGAAGATTGGTTGCCAGTCCCTCCACGAAGCCCCGGTCGATCTTGATCTTATCAAAGGGAAAGCTCTGAAGCGTCGAGAGTGACGAATAACCCGTACCGTAATCATCCATGGCAATGCGCACGCCCAGATCCTTGAGACTACGGATCGTCATCAGCGCGCGGCGATGATCGACCAAGATACCGCTTTCGGTGATTTCCAACTCCAGTCTGCGTGGCTCCAGACCACTGTCCTGCAGGCTGCGTTTTACCTTCTGGACAAAATCGGAATCCAAAAGCTGCGAAGGCGCAACATTGATGGCGATGTCGAGAGGGTTCCTCCAGGTCACTGCCTGGAAGCAGGCTTCGCGAAGAACCCATTCTCCCATTTCGATGATGAAGCCTGTCTGCTCGGCAATCGGAATGAACTCTGCCGGCGAGATCAATCCACGCAGCGGGTGGTTCCATCGCAGCAAGGCCTCGAAGCCGACGACCTTTCCAGTTGTCGTATCGTTCTGCTGCTGAAAATAGAGCTCGAATTCGCCTCTGGTGAGCCCCGAACGCATGCTGATCGCAAGCGCGTTGCGCGCACGAGATGCATCATCCATGGATTTGTCATAGAAGTAGATGGTCCCGCTTACGTCGCTTTTGGCGCGATACATGGCGACATCGGCTTGCGAGATAAGGGCGTCGGCATTGTTAATGCCGGAACCGCCAACAGCAATGCCAATGCTGGCACCCACCGATAAGACCGTCTCCCCCCATTCGACTGGCTTGACCATCTCGCCCAGCAGCCGCTTGGCAAACTCGAGCACCGTGGACTTGGAATAATACCGATGCAGAACCGCGACAAATTCGTCACCGCCCACACGGGCGACGAATTCGCCTGGCAGCAAAACACTCGTCATTCGATCCGCCAAGGCACGCAGCACCGCATCTCCGGCACTATGTCCGTGAACGTCGTTGATTTCCTTGAAGCGATTGAGGTCAAACGACAGAAGCGCAATGCGCGCCGTTGGGTCGGCGCTACGCGTCAAAAGACCGTGCAAATGTTCGTTAAAGGCGGCACGGTTGGGAATGCCTGTCAGCGCATCATGCAGGGACAGATGACGATATCGCGCAACGGCCTGCAAGCTGCTTTCGGAATCGATGACATAGGTTGAAAAAGCGACGGCCATGAGGACGAATGTGATCATTACGGCACCGGCGGCCATGACACTCGACGGCACAACCGTAAAGGGTATGGTCGCTGAAGGGTCGAAAACGATGGAAATTGCAGCCATCCCCGTGAAGTGGGTGGAGCCGATCGCCAGAACCAAAGATGTCATGCCGCCATATTTGCAAAGCCAACTCACCGGCCGGACGATCCTGCTGGTGGCCAGCATCCCAAAAAAAGCACCCAGAACCATTGACCACATAACGTAGACCTGGTCCCAGACAACCGCACCCTGCACCATATAGGCAGCCATGCCGGTATAATGCATGCAGGCGATTCCAAGTCCGACGATCAGTCCGCCCGCTTCCACTAAGGCGGTTTTCCCGCCATAGGTCGCCACAGCAAAACCGCCCATCGTCGTTGCGATGGCGATCATCAGCGACAAGCCTGTCAATCCCGGTAAAAACCCCACGGTGCCAGAGGTTTGAAAACCCAGCATGGCAACGAAATGCGTCGTCCAGATCGTGGCTCCACCGATCGTGCCGGTCAAAAACAACCAGTTGACACGCTGGATCGCAGCCGATTGTCGCGCCCGCATGAAAAGGCGTATCGTCAACAGCGAACCCAGCACACAGATGGTGACAGCGGTCATTGTAAAACGAATGTCATGGTCCACGGCAAGGCAGCTCAGAATTTGGTACATCGGTGTCACGCATCAGTTGAACTGCGCGCGAATGTACATGGTCCAGGTTTTTAGCACGTTTACCGACGTGACTAAGCGTTGATTAAAATTCGCGCTCGGCGACGCCTTGGGCAAAATCCTCATGTAACGTCCAGGAGCCTTTGCGCAGGGTGCGATCCCACTTGCCTTTAACGCCTCTTTATACTATAGCGCCCGCATCCGTGTAGACACCCTTGGAGGCAACGCGGGCGAGAGCGCTTTTCAAAAGCCATCTCCAGTTCGATCCGGCACGCCAGAACGAACTCTCCAGACAACCTAAAAGGATTATGCCATGAGCAAAGAATCTTATGAGCTCAAGGCCGAAGCGCGCGAACGAGTTGGTAAGGGGTCCTCTCGTGAACTACGTCGCAACGGTTTGATTCCTGCTGTCATCTATGGTGACAAGCAAGCCCCAATTTCTATCGCGATCTCGACCAATGAAGTCACCAAGCGCGTTCAGGCCGGCGGTTTCATGACCACCGTTGCAACGCTCGACGTTGATGGCAAGAAGTACAAGGTCCTGCCAAAGGATTACCAGCGCGACCCGGTCCGCGATTTCATGGTGCACGTGGACTTTCTGCGCGTATCGAACAAATCGCAGGTTACGGTTGAAATCCCGGTTCACTTCATTAACGAAGACAAGTCCGAGATCAAGACCGGTGGCGTTCTGAACATCGTTCGTCACACCATCGAAGCCAACGTTCAGGCAAGCGACATCCCAGACTCGATCACCGTCGATCTGGAAGGCCTCAAGATCGGCGACAGCGTTCATATTTCGCAGATCAAGCTGCCGAAGAACGTCGTTCCAACGATTACAGACCGCGACTTCACCGTCGCTACCATCGTGCCACCAGTTGTCGCGATTGTGGACGAAGTCGAAGAAACAGTCGAAACACCTGTGGAAGAAGACAAGTCCGAGTAATTCGGACGAAGCACGTGTCAGTGCACCTTTACATGCCTCGCATCGCAAGATGCGGGGCATTTTTTATGGGCGTTGCTCCCCCAACAAGAACAACAAAATGCAGCTGTTTTTTTAGCAACGATTAATCATGCCCGGAAACGATAAGTCAAAACTTTAGGTTTAGGACTTCAGTATTCGCACGTTGGGAGCATCTGTCGGCTCTGCTAGATTTGAAGCTCGTATGTATTTAGAGATGGGACCTTTTTTCGCTGAGCCTGGGAAACCAACGCAGCAAGTCTTTGCAAGGGTAAAGGACGGTAGCACAGCATATGACGCATTCCGTAGAAAGTCGCTTTATCGCGATCGTTTCCGGCGCACTTTTCGTGCTGGTCGCCCCGCTTTTCACACTCCTGCTGATGCTTTCTCACCACGAAATGGTTACCAATCAAAGTGACCGCCTTGAAATTCTTCTGTCCGCCAACACCCAGGCGTTGGGCCGCCCATTGTGGGATATGGACGACGAAAGCATCAACCAGATAACCGGGACGCTCGTGACGGACCCAGCCGTCTATATGGTCAAGGTGCGTGATACCTTCGGCCAACTGGATATCACGCAGACAACCGGCTCTCACATGTCCACCGACACGTCATCCATCAGCCGCGACATCACTTACAAGAACCTGGATGGCGAAACGAAAGTCGGGACCATCACCATCTTTTTTCAGAATGTCGGCATTCTGACCACATTGAGCAACATCGAGCTGGCCGCTATCTCCATCTTCATCCTCGCCATCCTTGCCATTTTCGCCGCCGCGATCATCGGCAACCGGCTGATGGTCATGAAGCCGCTTCTACGACTGACAGCTGCGATAGAAGCGACGCGCAGGCTAGGTTCGCGCCACCACGTCGACTGGCGCTCGACCGATGAGATGGGACGGCTGGCGAAAAGCTTCAACGAGATGCAGATTGAGCTGGAGCGAGAAGAACAGGAAATCAAGAACGCCCATCGGCGCACCAGCGAGATTTACAATCGCACACCGGCCATGCTGTTTTCGCTTGATCCGGCTGACCGGATTGCAGCCGTCAGCGATTACTGGGTCGAAGCGACCGGACACAAGCGCGAGGACGTTTTAGGCCGTGATTTTGTCGATCTGATCATGCCGGAGGATCGGGCGCGCTTCGTTCTGCGCAAACACAATGATGCAACGACGGACGGCATGTCGGGCACCGCCGAATTTACGGTGCGCTTTCAATGCGGCGATGGTCGTCTCATGGATGTCCTCATTGCGGAAAAGGAGTTGCGCCTCAACGATGGTCACCATCGCTCCGAGGGTTTGAGCGTCATGACCGACGTGACGGAACTGCGCCGCTCCGAACAGCGCAATCGGTTGCAAGCCATCTCCGACCACCTGACAGGGCTTTTCAACCGTCAGGGTTTTGAAGCAATACTCGACACCAAGATTTTAGAGGCCGATCAGAACGGTATGGAACTGGCCTGCCTCTTTATTGATCTCGACCGCTTCAAGGTCATCAACGACAATCTCGGCCACGCAGCTGGAGATGCCGTTCTCAGGGAGTTTGTGGAACGGTTGTCGCCCTTGCTCACCCCGCTGGACAGCGCATCGCGCCTGGGCGGCGACGAGTTCGCTATTCTTCTGACGGGCCCGATGACGGAAACACGAGCGACAAAAATCTGCGACGAGATTTGCGCCATGTTCGACACGCCCTTCGATGCCGCAGGTAACAATGTACGCCTCAGCGCCAGCATCGGCCTTGCCTTGTATCCAACGCATGCGAAAACCGCGTCCGAGTTGCTTCAGAACTCCGACATGGCCATGTACAGCAAGAAACGCGCAGGCAAGAATGGCGCGCAGATGTTCGATTCTGCAATGATGAACAGAGCTCGCGAACGTGCCGAAATCGAACAGGATATCGAGCAGGCGCTGGAGGAAAACTGGCTGGAGGCACATTTCCAGCCGATCCAGAAACTGTCCAATGGCGCCACACTTGGTTTCGAAGCGTTGATGCGCCTCAACCATCCGCAAAAGGGAATTTTGTCGCCGGCAGCCATCATCAGCGCTGCGGAAGAAAACGGCACCATCGGCCGCATCGGCAATGTCATTCTGGAGCATTCCATTCGCAATCTGGCCAAGCTTTCGCGGCTTCCCGGACTGGAAGACGCCTACGTCGCGGTGAATTTTTCCGCCTTGCAGTTCGAACCAGGCCTTCCCACGCGCATCGCCGGCCTGTTGTACCGCCATGATATCGTACCCAGCAGGATGGTGGTCGAGATTACCGAGGCCGTGCTTATGCACAACGACCCCCAAATTCACGCCGTCCTCAACGCCATCAGGCAATTGGGATGCCGTATCGCGCTGGACGATTTCGGCACTGGCTATTCGTCGCTCAGCTACCTCAGCCGCTTCCCCGTCGACATCGTCAAGATCGACCAATCCTTCACGCGTTCAATCCATGATGGTACAAGTGAAATCAGCCAGAGGAGCCGTATGCTGGTCGAAGGCATCAGCGCTATCTCCCACAAAATGAACTGCGTGGTGATCGCCGAGGGTATCGAAACAAAAGAGCAGGAAGCCATGCTCAAGGACATTGGCGTGGATTGCGGCCAAGGTTATCTCTTTGCAAAGCCGCAGGCCATCAGCGTTTATGTTGCTGCCTATGAGAAACACAATACAGATCGGAATGCGAAGGTCGGGACGTAAACTCATCGAGAGGCGATCATGCGACGGATAACGGGACTATTGCTGGCTTTTTTGATAGCCCTTCCACTGAATGCCGCCCAACTCCACGTATCGACCGAGGAATACCCGCCCTACAACATCCGTGGCAGCGATGGCATGCCAACGGGCGTCTACATGGACCAGTTGAAAATCATCTTCGAGCGCGCGGGTATCGACTATGATGCAAAAATCCTGCCCTGGGCACGCGCCGTCGCACTTGCTGAAACGACACCAGCCTATTGTGTCGTAGCCGCTGCACGCACACCAGAACGTGAAACAAAATTCAAGTGGGTATCACCCATCCACACGGATAGAAACGTCCTGGTCGCACGACGTAGTGCACATCTTGACGTAAAAAATATTGAGGATGCGAAACGGTATTCGGTCGGCACCCAAAGGAACGACTACACCGAAACACTCCTGAAATCGATGAAGTTCCCGCGAATCGAACTGAGTGCAGATTTCGAAACGACCCATGCGAGACTAAAGGCGGGTCGCATCGATATGATGCCGATGTCTGAAAGCGCGCTCAACACGTTGTCGGGAGAAGATTTGGTAGAGGTCGCCGTTCTTGCCCACCAGTCGCTGGGCATGGCCTGCAACCCATCCATACCCGACAGCCTGATCAACCAGATGCAAAGCATCCTGAACGGGATGATCGCTGACGGAACACAGCGCAAGATCTACGAGAAATATGGCCTTGTCATTCGTAACTAGCATGGCTCGATTAAGACAAAATCGTTGACACCCGTCGCTTTTTTAGGTGGTGAAGGTCAACGTGAAATCGAACCCAGGCGAACACCTTCATGATCATCCTTGTAGGCCTTGGCAATCCCGGCACGCAATATGCGTTCAACCGCCACAATATTGGCTTCATGGTTGTCGATGCGCTGCAACGAACGCCATCCTTTTCACCTTGGTCAAAAAAGTTCAAGGCAGCGATATCCGAAGGAGAGATCGCTGGCGAAAAAGTGCTGTTGATGAAGCCGCAGACATTTATGAACCTGTCAGGCGAAGCCGTGGGCGAGGCCATGCGCTTCTACAAGGTGAAAATCTCGGACATCATCGCCATTCACGATGAGCTTGATCTGGTCGCGGGCCGAGCGCGGATCAAGGTGGGCGGAGGCCACGGTGGTCACAATGGGCTCAAATCGATCGACGCCCATTGTGGCAAGGACTACCGGCGCCTGCGACTGGGCATCGGCCACCCCGGTGATAAGGAGCGGGTCAACGGCCACGTGCTGGGCGACTTCGCCAAATCCGACAAGGTGTGGCTAGACCCTTTGATCGACGCCATCGCTGACAATGCCGAGATGCTCGTGAAAGGCGAGGATTCGCAATTGATGAACAAGCTTGCGCTCGCTGTCGGCGTGAAGACCGAGGAGAAGAAAGAAGCCTCAGCCGCAAAACCCGCCGCCAAATCCCACATTCACCAAGCCCGCAATTCCGCTCAACCGAAGAAGCTGCCGAAAACCGGACCCATGGCCGAGATGCTGAAGCGCATGTTCGCGCCGAAAAAGGATTAGCAACAAGCCAACCGCGCATCGTGCGACTTGAAACCTGCAAAGCCATCACCATCTCTCCTCCATGAAGACAATAGCCTCCTTTATTCGCGCCCTTCCGCATGAATAACGACCCGCCAATGGAGACCATGGCGGCGGCCTTGCGACGACTGCCGGATGGGTTGCCCGAAAAGATCACGCTGGAGGGCCTGCTCGACAAACTTGGTGATCAGGCGATTGCTTTTGTGCTGGTCGTGTTTGCCATCCCTGCCATCGTCCCAACGCCCGGCATTCCAGCAGGTATGATCTTTGGAACAGCGCTTGCCATTTTGTCGCTCCAGATCATTTTCGGTGCGCGGCGCCTCGTACTGCCGCGCTTTCTAGGTCGCCTGTCCGTATCTCGTGCCATTATTCAGATGACAGCGGACAAAGCCGCACCGCGTCTTGCCAAGCTTGAGGCGTTGCTCCGCCCCCGCGGCCATGTGCTGTCCAGATATATGGGACAGGTTTCCATCGGCATCGTCATTTTTCTGATGGCTGTTCTTATCGCACTGCCCATTCCTTTCGGCAACATGCTTCCCGGACTAGCCGTGCTGGTCATCGCTCTTGGGCTGGCGCAACGCGACGACATGGCGGTGCTGACCGGGCTCCTGCTCGCCATCCTCTCCGTCTTGACCAGCGGCGCCATCATCTACGGCGGCTGGGCGTTGGTTTCTGGATGGTTGGGCTTTGGCCAACCGGCCGTATAAACGCGCTTTTGCAGCGAATCCTTAGGGTTTTCAGCATCAAGGCTTGACCTCGCCCTGCCCTTTCCGCAAAAGGCTGACGAATGGAATTCTTGAGAAAACAAAAGACAGGTTCAAGCCATGGGCTTTAAATGCGGTATCGTCGGTCTGCCAAACGTCGGCAAGTCCACACTCTTCAATGCGCTGACGAAGACGGCGGCGGCCCAGGCTGCGAACTATCCCTTCTGTACGATTGAGCCGAACACCGGCGAAGTTGCCGTGCCCGACCCGCGCATGAAGGTACTGGCCGACATTGCCGGATCCAAGGAAATCATCCCGACCCGTATTTCCTTCGTGGATATCGCCGGTCTGGTGCGTGGCGCGTCCAAGGGCGAAGGTCTGGGCAACAAGTTTCTTGCCAACATTCGTGAAGTCGATGCCGTTGTTCATGTTCTGCGTTGCTTCGAAGACGATGACATCACTCATGTCGAAGGGCGCATCAACCCTGTCGGCGATGCTGACACCATCGAAACCGAGCTGATGCTCGCCGATCTCGAGAGCCTTGAGCGCCGCGTTGAGCAGACCCGCAAGCGCGCATCTTCAAAAGACAAGGACTCGCTAGCGCAACTGCCGGTCATGGAAGCGGTCATCAAGCTTCTGAACGATGGCAAGCCCGCTCGCCTGCTGCTAAAAACGCTAGCCAACGACGAGATCGAAGTCCTGAAGGGTCTCAACCTTTTGACCTCGCACCCGGTGCTTTACGTGTGCAACGTGGCGGAAGCCGACGCTGTCGATGGCAACGAACACACCAAGGCCGTCGCCGAGATGGCGAAGGCTCAGGGTGCGGAATGCGTCATCATTTCCGCCGCCATCGAGTCCGAAGTCGCGCAACTGCCTGAGGAAGAATCCAAGGAGTTCCTCTCCGCTCTCGGCCTGGAAGAAGCGGGTCTCGACCGCCTCATTCGTGCAGGTTATCAGTTGCTTGACCTCATCACCTACTTCACCGTCGGCCCCAAGGAAACACGCGCCTGGACCATCGTGCGCGGCACCAAGGCGCCGGGCGCTGCCGGCGTGATCCACACGGACTTCGAACGCGGCTTCATCCGCGCCTTCACCATAGCCTATGACGACTATGTGGCCTGCAGAGGCGAAGTCGGCGCCAAGGAAGCTGGCAAGGGTCGGGATGAAGGCAAGGAATATGTCGTGCATGATGGCGACGTGATCCATTTCCGTTTCAACACCTAAAGCCAAGTCATACGCGAAAACCGGCCCGCGCCTCGTCGCGGGCCTTTTGTCTTCAGGCTGCCCATTTTCGACGTTCCCAACTTCACTTTTTACCTTTACGTAAAAGATAGAGTGACGCTAAGATCATCCATGCCAGCGAAGGAGGAGTTCGCCAGTGACATACAGCTTCGAGGATTTCACGCCAGGGAGACGTTTCCCGCTGGGGCTTAAAACCGTCAGCGCAGACGAGATCATCGAGTTCGCATCCGAATTCGATCCCCAGCCCATGCACCTTTCCGAAGAAGCTGGAAAAGCCAGTATTCTGGGCGGATTGGCTGCGTCCGGATGGCACACATGCGCCATGATGATGCGCATGGCGGTGGACAGCTACATAAATCAGGCGCCGTCACAGGCCGGGCTGGGGGTCGATTTTGTCGATTGGAAGAAGCCGGTTCTCGCGGGCGATACGCTGAGCGGCACATCGACAGTGGTCGAACAGCGGATATCAGCATCACGGCCGGGTCTGGGGATCATCAAGCTGCATCACGAATTGCAAAACCAGCGTGGGGAAACTGTGTTCATCGCCGAGTTGAATGTCATGTTTGCAACGTTAAGCGAATGGGTGTCGTCATGAAATTTGTTGACCTCTACCCCATCGACGTCAGGCTTCAACTCGGCACCGTTCATTTCTCGGCTGAATCCATCATCAGCTACGCCGAAAAATTCGATCCGCAGCCCTTCCATCTCAGTGGAGATACTGCAAAAAATTCTGTGTTTGAAGGTCTCTGCGCATCCGGGTGGCAGACGAGTGCATCGTGGATGAAATGCTTTCTGGCCTATTGGGCAAAAGAAGTTACTCGGCTGACATCAGAAGGTGCGGTACCGCCAAAACTGGGCCCCTCACCCGGCTTTCGCAATCTCAAATGGCTGCATCCAGTCTATGCCGGTGACGACGTAACCTATTTCGCGACGATGCTCGCATCACGCCCCCTTGCCTCCCGTCCGGGTCTCCGTATGAATACGACCTTCAATGAAGGGGTTAATCAGCACGGAAAGCCGGTCGTGACGTTTGAGAGCAATGTCCTGGAATTCGATTAAACCCCATCCGGGACATCTTCACTTTGCCAAAGCGTCAACCCTGTTGCGGCTGCTACGGCAGGATCGGCTGTATAAACCGGCAACCCCGCCTGCTGCATCTGCTTCAAGGCGTCAAGATCAGGACCGCTGTGCTTGCGGTGCAGGTTCTCGCCATTATAGATGTGGCCAGTCGATGCCGGATTGATACCTGAGATAACGACACGCTCCGCGCCACTGTGAAGCGCCAGCATGACGGCAATGACGCCATTCGAATATTTCGATTCCGGGGTGATTTCAAAATTCAGCTTTCCCGTCACGGCACGCACCAAAGCGACGCGGCTTAACCGATCGACCATCGTCAGCTTATCGTAGCCGAAGCCGATGCGTCGTAGCCCTTGTTTCAACCGCTCCAAATCATGCCGCCACAAAAGCATGCAGAGGTGGCCCGTTCTTTCACCCTTCAGCAGACGCCGGACTTCCTTCGCATTCGTTGAGTTACCCTCGATCTGATGGAACATGATCAAGGTGATGTCAGGCTTGGTCACACCCCAGTTCTTCGCGACGATCTGCGATGCGTTGACGGAGATGAGCATGTAGGACTCATCAAAGTCGAAAGGCTTGGCGGAGTTGGGGGCAGAGCCGACAACAACGACCCTACGTCCCTTTATGCTGGCGTCGCTCCAAGGCTTCGGTCGCACCACGACGAATTTCAAGTATCGAAACAGCCATGTCTTAAAATCCATGAGCTTCTGCAAAGGGAGGACCTCTATCATGCGCATCGAAGGAAAAGCCTCACGGGACGGAGGCACATTCTGCCAATCTGGAAACCACCGGACCTAGTGCCCGGAAAACTCCACGAGTGTGCGCACCTCCACGCCCAAATCTTCCAGCTTCTTGCGGCCTCCCAAATCCGGCAGGTCGATCACAAAACATGCGGATACGATATCCGCACCCATCTGGCGCAAAAGTTTAACAGCACCTTCGGCCGTACCGCCGGTTGCGATCAGATCGTCCACGAGAATGACCTTCTCGCCCGGCTGGACGGCGTCCACATGCATTTCCATCTCGTCGACGCCATATTCGAGGCTGTAGGCAACCCGCACCGTGGTGTGCGGAAGCTTGCCCTTCTTGCGGATCGGCACGAAACCGGCAGAAAGCTGGTGCGCGACTGCACCGCCTAAGATGAAACCGCGTGCTTCCATGCCCGCAATCTTGTCGATCTTCGTCCCCGCATAGGGCTGAACCAATTCATCAACAGCACGGCGGAACGCACGGGGATTGCCGAGAAGCGTGGTGATATCCCGAAAAATGATCCCCGGCTTTGGATAGTCGTTGATGGAGCGGATGGCAGCGGCGAGCTCCGAAGCGATGACGGTCATTGAATTTCCGATGGTTCTTGATGGATCTGGTTTCGCGGGACCTTATCAATTCAACGACGACAGACAAACACAAAATAGCGACGTGTCCAAAAGCACCATCAATCATCTCACCCTTTCCACAACTCTGCGCGCCAAAACAGAAAGCCCTCCCGGATAAACCGAGAGGGCTGACGCTGAAAGCAACGATGAAGGAGATCAGTGCTCTTTTCTGGAGTACACGGACTTCTTGGTCAGGTAGATCAGGACCGTGAAGATAAAGAGAAACACCATGACCATGAAACCGGTGCGTTTGCGCTCTTCGAGATGTGGCTCTGCCGCCCACATCAGGAATGCGGAGACGTCCTGCGAATACTGGTCCAGCGTCTGCGGGGTACCGTCGTCGTAGGTCACCTGATCATTGCTGATCGGTGGTGCCATCTTGAGTGCGATAGCGCTGCCGAAATACGGATTGAAATGCGTTCCTTCCGCCACTTCGATGCCCTCAGGCGCGTTCTGATAGCCGGTCAGAAGAGCATGAATATAGTCCGGTCCACCTTCCTGATAGCCGCCAACAAACGGAATCATGTCGAAGATGAACTGCGGAAAACCGCGCTCCACACCGCGTGCCTTCGCAAGCAGCGACATGTCGGGCGGCGCAGCGCCACCGTTGGACGCGGCTGCCGCTTCCTTGTTCGGGTAAGGCGATGGGAAATGGTCGGATGGGACGGCTTTGCGCGTGAACATCTCGCCATCGGCATTCGGGCCATCCTGCACTTCATATTCGGCAGCAAAGGCTTTGACCTGACCCTCCGAGTAGCCAAGACCTTCCAGCGTGCGGAAGGACACGAGGTTCATGGAGTGGCAGGCGGAACAGACTTCCTTGTAGACTTTTAATCCACGCTGAAGCTGGGCTTTGTCGTACGTTCCGAAAGGACCGGCAAAGGACCAGTCTTCCTCATGCGGCTTGAGGATCGGGAAATGCCCGCCCGCAATCGCATGTTCGGTCTGTGCCTTCAGATCATGGCTTTCTTCTGCGGCAGTAACCGCAGAGGAAAAACCACCCATGGCAGCGATAAGCGCGATGCTCGTTACAAACTTTCTCATTGTAATCGTCCCTCTCGCACTCATATTTTCACCGCAGCCGCAGGAGCGGCGGCAGACTTGCCGTTCTTTTCGAGAACAGCTTCGGTGATCGAATTGGGAATACGCCTCGGCGTCTCGAACAGGCCGAGAAGCGGCATGATGATGAGGAAGAAGCCGAAGTAGTAAACCGTGCCGATTTGCGAAAGGGTGACATACGTACCTTCTGCAGGGCGCGAACCCAACCAGCCGAGCATGATGGAATTCACCACGAAGACCCAGAAGAACATCTTGTACCAAGGACGGTAGACGGCCGAGCGAACCTTCGACGTATCCAGCCAAGGCAGGAAGAACAAGACGACGATGGCACCAAACATCACCAGGACGCCACCGAGCTTGGAATCGATCGGGCCGACGTTGAACGTGATGGCACGCAGCATGGCGTAGAACGGCAGGAAGTACCATTCCGGAACGATATGCGCCGGTGTCTTCAGGGCATCCGCCATGATGTAGTTATCAGGATGGCCGAGGAAGTTGGGCATGTAGAAGACGAAGTATGCATAAACCAGCAGGAAGACGGAAATTCCGAGCGCATCTTTCAACGTCGCATAGGGCGTGAACGGAACGGTGTCCGTCTTCGTCTTCACTTCAACACCCGTTGGGTTGGTCTGGCCCGTCACGTGCAGTGCCCAGATATGAAGAATGACGACACCAACGATCATGAAGGGCAGAAGGTAGTGAAGCGCGAAGAAGCGGTTCAGGGTCGGCTGGTCGACGGCAAAGCCGCCGAGCAGGAACTGCTGAATCCACTCGCCCACACCTGGAAACGCCGTGAAAAAGCCGGTGATGACGGTTGCACCCCAGAAAGACATCTGGCCCCAGGGCAGAACGTAACCCATGAAACCGGTCGCCATCATCAAAAGGAAGATGATGCAGCCGAGGATCCAGAGAATTTCACGCGGAGCCTTGTAGGAGCCGTAATAGAGGCCACGGGCAATGTGCAGATAAACAGCGACGAAGAAGAACGACGCACCGTTGGCATGCATATAGCGCAGCAGCCAGCCATGGTTCACGTCACGCATGATCTTTTCGACGGAATTGAAAGCCACCGTCGTTTCAGCGGCATAATGCATGGCCAGCACGACGCCGGTCAGAATTTGCACGATCAACATGACGGCAAGCATGGCGCCAAAGGTGTAGGCATAGTTCAGGTTGCGCGGCACCGGATAGGCTATGAAGCTGTCATAGACCATACGTGGCAGAGGCAGGCGGGAATCGACCCATCTTTCGATACCGGTCGAGGGCTGGTAACTGGAATGACCACTCATTTCAAATGTCCCCTTATCCGATCTTGATCACGGTATCGGATGTAAATGCGAAGGTCGGAATATGCAGGTTTTCCGGCGCCGGACCTTTGCGTATTCGGCCCGCCGTATCGTAGTGCGAGCCATGGCAGGGACAGAACCAGCCGCCGAAATCGCCCGCCTGACCCAGGGGAACACAACCCAGATGGGTGCAGGACCCAACCATGACGATCCAGTTTTCCTTACCCTTGCCCGCAGAACGGTCGATATCGGTCGCCTGGGCTGCGGCATCGAGATTGGCATTGCGCGCGACGGGATCCTTCAGATCGGCCAACGGAACGGCGTTGGCTTCTTCCAGCTCTTTGGGCGTACGGTTGCGAATAAAGATCGGCTTGCCGCGCCACTTCACGGTCAGCGACATGCCCGGCTCAACGCTTGCCACATTCACTTCGATCGATGCGAGCGCCAGGGTGGATGCGTCGGGGCGCATCTGATCGATGAACGGCCAGACGGCAGCACCTGCGCCGACCACACCGGCCATACCGGTCACCAGATAAAGAAAGTCGCGACGGGTGGGCTCACCTGTCGCGTCATGATCATTTACGTGCTCACTCACCGCTACACCATCCTCTGCGCTGATTTCGTTGAAAGTCGCATGAGTCCTCCAGCTCTGTTTTGATCCAGGACAAACTCGATCCCCCGTGTCCCGGTCAGTGCGCGACATTAAATCGCGCCTATTCTGCTTGATCGCAAAATATGGCGGACCTTGGCAAGAGGAAAGCACACAAAGCTGCCGTAATTCTGCCTTGTGGAGCATTTTTCTCCGCCTTTTCCGATGCTGCTGTCCATCCTGCAACATTGTGCAGGCAAATGACCCGTGATAATCAGAATCAGAGAGAGCCGGTAAACGAGGTTTTGATTTGAAAGCTAGGCTCACCTGTGTCGCCGCCTCTGCGCTTGTGCTGGCGCTCAGCGTGATCAGCATTCGTTATATCTCTGATTTTTGGCTTTTGGCCTTCGTCAACAGTTTCCAACTTCATATCGCGGTGTTGGCGGCACTTTTTGCGTTAATGTGCCTCGTTGTCCTACGCTCCCGCATCTTCATCATGCTATTGGCATGGGCTTTCGTGCTCAGCGCACACGCCCTTTACATGCATCGGGAATTCGTTACCCAAGCTTATGCACCGCAAGGCGCCAAACCGTTCCGGCTGTTGTCGTTCAATGTCCTGATGGAAAACGGGCGCAACGCCGAATCAATTGCCGATACGATCGTGGCATCGAAAGCTGATGTTGCCTATGTGATGGAGGCAGCGGCGTTGACGAGCGTTTTGCCCCGCCTTAGCCAAACCTATCCTCACCGCCTTGGCTGCGGCCAGGGCGTCCAATCCTGCGATCTTCTGATCCTGTCGAAACGCCCGCTTGAGAATGCCCGCATCGGAAGTCTGAGCTATGTCAGCCGCGAACGCTTCGCTATGGCCACGATAAACCTTGACGGGCAGGAGCTGACACTCGCCGCCGCCCACCTGGCCAAGCCATATTTCGATGAATATCACCGCAATGAGCTCAGTCGCATCCGATCGGCGATTTCATCCGTTTCAGGCCCTTTGATTCTCGGCGGTGATTTCAATTCGGCCAGCATCGCGCCTGATATGGGAGATTTTTTGCTGGCAACCGACCTGAAAAAAGCCCAGTGGGAACCAGCCACATGGCCCACCGGGGCCGGGCAATTCGGCATCGCCATCGACCATATCTTTGCCAGGCAACCAGCGACATTGATGAAACTGGACCGTTTGCCAGATAGCCTCGGTTCCAATCACTACGGGCTGGTGGCCGACTTCGCGATTGCCACGCCTTAGAGCGTTTCCTTGTTAAATGGAAATGCTCTAAGCCGGAAGCGCTGCGTCGTTATCCGATAAAAATCCGCCCGACTGTCGCGTCCAAAGTTCCGAATAAAGTCCCCCACTGGTCACGAGTTCTCTGTGAGTGCCCTCCTCCACGATCCGCCCGGCATCCATCACGATCAAGCGGTCGAGCGCAGCGATGGTGGAAAGGCGGTGGGCGATGGCCAGAACCGTCTTGCCGCGCATCAATTCATCCAGATTGCTCTGGATGGCGGCCTCCACCTCGGAATCGAGCGCCGAGGTCGCTTCATCCAGCACCAAGATGGGCGCGTCTTTCAACATCACGCGGGCGATCGCAATGCGTTGACGCTGGCCGCCGGAGAGTTTCACACCGCGCTCCCCCACATGCGCATCCAACCCTTTTCGACCGCGCTGGTCCTCGAGACGTTCAATGAAGTCATCGGCCTTGGCGCGCCTGATCGCCGCAAGCAATTGCTCCTCGGTGGCATCCATGCGTCCAAACATGATGTTATCGCGAATGGAGCGGTGCAGCAGCGAGGTATCCTGCGTGACCATGCCAATATGAGCGCGAAGCGTTTCCTGACTGACTTTGGCAATATCCTGCCCATCGATGAGGATACGGCCCTTCTCGACATCATAGAAACGTAGCAGCAGATTGACGAGCGTGGATTTGCCCGCGCCAGAGCGGCCCACAATGCCGACCTTTTCACCGGGCGCGATATCGAGGCTGATATGATCGATGACACCCTTGCTGCGCCCGTAGTGAAAGCTGACATTGTCGTAGCGCACGCCGGGCTTGGCTACGATCAGTGGGGGTGCGTCAGCCACATCGACGAGATCGACAGGTTTGGAAATCAGTTCTGCGGCATTCTGCACGGTGCCAAAATTGCGCATGATGCCGTTGAACTGAGTCATCAGGCGGCCCAACAGGAAATTCAGGCGGAGAACCAGCGCCAGCGTAAATGCAACGGCGCCGGAGCTGATCCGGCCGGAAAGCCAGAGATCGATACACAATGCCGCCATTGATGTAATCATGATGCCGGACAGCAGTGCCATCGAGGTCCGCACGCCGGTGATGAATCGCGTGAACATCATGGTCTTGCTTTGAAACGTATCGAAACCATCGCGCATGTAGCGATCATTGGCATCGTCGCGTCCAAACAGACGCAGCGTCTGGATGTTGCTATAGGCGTCGACCATACGGCCAGACAACATGGAAGCAGCTTCAGCCGTCTCTTTTGAGTGCTTCCGGATACGCGGCACGAAGTAACGCGCCAGCATGGAAAATATCCCAACCCAGACGATGACCACAACAGCCAGACGCCAATCGAGCCCCCCGATCAAAAACAGCATCGACACCGAGTAAATGCCGACGAACCAGACGCTCTCCATCAGCGACGTCACGAGATCGCCTGCGGCCTGCCCGCCCGACCAGACCTTGGTGACGATACGGCCGGAAAAATCATTCTGGAAGAAGGTCAGGGACTGCCGCGCCACATGCATGTAGGACTGCCAGCGCACGAGATTGTAGAAGCCGGGCGTGATGACCTGCTGATCGACCAGCGCCGTCGCCATGGTGACGATGAACCGCACGACGGCGATCAGAAACAGCATACCGATCAGCTCGTAACCGTGCCCGGCAATCAGCCCGGCCCAGCCCTCGCCCGGCTTGACGGTCGCCAGAATATCCACCAGCCGCCCGACGAACCAGAACAGCGCCGCCTCGATAGCCGCCGTCAGCCCGCCTAGAATCAGCATGGCGAAGAACGGCGTTTTGGCTTGCCTGAGATAAAACCAGATGAACGCAAGGGTATTTTCCGGCGGACGCAGATCGTCCCTGCGGGCAAAGGGCTCGATCCAGGTTTCGAAATAGCGAAAAATACGGGTGATGATCATGCTTCGGGTATAGGCGGATTCCAGAGGGGCGCAAAGAAGATGGTGGATTATATTTTGGTAATGCAACCAGACAAAAAATAGGCAGGAAACATTCCCGCCTATTTGCTTAATGTAAAAAAGCAACGGTGTTATGGGTCAAGCACCGTTGCTCGATAATCCCGCATTCTTGCATTGAGGATTATGATCATCCTGCGCATGACCGCGACGAGAGCAACCTTTCCGGGTTTGCCTTTGGCTTTCAGTCGGTCAAATATGGCTTTCATGTTGGGGTCGAAGCGTATGGCCGGTAGTGCTGCAATGTAAAGCGCATCCCTTACCGGTTTTCTCCCGCCTGCGATCATCCGTTTTCCACGCATCAGTCCGCTGTCGCGATTCATCGGTGCGACGCCGACGAGCTTTGCGATTTGCCCTTTGTCCAACAGTCCGAGTTCAGGAAGCCCGGCGATCAGGACACATGCGGTGCGCATTCCGATGCCCTTGAGCGAGGTGAGAACTTGCGCCTTGTCGGCAAGATCTTTGTCCGACCTTAGGCAGGCTTCCATGGCGTCGACTACCGACTGGCGCTGTTGCAGCAGGAATGCCAACGTTTCCTCGATCCATGCCCTGGTTCTGCTTTCGCCTCGATTATGCAGCTTCTCTCGCCGGTTCTTTTCCTGCACGATCATGTGCGATACCTGCTTGTAACGCGAAACCAGATCGACCAGCGCTATTTGAGCTGGCGAAGATGGAGTGAGAACTTGCGTTTCCGTGCGCTTGGCGTAGTCCGCCAGAACGAAGGCGTCGATCCTGTCTGTCTTGGAAAGCTGGCCGCAGGCACGTGCAAATTGTCTGATCTGTTTGGCATTCACCCTTGCCACCGGCAGATGAGCAGCCAGCAGGGCATCCACGACGGGGCGCTAGTACCCGCCAGTCGGTTCCAAAACCAGACGGGCGACGTTATCCAGTTGAGCAACAAAGGCAAGAAACCGGGCAATGCCGCAGACATCGTTGGAAAAGCTTGCCGAATTGTTCTCGGGAAGCACGCAGATGTCGAACGAGGATTTCGATATGTCGATGCCGATAAAACGGTTAGTATAGGACATGAGGCAAGTCTCCCTTATACGCGAGCGCGAAGCTCTCTCAACGGTTCGACGAAACCTCGAAATGCGCAAAGGGTTCTGCTTTTTTACGAACGAAAGTTCAGGCCCGCAAGGATCAACCGCTTTGCGCAGTCATCGCGGTGTTGCAACCACCCAATGACAAACGAGGCCGGTGCATCATAACAAATGCACCGGCCTTGTAATGTATAAGCCTGCATTCTTTCGAATACAGGCCCTCCGTCTTCCTGCCACGATCACGAGAGTCTGTTTTATTCTCCGGCCACCTTCATATCCTGCTCCTCATCCGCAATGAATCCGCCCGACTGGCGCAGCCACAGATCAGCGTAAATACCGCCCTTCTCCACCAACTCTCCATGCGTGCCGGCCTCAACGATCTTGCCCATGTCGAGGACAATCAGACGGTCCATCTCCGTTAGCGTGGAAAGTCGGTGTGCGATCGCGATGACGGTCTTGCCCTCCATAAGCGCGAACAGATTTTCCTGAATCGCGGCCTCGACCTCGGAGTCCAAGGCAGACGTTGCCTCATCAAGGATCAGGATCGGAGCGTTTTTCAGGAATACACGGGCGATTGAGATACGTTGACGTTGGCCGCCGGACAGCTTGACGCCGCGCTCGCCGACCTGTGCATCCAGCCCGATACCGCCATGCATGTCCACCAATGTTTCAATGAAGTCCCAGGCATTGGCACGCTTTGCCGCTGCAATGATCTCTTCATCTGTCGCACCGGGGTGCCCATAAGCGATGTTATCGCGGATGGTGCGGTGGAGCAGCGAGGTATCCTGCGTCACCACGCCGATCAGCGAGCGCAGGCTATCCTGCGAGACGGTCGAGATATCCTGTCCGTCGATGCGAATTTTTCCGGATTCGAGATCGTAAAACCGCAGCAAAAGGTTCATCAGCGTCGTCTTGCCCGCACCCGAACGGCCGACAAGTCCGATTTTTTCGCCCGGCCTGATATGCAATGACAGGCCTTCGATGACACCCTTGTTCCTGCCGTAGTAGAAACGGATGTCGTCGAAATGTATCTCACCCTTGGGCGCGGACAGTGCTGGCGCATTGGGCTCGTCAAGGATGTCATGCGGCTTGGTCATCATGCTCATCCCGTCATAGACCGTACCGATATTTTCAAACAGCGACGTAACTTCCCACATGATCCACTGCGACATGCCGTTGACACGCATTGAGAGACCGATGGCGACAGCCAGTGCACCGACCGTGACCGAGCCGGTCAGCCAGAAATAAAGGCCAAGCGACGCTGTAGAGAAGATGACCACCACGTTGTTGATATCGATGGCGATGTTGAACGCGGAAATCTTGCGCATCTGTCGGTGAACGGTGTCCAGAAACACATTCATACCTTCACGTGCATAGACTTCTTCGCGGCCCGCATGAGAAAACAGCTTGATGGTGGCGATGTTGGTATAGCTGTCCACGATGCGACCCGTCATCAAGGAGCGCGCATCCGCCTGCTCGCTGGCGAGGCGCCCGAGCTTCGGCACGAAATAGGTCAGAATCGCGATATAGATTGAAAGCCAGACAAGAAGCGGAATGACCAGCCGCCAGTCGGCTGCAGCTACCATGAACAGCATCGAGAACACGAAGCTGATGGCATAGACGAAAACGTCGATGATTTTCAGGGCCACTTCACGAATGGAGAGCGCCGTCTGCATGACCTTGGTGGAAACGCGACCGGCGAATTCGTTGGCAAAGAAGGTCATGGAATGGCGCAACAGGAAGCGGTGCATATGCCAGCGGGCGATCATGCCGAAGTTTCCAGCCAGCGTCTGGTGCATCGTCATCGTGTGGAGCGCGCCCATCAACGGCAAAGCCACCAGCAGGATTGCCGCCATCATGATCAGACGCCAGCCCTCGTCGTGCAGAAACGTTTCCCGGTTGGCAGACGACAGCCAATCAACGATATTGCCGAGGAACTGATAGAGCATCACTTCCGCAACCGCGATTCCCATCGACATCAGACCAAGCAGCAGCAACCAGGGGGCGGCGGGTTTGACATAGTGCCACATGAACGGCAACAGCCTGTCGGGCGGCACGACAGGCGTGGCTGCAGGGAATGGGTCGAGACGTTTTTCAAACCAGCCGAACATGGCCAAGCTCCGGATATAATGATCCCGAGAGAGAAGCATGCGGGCAGAAAACGCCTACGGCCACCACGGGAATAAGATGGATATGGCCGCGACAGCCACATGACGAATTGAGATGGAAAAGCGGGTCAACCGCAAAAACACCTAAGCCTGCAGGACCGTTACAAGGGCCGGGAGGCGATATCGAACAAGCATATTCATCTGAACCTCCGAAGCTGGTGTTAAAGACGCGTTCTTGTAGCTCGAAAAGTCAGCATTGACCAGCACCAAACCATTTTTGCCGCCGCAACGAAAATCGTAAAACGCGAGTGTATCCGCAAAACAACAGCCCAAGGTTTATGCCGTTCGCTTGTTCTAGCATTGACAGTCGTGATAGACCCCGTCAGCAACGTCGCGAAAGACATGACCATGCCCGATATCAGGATTGCGCTCTACCAACCCGACATCCCCGGAAACACGGGAACAATTCTCCGGCTGGCGGCCTGCCTGGGCATCGGTGTCGATATCATTGAGCCCGCTGGCTTCGATATTTCCGACCGCAATCTGAAGCGAGCGGGAATGGACTATCTCACCACGGCGTCACTGACCCGCCACGTGAATTGGGAGCGCTTTGAGGAATGGCGCACATCCACTGGCCGCAGATTGCTCCTTGCCTCGACCAAGGCAGCACTGCCCTATACCGACATAACCTACCGCGATGACGACGTTCTGCTTTTTGGCCGCGAGAGCGCTGGTGTACCGGATCATGTCCACGAAAAAGCCGATGAGCGACTGATCATTCCCATGAGGGAGGGACAACGCTCCATCAACGTCGCCATGTCTGCCGCGATGATGGCAGGCGAGGCTTTGAGACAAACCGCCTGGCGCTAGATCCATCGCCATTTCACGCCAAAATGTCGCAATCAGCCCTGTACGAAGGGGTGTTTCGATCTTATATTTATTAGCCAACTAAAGATTCCTACCTCCGAAAACTTTCCGCGCAGCATGTCGTCCGAAAGCTAGATCGGTTTCGGGCAAGGCAAGGCGTTCACGATCAAGACTGACGGAAGGAGGGTGAACACGCATGCAATCCACCATCATCATCGTCAACTTGCTGGGCGCTGTCGCGCTCCTGCTTTTTGGTCTTGCGCAAGTCAAGGACGGCGTCACGCGGGCATTCGGCGTCAAGCTCAGAACTGTGTTGGCAACAGGCACGAAAAGCGGCTCCCGCTCTCTGCTGTCTGGTTTTCTCGCAACCATTGCGCTGCAGAGCTCCACCGCCACCGCACTGACTGTCGCGTCTTTCGCAGAGCGCGATCTCATACGTCCGCGCATGGCGCAGGTGGTGCTTCTCGGCGCCAATATTGGAACTGCCGTCACCGCCTGGATTTTTGCAACCGGCGTCGCCTGGTTGTCGCCTATGCTCATTCTCACGGGTCTGATCATCCGCAAAGGTGCGTCCAGTGGCCGGCAAGGTGGCGGGACGGCCCTGGTGGGCGTCGGCCTGATGTTGCTGTCGTTACATCTGTTGAGTGCCGCAACAGAACCCATGCGGGATTCGCCCGCGCTCGGCGCGTTTATCGGGCTGCTGGATGAAGCATGGCCTGTGGCACTTCTTTTGTCGGCAGCCTTGGCCTTCGTTTCCTCCTCCAGCCTTGCCGTCGTGGTGCTGATCCTGTCGCTCGCCTCTGCCGGCATTCTTTCAACAGGGCTGATCATCGTCCTCATTCTCGGTGCCAATCTCGGCGGCGCGATCCCGCCGGTCGTTACAACGCTTTCAGCGCCGGCTGCGGCTCGCCGTATCACCATTGGCAATCTGGTCGTGCGCACGGTAGGCTGCCTCATCGCTTTGCCCTTGGCGGGCTTTGGTGCTGCGGTGCTTCAACAGTTGCCCCTGGCACCAGACATGCTACCTGTGGACGCCCACCTGATCTTCAATCTGGTGCTGACCGCCCTGGCATGGCCGTTTTCAGGTCTCCTGTCCGACCTGATGGCAAAGATTGTGCCGGAAGACACCAAATCTGAAGAAGGCCAACGCTTTCTTGACGCCAGCGCGCTGGATACGCCGGTCGTCGCCCTTGCCAATGCGACACGCGAAGTCCTCGTCGTGGGCGACACAATAGAGCGAATGTTGATCCGCGCCGAAAACGCGTTCAAACACAACGACCTGGCGCCGCTTGCGGAAATTGCAGCGCTGGAAAAGCGGGTCGATACGTTGCAGCAGGACGTAAAAATCTACCTCTCGCAGCTCGGCCGCAAGGGACTGGATGAAAACGACGCGAACCGCTCCATAACGATCATCGATTACGCCATTAACCTCGAACATATCGGCGATATCGTTGAGAAAGGTCTCTGCGAACAGATCCGCAAGAAAATTGTCAACGGCTTCAAGTTTTCGGACGAGGGCTATGACGAACTGAAGACACTGTTCGACATGACCATCCAGAACCTGCGCGCCGGCCAGAGTATTTTCGTGACCGGCGATTTCGATCTCGCCCGCCGTCTTATGGAAATCAAGGATGACATCCGGCGGCTGGAAAAGCGCTCGTCCAGCCGGCACATCGAACGCTTGCGTGACGGATTGCCCCAGAGTGTGCAAACCAGTTCGCTACATCTGGACATGCTGCGCGACCTCAAGCGCGTTAATGCCCACATCGTTTCTGTGGCGCATCCTATTCTGGACCAAGGCGGCGTCTTGGGCGAAAGCCGCTTGCGCGCCGTGGACAATCGACCCTAAAGCGCGTGAAAGGACCCGTTTCTAATCAGCTGAAGGGAGGCGACGCATCGTGAACTCTATGCGGTCACCTTCCAGCGGCCGCCAGCTTTCCACTTCCGTCCAATAGGCCGCCTTGGGATATTCATCGAACCATTCCCTCGCCTTGGCACGCGCCTCGTCCCGAGCAAGACAAAAGGTCTGGCGCACGAACATGCCCTGCCGGTCGTTTTTCCGCCCACCGGCAGCGCCGCGATCCTGCCGATGAGCGTCCAGCCTGCGCTTCAAGCCGCCTAGCGGCGGTGGCCCGGTAAATTTCGCCATGACATTCACCTCTCTGTTTCAAAATGTAGTGTTTAGAGTTCGACTTGGCGAGTCCAATTTGTATCCACGCTGCGTGGCTGATAAACCGGGCGAGACAAAACGATTCGACGCGAGGAGATCGATATGGAACGGCCGGTTTTGCCAAAGGGCTTGCCTGACGACATCGAGGACAAGAAGGCGCAGGCCAAGGCTTGGTTCGAAAGTCTGCGTGATACCATTGTTTCAGCGCTCGAAGACCTCGAAAATGACGTGCAGGGACCTCTTGCCGATCAAGCGCCCGGCCGTTTCGTTCAGAAGGAATGGCAGCGCGACAATGGCGAAGGCGGCGGCGGCAAGATGTCGATGATGGAGGGCCGCGTTTTCGAAAAAGTCGGCGTCCATACCTCCACCGTTTATGGCGAGTTCTCGCAGGAGTTCCGCAAGCAGATACCCGGTGCCGAAGAAGACCCCCGCTTCTGGGCATCTGGCATTTCGCTGATCGCACACCCTGTCAATCCGAACGTTCCCGCAGTGCACATGAACACGCGCATGGTCGTAACCTCGAGCCATTGGTTTGGTGGCGGGGCGGATCTGACACCGGTTCTCAACCGACGCCGCACGCAGGAAGACAATGATAGCCAGATCTTCCACCGTGTCTTCGAAATCACGTGTAACAGGCACAAAGTGGCCGATTATCCGCGCTACAAGCAATGGTGCGACGAATATTTCCATCTCCAGCATCGCAACGAGCCGCGCGGCATCGGCGGCATCTTCTTCGATTGGCTACACCCGGATGAAGAGAAAGGCGACTGGAACGACAATTTTGCCTTCGTGCAGGATATCGGCCGCGCCTTCAATCTGGTCTACCCCAAAATTGTGCGCAGCAACTTCAATCAGCCTTGGACCGAAAAAGACCGTGACGAGCAACTGATTCGCCGTGGTCGCTATGTCGAGTTCAATCTTCTCTACGACCGGGGCACGATTTTCGGTCTGAAGACAGGCGGGAATGTGGACTCGATCCTCTCATCACTCCCCCCTGTGGTGCGCTGGCCCTAGAAATCACGAAAAGTTTCACGTTCGTTAATGCATTTGGGCAGGATTTGGAAAATTAGCACTTATGCAGAAAAGAACACGGTGGTAATCTCCATGATGTCGATGACTGGAGGAGATATCATCATGATTATTTCAAACAGCATGCCCAGCTCTGACGTTGGCAAAAGTCAATCTCAGGCCCTGCCCACCCCCGAATTGATCAACCGTCTCGCCTCCGAAATGCGGGCGGTGGGGGATCGCGATCTGCCACTCTCCTTTTACGCCGAACAGGTCAAACGGAGACTGGCGAACGAGGCAGCAGCCAACACAAATAGTGGCAGGGTCAAACTAACCCGTGCACCAGCCGCCGCCACATCGTCCGTTTTTCATTGCTGGGCGCTTCCGGAAGCGGTGTGATAAGAAGTCGAATATCTATCTAACTCGCAGTTTATACGTAAGTGCAGAGCCTTTCGTCCAAAAGGCTCTGCACAGCAATGTTAAATGTGAAGGCTGGGCCTCAATTGCACATACAATATTGCTGAAAATAGATAGGATGAGGGATCGATCTCTCTTCGGTACGGTTTTGGATGAAAACTAAAGTATTGTTACTAGGTTCACTTTTCCTCGCAGTATGTGTGTCTGTTTTAATTGTTTTCGCCTATGTGTTGGGCAGTATGGTGAACAACACAAAAATGTCTCGTTCCACGCCATCCAAGTCAGATATTTTAAACCTTATTGAGGACGAGAGCGCGAGACATTCGTTCGCTTCGTTACGTCTTCAAAGCGCTCAGGATGAGGGGTTTATGGACAGCCTAATAGAATCGAATTGGTGTGGCGCATCCACAGCAATCACTGACAGTCTGTTCACCAGCAATGGTTTCAAAAAAATCTCGGCTGAAGAGTTCTACCTTAAAATGTCAGCTTCACCAAAGCAGGAATTCGATCTTTATGGTTGGCGCTCCTATCGGCATGGCGAGATGGGCGTCGGAATCAAAAATCGTTCGGACTGTATAAAATTGTTCGTCATCGAGATGCCGTAGCAAAGCACCTTTGCGTCAACTCGCTGTCCCGACAACAGCCTTTAGCTTGCCTATCAAAACTGACCGGTCGAGCGAGAAGTTGAAATCGATCCATTTTTCTTCAAGCTCGTTCAAAATCTGTCCCACCTTCGGCCCCGGTGCGATACCGGCAGCCAGCACATCGGCGCCTGTCAGAGGGAAATTCGGGCGCTCGAACTTTTGCGCACGCGCAAGCAGCGCAGACAATCTCGCGATCTTCTGCATGGCGGCTTCACCCGCCGAGACGTCCGCTCGCGCTGATGACAGCGCCAGTTGCAGCCGCAAGATCATGCCTTCGACACCTTGCCGATAAAGCAGTCGGTCAAACGCTGCGTCCGTGATAGCCGGGTCGATTGTTGGGGCAAAGGCCCATTGCTTCAGGCGTTTGGCGTCTGCATTCGACATGCGCAGCCGTGATGTCATCGAGGCAATCCGTTCCACTTCCGGCGGAACGATGGCGGCAAGACGCACCATCGCATCCGGTGCCCAGCCCAGCGCCTGCTCTGCCGCGACCAATCCATGAATAGCGTCGATGCCCCATTTTTCTGTTTCGGGCAGAACCTGGCTCGAAACACCGGATTGCCGCATCCACAACAGCGCCCGGGATGGATCGGTGGCGCTGAGCAGTTTCCTCATTTCGCTCCATACACGCTCGGCCGAAAGCGTCGAAATCTTGTCCTTGGCCCGTGCACTTGCCCTCAGCCCGTCCGCATCTGGACGACCCGAACCATAATAGGCAAAGAAGCGGAAGAAGCGGAGAATACGCAGATAATCCTCCGTAATCCGCCGGTCGGCATCGCCAATGAAGCGAACATTTCGTTTTTCGATATCCGGCAGACCACCAATCAGGTCGATCACTTTACCCGATGCATCGGCGTAAAGCGCATTGATGGTGAGGTCGCGTCTTTCTGCATCTTCCGTCCAGTCGGTACCGAAAGCGACCTGTGCATGGCGGCCATCGGTTTCCACGTCGCGACGAAGCGTGGTGACTTCAAAGCCCTCTCCATCGAGAACCAGCGTCACCGTGCCATGTTCGACACCTGTCGGCACCGCCTTGATGCCTGCGTCCTTGGCTCGCTCTGTCACATCCTGCGGCGACAGCGTCGTTGCCATGTCGATATCGCCGACGGGCATTTGCATCAGCGCGTTGCGCACGGCGCCGCCCACAATTCGCGTTTCGCCGCCATCGGCATTCAAAAGCGCCAAGATCCGCTGAAGATTTGGTTTGGAAAACCACTCCTGTCCGGCAATGCTGCTCATGAATAGAACCTCTCGTAAATGCTGCGCACGATGCCCGCCGTAATGCCCCAGATGTAGCGCTTGCCATAGGGCATTTCGTAGAAAAACCGCTCCCTCCCCTGAAAGATGCGGCTGCCGCGCGTGTGGTTGTCGGGATTCATGAGAAAAGACAGCGGCACCTCGAACACATCGTCCACCTCGGTCGGGTTGAGCGTGAGTTCGAAGCCGGGCCGGACCGTTGCGAGGACCGGCTTGATGCGGAACCCTGTCCCGGAAATATAATCCGGCAGCCGACCCACGGTCTCGACAAACGAACGAGATAAGCCGATTTCCTCTTCGGTTTCGCGAAGAGCGGCATCTTCAGCCGATCGGTCTTCCTGATCGACTCCGCCGCCAGGAAACGAAATCTGGCCCGAATGCTTGCGGAGCGTTGCGGTTCTCTGCGTAAAAATGACCCGTGCGTCGTCCCCGTAATCCACCACCGGCACCAGAACGGCGGCGTCCTTCAAACGGATGCCTTCGCCCACCAGTCGAACGCCGGGATTGAGAACATGATCGCCGTTATCAGGATCCTCCCGCTCCGCCACACCCTCGCCTTCCGAAAGGATACGACGCCGAAAATCAGCGGCGGAAAATTCCATGATATCTGAGATCATCTTGACAGCGCATCCAGTTCGTCAGCGGGCATGATGGGAAAAACCTTCCCACCGGAGCGAACAGAAAACATCGCTTTACCTTCGGTTTCAATGACTTCCCCCCGTTCCACCAGATCGTACATGACCGCGCGCGACACCAGCGCCTCCAGTCGCCCACGCACCAGAAGATAGGGCTTCAACTCTTTGTTTTTACCGGCGATCTCGAAACGTAACGGGTGATCTGGTCCAGCCTCCACCATATCACCGACATTCGTGCGGAATGTGAGAAGTGGAACGCCATCTTTTTCACCCGCGTTCATCTCCACGGCGATGAACGGTGCATCCACCACGCGGATCCCGACTTTTTCCACAGGCGTTACGAGGTAGGTCTTGCCGTCCTCGTCCTTGCGTAAAACGGTGGAAAACAAACGCACCAACGGCGCGCGTCCAATAGGCGTGCCCATATAGAACCACGTCCCGTCCGCCCGGATTTCCATATCCAGATCGCCGCAAAAAGGCGGATTCCAGCGCTCTACAGGGGCAGGACCGCGGCTTTTGTCGCCCGTCTGTTCGGCTGCGTGGGAAATCATCGCGGCCAGCCCTGCCGCGTCCATTGGCGAATTTATCGTTTCAAGCGCCATATTAGAGCCCTGCTTTGTCACCTATTGACGTCGTCATTATAGGTAACGAGATAGTCATTCGAAGGATGCTTGTCAGCGGGCAGTATGGCAATAAGCTATAGGCAGCGCGAAATCCGTCCTGTATGCGATTGAGTTGCCGTTACAAAGCGATGGCCGCGGCTGAAGTTTGAGGAGAGCGATATGGGCATGATGAACACCAGCGAAACCCTCGACGAAAAGGCGATTATCGCTGCGGCCGAAAAGGCGCTGTCGGATATTGCGGCCATAAGGGCGGAAGTTTCCAAGGTTATCTTCGGTCAGGAGAAAGTGGTACAGAACACGCTTCTCGCCATTCTCTCCGGCGGTCATACACTGCTTGTGGGCGTGCCGGGGTTGGCCAAGACAAAGCTGGTCACCACGCTCGGCACGGTCCTCGGCCTTGATGCAAACCGTATTCAATTTACGCCGGATCTGATGCCATCGGATATTCTCGGCTCCGAAGTGATGGACCAGGACGAAAGCGGTCGCCGCTCGTTCCGCTTCATCAAGGGACCGATTTTCGGCCAACTGCTCATGGCTGATGAAATCAACCGTGCCAGCCCTCGCACACAGTCTGCGCTGCTGCAGGCCATGCAGGAATATCACATTACCGTCGCGGGCCAGCGCTTCGATCTTCCCAAGCCGTTTCACGTCCTCGCCACCCAGAATCCGCTGGAGCAAGAGGGCACCTATCCGCTGCCGGAAGCCCAACTCGACCGCTTCCTGCTTCAGGTCGATGTCGATTATCCTGATCTGGCCGCAGAACGTCAGATCCTGCTCGATACAACTGGCACGGCATCAGGCGAAGCCCGCCGCGTCATCGAGGCGGATCGACTAGTCGAGATCCAAACGCTCATTCGCCAGATGCCGGTCAGCGACAAGGTCGTTGACGCCATCCTTGCATTGGTGCGCTCGGCACGCCCCGGCCACGGCAACGCTTTGACGGATAAGAATGTGGCATGGGGCCCCGGCCCGCGCGCTGGTCAGTCGCTGATGCTGACTGCACGTGCGCGCGCGCTTTACGAAGGCCGCCTCGCACCGTCACTGGACGATATCTATGCACTGGCAGAGCCCGTTCTGGAACACCGCATGGCGCTGACTTTTGCGGCACGGGCAGAAGGCATGTCGGTACGCGATGTGATCGCCGGCCTCGTGGAACAGGCGAAAAACTGACCATCCGGTCACATAAGGAGTGCACGTGGCATCCATCGGCCAGATCGTAGAGCAGACGCACGGCAGTGACGTGCTTGCCCGTGCCCGACAACGCGCGGCCTTGGTTCCCGATTGCATGGTGGAGGCCAAGCGCATCGCCAATACCGTGACCGCCGGATGGCATGGCCGTCGCAAACGCGGCATCGGCGAAAACTTCTGGCAGTTCCGTCCCTATGCGGATGGCGAAAGCCTGTCTCGTATCGACTGGCGGCGCTCCGCCCGCGACGACCATACCTATGTCCGCGATCGGGAATGGGAAGCAGCGCACACCATCTGGCTCTGGGCTGATCTCTCGCCATCGATGATGTTCAAATCGACGCTTGGTTCCGTTTCCAAGGAAAGCCGTGCGCTTGTGCTGATGCTGGCGCTGGCGGAAATCCTGGCCCGGTCCGGCGAGCGTATCGGTTGCCCCGGCATTATGGAGCCAGTGTCGGCACGCAATGCCGCCGAGCGCCTTGCAACCGCCATCATGCACGCGCCTGCGACCACCGGCGTGCCCGACACTGCGATGATCCGTGGCTCCAGCGATCTTGTGGTGATCGGTGACTTTCTGGACGATGCGACAACCATCATGGAGCGCCTCTCGCCACTGGCCCGGCGCGGCATGCGAGGCCATGTGGTAGAAATTGCCGACCCTGCCGAAGAGGTCTTTCCATACAGTGGTCGCACCGAATTTTCCGACCCCGAAACCGGCGAGAAGCTGACATCCGGCCGCGCCGAAACCATTCGCGACGACTACACCCGCGCCTATCTCGCACGACGTGACGCGTTGTCGTCCTCACTTCGTCGTCTGGGCTGGAATTTCGTGTTCCACCGCACCGACCATCTCGCATCCGAAGCACTCGTAGCCATGCACATGTATCTGTCCGGCGCGCCGTCTACCGGCAAAAACGGAGGAAGGACATGAGCGCCCTGCCCTTCGTTTTTACCAGTCCCTTTATTCTCGTCGGCCTTCTGGCGCTCCCTGCCATCTGGTGGCTGTTGCGGTTGACACCGCCACGCCCGCAGGCGGAAGTCTTTCCGCCGCTGCGCATTCTCGCAACGGTGTTGAAGCGCGAGGAAACGCCCTCCAAAAGTCCTTGGTGGCTAACGCTTTTGCGCATGCTGCTTGCCGCTGCGGTTATTCTCGCGCTGGCCGACCCTGTCGTCAATCCACGGAACAACACACTGGCAGGCGACGGCCCGCTGGTGTTGATCGTGGACAATGGCTGGGCGGCGGCACCGGATTGGGACCGCCGCGTGCGGACCGCGCAGGCCCTGATCGGGGATGCAGAGCGAGCCGAACGCCCCGTCTCCATAACCTTCACAGCAGACCGGGACCATGATGCAGAACCGGGCACAACGGCTATCGCACTGGAAAAACTGGCTGCCGCCAAACCGCAACCCCTGGTGCCGGACCGCGTTCGCGCCGCCCAGGCCGTCAGCGAAGCCATGAATGGCGCAGCCGCAGGGACTTTGGCCTATATCACCGATGGCGTTGCAACCCCCGGCGACCAGACGGCGCTGAGCAGCCTTGCCGCCATGCAAGCCTCAGAATTTCGTGTGGTCGAGGGCGATGGCCAGGCCATAACTGCCATCACAGGCGCGGACAATGGCGCCGAAACCATGACCGTTTCTCTCTCCCGTCTCGATACAAGAAGTCCTGCCAGCCTCACGATCAACGCACAGGATAGTCAAGGCCGCATCCTCGCCAGCAACAGTGCAACCTTCGCCCCCGGTGCGGCGGAAACCACCGCTGTTTTGAGCGCGCCCTTTGAACTGCGAAACGACTTTGCCCGCCTCTCCGTTGACCGGCTGGCGACCGCAGGCTCGGTACATCTATTGGATGACGGGTTCCGACGTCGCCGTGTGGCGCTGCTGGCCGGCGAAACTGGCAACGATTTTCAGCCACTGCTCCAGCCGTTGTTTTATATCAGCCGTGCGCTTCAGCCCTATGTTGATCTGGTGCCGCAGCGACAGGCCGACCTCGCCGTTGCGATTCCTGAGCTTCTTCAATCCAATCCGTCTGTCATCGTCATGGCCGATATTGGTCGCCTTCCGCAGGAAACCTACGCGCCCATCCAGCGGTGGCTGTCGCGCGGCGGCACACTCATCCGTTTTGCAGGACCGCGCCTTGCCGCCGCCCCTGCCGATGACCCGCTGGTACCCGTGACATTGCGTCAGGGCGAACGCGCGCTCGGCGGTGCCCTGTCATGGGCAGAGCCTCAACCGCTCGCTGATTTCCCGAGTTTCGGCCCCTTTGCCGGCATGCCCAGAGCAGATGGCATCCAAATCAAGCGACAGGTTTTGGCCGAGCCGACACCCGATCTTGCTGAACGCACATGGGCAAGCCTTGCCGATGGCACACCACTGGTCACCACCCGCAATGTCGACGCAGGTCGCATTGTCCTGTTCCACGTCAGCGCAGAAGCCAGTTGGTCGGATTTGCCGATCTCCGGTCACTTCGTAGAAATGTTGCGCCGGATCGTTCAGCTTTCGCAAGTCGGTGGCTCGTCAGCATCTGCCAGTGCACCGGCCGCAGCTTTGTCGCCCTACCGCCTGCTGACGGCGACAGGTTCGCTGTCGCCAGACATCGGCGCCGCCCGCCCGCTGGAGACAAAACCCGGCCAACCACCGCGCGCCAGCTTCGACAATCCACCCGGTCTTTACGGCACGGAATCCGGTTTCGTCGCGCTTAACCTGTTGCCTCCGAATGCGACGCTCCGCCCGATCGACACTGCGCTGGCGGGGACGGCTATCACAAGGGAAGGTCTCGTTGGCGAGGCCGCGAGATCGCTCCGTCCTGCCCTGTTCATTGCGGCCCTTTTGATGCTCTTTGCCGATACGCTCATCATTCTCTTCATGAATGGCGTGTTTTCGCGCCTGCCACAGGGCCGTTCATTCGCTGCGGGGATACTACTCGCCTTTGCGGCAGGCCTGACGGTCGTCTCACCCCATACAGCCCGTGCTGACGATCCCAAGCCAGGTGACGAAGCTATTTTCGAGCGTCTGGATACGACACATCTTGCCTATGTCCGCACCGGTGAGGACGATGTCGACCGCGTCTCTGAGCAGGGGTTGCAGGGGCTGACCGAATTCCTGACATGGCGCACCACGCTGGAGCCAGGCCAGCCGGTGGGGCTGGATATCTCCAAGGACGAGCTATCCTTCTACCCGATCATCTACTGGCCGATCTCGGCAACTGCGCCGATGCCGTCGACTGCTGCCATCTCCCGTATTGACGCTTACATGCGCGCAGGCGGGACAGTGCTGTTCGATACACGCGACCAGTTCTCGTCTGCCGACAACATGGGCGGCACCAGCGCCAGTGGTCAACGTCTTCAGGAAATCCTCGCCAATGTCGATATTCCACCACTCGAACCCGTGCCGAAGGATCATGTCCTCACGCGCTCCTTTTATCTGCTGAACAATTTTCCCGGCCGCTATGCGGGCAGTCCGCTTTGGGTGGAATCTCGACAGGATGCCGCAAAGACGACCTCCGGCATTTCATCGTCCGGCGATGGCGTATCGCCCATCATCATCACCGGAAATGATTTAGCAGGCGCATGGGCAATCGATGCCAATGGAGCACCGGTGCTGCCAACCGTGCCACCCGATGAGGTGCAGCGCGAGCATGCCTTCCGCACCGGCGTCAACATCATGATGTATATGCTGACTGGAAACTACAAAGCCGATCAGGTGCATGTGCCCGACATCCTCCAGCGGTTGGGGCAATAGCATGACACTGACCTTCGCTCCCTTCCTGCCGTGGATCGCGATTGGCATTCTCGCTGCCGCCGCTTTCGTGCTTGCCATCATCGGTCTTTGGCGCGGTGTGCGCGGCGCATGGTTGCGCGGTTTGGCACTGGCTGCCCTCTTGCTGGCGATCTGCAATCCGCTTCTGACGAATGAGGAACGCGATCCGCTTTCCACCATTGTTCCTGTGATCATCGACCGCTCGCAGAGCCAGGATGTACAGCAACGCCCGGCGCAGACCGATCAGGCATTGGCGACATTGAAGGAGCGCCTCGCCCGCTTCCCACGCATCGAACCACGGATCGTGGACGTCGAGAACGACGCAAACAGCGATGCCCCGGCCACCAATCTGTTCTCATCGCTGGCAGCAGCCGTGTCGGACGTTTCGCCATCACGTGTCGGCGGGGCCATCTTTCTCAGCGATGGTCAGATCCACGACATTCCGAACGTCACGACCAATATCGAGCAGACACTGGGCTTCAAGGCCCCCATACACGGCCTGATCACCGGTCGTGCGGATGAGTTCGACCGGCGCATCGAAGTGGTCCGCGCACCGCGCTTCGGCATTGTCAACGAGCAACAGGAATTGACACTACGCGTCTTCGATGATGGCCGCTCTCAGGGCGGTCAGGCGGAAGTCACCGTGAAGATAAACGGCGAGGAGATCGCAAAGCTCGACGCCACGCCCGGCCAGCCGCTTCCCTTCAGCTTCAAGGTTCCACGCGGCGGCAACAACGTCATGGAATTTTCCGTGGCAGAACTCTCAGGTGAAGTCACCGCCAGCAACAATCGCGCTGTCCACGTCATCGAAGGCATTCGTCAAAACCTGCGTGTCCTCCTCGTGTCCGGCGAACCCCACGCCGGGGAGCGTGCATGGCGCAATCTGCTGAAATCCGACACGTCCGTGGATCTTGTGCATTTTACCATTCTACGCCCGCCCGAAAAGCAGGATGGTACACCGATCAACGAGCTGTCACTGATCGCTTTCCCGACGCGTGAGTTGTTCGTGGACAAGATCGAGGACTTCGATCTCATTATCTTTGATCGTTACCAGCATCGCGGCGTGCTGCCGATCCTGTATTACGATTACATCGCCCAATATGTTGAAAAAGGTGGCGCGCTGCTGATTGCCGCAGGTCCCGAGCATGCGGGGCAGGACTCGATTGCCATGACGCCGCTCGCATCCGTTCTGCCTGCACAGCCGACGGGCGAGATGCATCAGGCAGCCTTTTATCCGCGACTGTCGGAAGCGGGCAAGAAGCACCCGGTCACGCGCGGCCTTGAAGGCTCAGGCGAAGAGCCACCGCGTTGGGGCCGTTGGTTCCGAACTGTCGGTGTTGAGCAACCGCAGGGCCAGACCGTGATGCTGGGCGACGGACAGGACCCGCTTCTTGTTCTGAACCGTCAGGGCGAAGGTCGTGTCGCAATGCTGCTCTCCGATCAGGGCTGGCTCTGGGCGCGTGGCTTTGAAGGGGGTGGTCCGCATGCGGGCCTCTACCGACGCATCGCCCATTGGCTGATGAAGGAGCCCGAGCTTGAAGAGGAGGCACTGACAGCCCGGGCCAATGGTCGTACACTGGACATCACGCGACAGACCATTGGCGACAACCCCGGTGATGCGATCGTCAAGTTTCCGACTGGTAGAACCGAAACGATGGCGTTCACGCAAACGGAGCCGGGTCTTTACAAAATCGAACGCCGCATGGACGAGACCGGCCTCTACGAAATCACCAATGGCGATTTCACCACCCTGGTGCATGTCGGTGCGGTCGATGCACCCGAATTCAAGGCCATGATCTCCACCACGGAACCATTGAAGCCTGTCGTCGACGCGACCAAGGGGAGCATTCATCGTGTCGTCAATGACGACGGCCGCGTCGTTCTGCCCGACATCCTACCTGTACGCGGCGATGTGCGGGTGGCGGATAATGACCGGATGCTGATTCGTCTGACGGATGAGACAGTCCTGAAGGGTGTCAACACGCTGCCGCTCTTTGCCGGGTTCGCAGGTCTGGCCGCACTGCTCATGGCGTTTTCGGCGCTCTGGTGGCGTGAAGGCCGATAATGGAACCCATTATCACCATCAGCACCGCTACGGAAAAGGATAGCGAAGCAGCGATATTTGCGGCACTGAAAGCCTACAACCTTGATCGTTTCGGCCCCAGCGACTGGCAGGAACTCACCATCTCATTGAGGGACGAAGACGGCAAAGTCACCGGCGGCCTTTGTGGCCACACCGCCCGAGGCTGGCTCTACACCAGTCTGCTGTTCATACCGGAAGACATCCGCAGCCAAGGTCTTGGTACCAGACTGCTCGCGATGGCCGAGGACGAAGCCCGCAAACGCGGCTGCAAAGGCGCCTATATCGATACGATGAGCCCGGATGCGCTGGCCGTGTATCAAAAATGCGGTTATGAAATCTTTGGCCAGATCGAGGATTTCAGTGACACTGTTTCGCTGAGTTATTTGAAGAAATCATTTTTCTGATCACGCTCAAACTTGCCTGTCCAAGGCTCACGACGCAGAATAAAAGCTGCCGCAAGTGACGGCTGCTTCTTATGCATTCACTCGACGTTAGGACAAAGCCATCAGCCCGTTGCAAGAAGAAGCGCGGGAAAAACCGGATCCATGACGGTCGTTTCTTGGCAATTCCGCCACGCGATCTTGCCTTTTAGCCGCTGATGCGCATCGGCAGCCAACGGCACGACAAGGACCCGGTTCAGATCCACCGGACCGGGGAAATCCAGCGCGCCATAAGCCACCTTCTCGAAACCGAGCGGCATGTAGTATGGCGGATCGCCTATGAGGATGACGCCTTCCGAGCCCTTGCGCTTGGCGGCGGCAATCGCGATCCTGACAAGCTCGCGCCCGATGCCGAGGTTCTTGTGAGAAGGCCGCACGGCGAGAGGCCCGAGCATGTGCCCTTTGACGCCGCCCGCCAGAACTGGTGTCATGCGAACAGACGCAATCGTCTCTCCGTCATCGGCGCAGATATAGGAAATGGAACGGTCGTGTGGTCCTTGCTCACGGATCCGCGCCGCAGCGCGTGTATGCCGGCCAGGGCCAAAAGCTTCAGCGTTGATAAGTTCGATGATGGCGTCATGAGACGCGTCTTCGGTGAGGTAGACCAGTTCGTGCTTGGACATGAAGGGACCGGAACGTTGAAATACGGACATGACGATGTGACGGCTGCGCCGGTTAAGGCGTTTGGAGCGTCAGCGTCGTCGGAGCATCCGTGTTGCGGTCATAAATCAGAATTCCCTCAGATTTGTGATCAAGGCGGATATCAGGAATATTTCCGTCCGTCCAGAACAAATCCTTCATACATGTCATTGACGCCTTGATTGCACAATACGAAACGCACTGTTCACTGCCTTTTGGGGTTCGCCTGGGAGGGTCCATGTCCTACAGTGCGATTTAACAGTTAAAGGAGTGATGCGGATGGGTATGTTGGTGGAAGGTGTCTGGAAAGACGTCTGGTATGACACGAAGGAAACCAAGGGCCACTTCAAACGCAGCGCCTCGCAATTCCGCAACTGGGTAACCTCAGATGGTGAGCCTGGCCCTTCCGGCAAGGGCGGTTTCAAGGCTGAGAAAGACCGCTATCATCTGTATGTATCCCTCGCCTGCCCCTGGGCGCACCGCACGCTGATCTTCCGCAAATTGAAAAAGCTCGAGGACCTTATTTCCATCTCTGTAGTCGATCCGCTGATGCTGGAAAACGGCTGGGAATTCAAGGCGGATGACGCACGCACCCCCGGCGCGACGGAAGACCATCTTTTCGGCTTTTCCGCGATGTGGCAGGTCTACACGAAAGCGGACCCACATTATTCCGGCCGTGTCACGGTGCCGGTGCTCTGGGACAAGCAAAAAGACACGATCGTCTCGAATGAATCGGCTGATATCATCCGCATGTTCAACAGCGCCTTCGACGCTCTGACAGGATCCCAGGCCGAATACTATCCCGAACCACTTCGCGCCGAGATCGATATGTTGAATGAACGCATCTATGACACCGTCAACAACGGCGTCTACAAGGCAGGCTTTGCGACCACCCAAGAAGCTTACGAGGAAAGCGCAACCAAGATCTTTGAAACGCTGGACGTTTTAGAAGATCAACTGAACAACAAACGCTTCCTGCTGAGCGCGCAACAGACGGAGGCTGACTGGCGGCTGTTCACAACACTGGTGCGGTTCGATCCGGTCTATGTCGGTCATTTCAAATGCAACATCCGCCGCATCCATGACTACCCCAACCTGACAGGCTATCTACGCGATCTCTACCAGACACCCGGCGTGCCCGAGACGGTTGATATCCGACACATCAAAGACCATTATTACCGCAGCCACAAAACCATCAACCCCACCGGTATTGTGCCCATAGGCCCGGAGCTTGATCTGGACAGAGCGCATGACCGACAACGGCTGGGGTAAGCTACCACCAATGATCCGGTGCACCGTTTCCCGTCAGTTCCGCGAGGCGCCTGCGGGTGGCGGGCGTCGTACCCGCTGGTAACGCATCCAGCGGAAAAAATCCGCTTTCGCTGATTTCGCGGTCTGGCACCTTTGCGGCGGTCTGGGCCACCTCAAGGCGATAAAACAGCACATGGTCGCGGTTGCTTGTGCGATTGTTGAAATAGACGTGGACAAGTTGCGGCGTGGATGTCGCGACGAGGTTGCCCTCCTCGCGGATTTCCTTGTGCAATGCCTGGAGCGAGGTCTCGCCGCGCTCGACGCCGCCGCCGGGTAGATGCCAGCCTGGAATGTACGTGTGCCGCACCAGAAACAGTCGGCCCTGCGCATCAAAACAGGCACCACGAACGCCAAGCGTCATTCCCCGACTTAAAAAGAAGTACGTGTGCAACAGGCGTTTGGCGATATTTCGAAGAAACTGCCGGAACCCTTCGCGCCGCCCAAGGTTTTCGTTCACGTTTCAACTCTCCGTCAACTGGTAGAGGATAAACCAGATACTGCTTCACACGTCGACGTTCAGCGCTCATCCCTTTGAAATATCGAGATTTCGCATTGTACGCGCCAACATGGATAGATTATGTCTGAACGCATGTTCAAACTCGCTCATATTTCCGACATCCATCTCGGACCGCTGCCCAAACTCACTTTCCGTGAACTTGCGTCAAAGCGTATCCTTGGCTTTGTGAACTGGCGTCTCAACCGCCGCAAGCACCTTTTCAGCGATACGCTGGAAAAGGTCGTGGACGATATGGAAAGCAAAGCGCCTGATCACATCGCAATCACCGGCGATATGGTCAACTTGGCGACCGGCATCGAAATCCGCGCAGCAGCCGATTGGCTCGAGGAAATCGGCGACCCGCTGAAGGTGTCCGTGGTGCCAGGCAATCATGATGCCTACGTCCCAGGCGCACATGACAAGGCCATGGCCGCTTGGTACCCGTTCGTTCGCGGTGATGGCGATGCAGAACATTGGGATGAAGATCGAAAGATATTCCCTTACATGCGTGTGCGTGGCCCCGTCGCCATGATCGGCTGTTCGACATCGATCGCCACCCCGCCCTTTTCGGCTACGGGATATTTCGGCCGCAGACAGGCTCGCGCGACGGCGGAGTTGTTGCGCCAGGCGGGCGAGCAAGGCCTGTTCCGGGTGGTGATGATCCACCACCCACCCATCCGCGGCGCGGCATCCACCCACAAACGGATGATCGGCATTCGACGCTTTGCCGCAGCCATAGGCACAGGCGGTGCAGAACTCGTGCTTCACGGCCACACGCATCTCAACACCGTCTACTGGCTGACCACGCATCGGGGACGCGAGCACACACCGGTGGTCGGCATCGCATCCACAAGCCAGGGCCCCGGTGGCAAGAAGCCCCGGTCGGCGTATAATTTGTTTCACATCGATGGCGGCCCCGGCACATGGAACGTAACGTGCGAACGCTTTGGCCTTAATGAAAGAGGCACCGGGGTGGAGCTTGAGGATGTGCGTGTTTTCTACACCAACGGTCGCCCTCTCGGCTTCAGCAACCCCGTGGAGCAAGGTGACGAGGAATAGGACGGGCGGATTTTTTTTCAAAACCAACGGATCTGGTTCAACGCCGTCATGCTCAAGATGCATCTGAGCATGACGGTTCACTTCCGGAGTGCTTTCGCTCTCGGTTCTAACGCTTTGCAGCCCGCTCATTCAACACGCGGTTGGCAGCAGAAACAATAGCCTCGAGCGAAGCAGCAACAATGTTGGTGTTGACGCCCGCACCGAAGAGCTTTCCGCCGGGATGCTCCATCTCGACATAGGCAATGGCCGACGCGTTGGAGCCGTGTTGCAGCGAATGTTCGGAATAATCGTTCACCGACAGGTCGATGCCGAGGTAGGTGGAGAGCGCGTTGATAAAGCCATCGATGGGGCCCGTGCCCTTGCCTTCGATACGTTTGATCTCACCATTGTCGGTAATCTCGGCGGCAACCACGCGCACGCCCTTATAGTCCCCCGCCGGATAGGTGTGGTGATCCACGAACTTGATGCGGGCATTCGGCTGCGTGACATATTGCTCGATGAAACGCTCATATATGCGCTTGGCGGGCAACTCTACGCCCTCCTCATCGGTGATGCGCTGAATTTCCTCACGGAACTCCATCTGCAGATTGCGCGGCAGGTTGATGCCGTAATCCTGTTGCAAAATATAGGCGATGCCGCCCTTGCCGGACTGCGAGTTGATGCGGATGATTGCCTCATAGGAACGGCCAACGTCCTTAGGATCGATCGGCAGGTAAGGCACTTCCCACACCGGATGGTTGGCAACCTTGATCGCCTTCATGCCCTTGTTGATCGCATCCTGGTGCGAGCCGGAAAACGCCGTATAGACCAGCTCTCCCACATAAGGGTGGCGCTCCGGGATCGTCATCTCGTTGGAATATTCGTAGACCGATTTGATATGCTCGATATCGCGGCAATTGAGTTCGGGATCGACGCCCTGCGTGTACATATTCAGTGCCAGCGTAACCACGTCCACGTTGCCGGTGCGCTCGCCGTTGCCGAACAGCGTGCCTTCAACGCGGTCTGCACCTGCCATCAGGCCCAGTTCCGTAGCGGCGATGCCCGTACCACGGTCATTGTGCGGGTGCAGCGAAATGATGACATTTTCGCGGTTATCGATGTTGCGGCACATCCATTCGATTTGGTCGGCATAAATGTTTGGTGTCGCCATTTCCACAGTGGATGGCAGGTTCAGGATCAGCTTGTTCTCGGCCGTCGGCTTCACCACTTCAACGACAGCGTTGCAGATCTCCAAAGCCACCTCCAGCTCCGTTCCGGTAAAGCTTTCCGGCGAGTACTCGAAGCGATAACCGCCACCGGCCTTGGCCGCCATATCGGTGATCATCTTGGCGGCATCGACGGCAATCTGCTTGATACCCTGGACATCCTTGGCAAACACCACGCGGCGCTGCAACTCCGACGTGGAATTGTAGAAATGGATGATGGGGTTCTTGGCACCTTCCAGCGATTCAAACGTGCGGGTGATCAATTCCGGGCGGCACTGAACCAGCACCTGCAACGAAACATCTTCCGGCACACCGCCCTGTTCCACACACCAGCGGGCAAAATCGAAATCCGTTTGCGAAGCGGAGGGGAAACCGATTTCGATTTCCTTGAAGCCCATCTCCAGAAGCAGCTTGAACATGCGCGCCTTGCGGTCATGCCCCATGGGGTTGACCAGCGACTGGTTACCATCGCGCAAGTCCACCGAACACCAGATCGGTGCCTTGTCGATGGTCTTGGAGGGCCATGTGCGGTCCTTGATGTCGATGACCGGGTACGGGCGATACTTCACATTCGCGTCCGGCATGCCCTTGGAAATCCGAGAGGTCTTGGCGTCCATAATCTTGCTCCTTCCACGCATCGCGGGCTGAAAAGCCTCGGCTTCGATGCGCGCCCAAACGGGCCTTAAATCCAGTATGAAATGAGATTTCGAGTTGAGGAGCATTCGTGCCAGCGGACTTTCGGCCGCCGGGCGCTCCTCACTGGACCCGGCAACCGCGTGTAAGGTCGAGGCTAAGAAGCGAGAGTACACCGCATACGGAAGGCTTCACAGAAATCTGCGCGCTCATGCCGAAAATGGTTGCGATGCCGTTGGTCATACGAATCTTATAGGGGGCGGAATATTCAGTTGCAAGCGCATCTTTATTTTTTCGCGCGTTTCACGAAACGGGTCAGAGCCATCATCAACCCACCGCCCAGCAATCCCCAGAAGGCGCCGGAAATGCCGCCGAAGGACAAGCCCGATGCGGTGATGAGGAAGGTGATCGCGGCGGCTTCGCGGGTTTCAGGCTCCTTGAAGGCGGCAACGGCGGAGCCGGAGAAGGCCCCGACAAGGGCAAGCCCGGCAACCGCCTGAATGAGGATGGGCGGGGCCAATGCCACGAACGCGGTGACGACGCCCGCTAGAAGACCCAGAATGACGTAACCGACGCCACCGATCAGGGAGGCCCAATAGCGCCGTTTCGGATCGGCATGGGCGTCCTCACCCGCGCACATGGCCGCCGTTATGGCTGCAAGGTTGACGGCATGCCCACCAAACGGCGCTGACAGTAGCGAGAAAAAACCCGTAACGGCGAAGAGTTGCCCCGGCTTGGGGTCGTAATGATTAACCTTCAAGACCGCGATGCCCGGAATATTCTGGGAGGCCATGGTGACGATAAACAGCGGCAACGCAATCGACACCAACGCCTGAAGGTTGAACACCGGCATGACGAATTCCATCGGCGGCGTCAAAGATTGGACCACATTGTCGAGAGCGCCAGACGGTATCTCGACACCAAAAATCATCACCAGCACGAAAGCAACCAGTGCTGCCGGAACCGCCCAGAGCCGCTTGAACGCGCCAACCACGATCCATGCCAGAATGATCGGCAGACCAAGGGCTGCGTTGAAGCCGATGGCTTTGACGGGTGCAAAACACAGGCCGATGATGACGCCAGAGAGCATGGCATTGGCCAAGGGTGCGGGAATGGATGCGACCGCCTTGCCCAGTGGGCGAAAGAGGCCTGCAACGATGATTAGGGCAGCGCAAAGGATAAACGCCCCGACAGCGGCTGGAAATCCGCCTCCGATCACGCCTGTCGTCGCCAGAAGTGCTGCCCCCGGTGTGGACCATGCGATACTCACTGGCAGGCGGGTTATGGAGGACAGCACAATGGCGCAAATGCCCATCGACACCGAAAGCGCCATCAAACCGGACGCCGCCTCGAAGTCCGTCGCGCCGACGCCTTTCAGCCCCTGAAGGACAACGGCGAAGGAACTGGCGAAGCCAACGAAAGCGGTCAGGCACCCCATAAAAAGGGCTTGAACGGAAAAGTCTTTCAGCATGACGGAACTCTGGAGATTGATTATCAAAACGATCCCTACCCCAGATCAAAAAACAACCGCGCTGGCAAGGCGATGCCGCGCCGTTCGGTTACGCATCCAGGAACACGAAGGCAGGACCGTTCTATCTGATGCTGAGGACCACAGGTTTGACCGTACCATGTTGTTCTGACCATCAAGCGCATGTTAGGACGCCTGCAAACGAGACGATGAGAACCACCGATGCTTCCTTGGATAGAACTCGACCGCGCGGCCATTCCCGGTGATGGCACCGAACTGCGCCTTAAACAGCGCGGCCAGGAATTTTCCATCATGCTCGGGTCAAACGAACTGATGAACAGCCGTCTCAGCGGATCCGAAGAGGCTTTGGCGACATTGTCCTGCGAGCGCATTGCGGGTCGTCCCAACCAGAGTATCCTGATTGGCGGGCTGGGCATGGGCTTTACCCTGCGTGCAGCGCTGGGTGTGTTGCCACTCGATGCGCGCGTCACCGTGGCCGAACTGGTACCAGCCGTTGTCGAATGGGGGCGTGGGCCGATGGCGGATCTGCACAAGGGCACGTTGGATGATGCCCGCGTCGATATCCATGTCGGTGATGTCGGCGTGCTCATCCGCTCGAAAAAAGCTGCCTATGACGCCATTCTGCTGGATGTGGACAACGGTCCCGATGGCCTGTCGCGCCCCTCCAACGACAGCCTCTATGATAGCGAGGGTCTCCAGTCCGCCAGGGCCGCCTTGAGACCGAAAGGCTTGCTGGCAGTGTGGTCGTCAGGGCCGGACGCTGCGTTTACGCGCCGCCTGCGTCAGGCGGGTTTCGCGACAGATGCGATGAGTGTTCGCGCCAATGGCAAGCGCGGCGGTGCGCGTCATACGCTCTGGCTGGCCGGCAAAGCCTGACAGCTTTCAGCGTCGGGAGGTCGAGCGATCTCCCAATGCGTCCAGCGCATCAGCATTATCCCTGCCCCAGGCATAGAGCATTTCGACCGGTTCGACAAAACGGTTGCCAAGTGGGGTCAGGCGATATTCGACGGCGGGCGGTCTCGTCTCAAAGACATGGCGAGACACCAGCCCAGTGCGCTCCATTTCCTTCAACGTCTGCGTCAGCATTTTCTTGGATATGCCCGGCAGGCTTCTCTCCAGCACGCCTGTGCGCGCCGTACCCTCGTGAAGGGTGTGCAGCGTATGGAGAATCATGCTCGTCCATTTGGTAGAAAAGAGTTCCAGCACGCGTCTGGGCGCACAGTCCTCACGCCATTCTGCTTCGTGGCTTCCCGGCTTCATCGTGGTCACCTCTTGGTATCCATGTCCCCAACCAGTGCCGTCTACACGCAGCTACAAAGAAAGCCTAGTTATGTCTCAACAAAAAAGGAGAGAGATGATGGTGAAAAAGGCATTGGTTGTCGGTGCAAGCGGGATTGTCGGCAGCGCAACCGCAAATCTTTTGCTGAGCGAGGGCTGGACAGTCTACGGTCTTTCACGCCGCCCCACCGATCAGAACGGCGTTATTCCGGTTGCTGCCGATTTGCAGAACGCGGCCGATACGGCAAAGGCGCTCAACGATGTGCGGCCGGACGCCGTCTTCATCACCACATGGGCACGGCAGGACAGCGAAGCCGAAAACATTCGCGTCAATTCCGCCATGGTGCGCAATCTGCTGGATGGCTTGAGCCCAGGCAAATCAACGCGTCACGTGGCGCTGGTCACTGGCCTGAAGCACTATCTCGGACCATTCGAGGCCTATGGAAAAGGCACTCTGCCACAGACGCCGTTCCGCGAGGAACAGGGCCGTCTCGATGTGGAAAACTTCTACTATGCGCAGGAAGACGAAGTCTTTGCCGCAGCAGAGCGCGACGGCTTTTCGTGGAGTGTGCATCGTCCCCACACCGTGATCGGGCAAGCCGTGGGCAACGCAATGAATATGGGCACGACACTGGCGGTCTATGCAACCTTGTGCAAAGAAACCGGCCGCCCCTTCCGCTTCCCCGGCTCGGCTGCGCAATGGAACAGTCTGACGGACATGACGGATGCCAATCTTCTGGCCAAGCAATTGCTATGGGCGGCAGAAACGCCAGAAGCGAGGAACGAGGCATTCAACGTCGTCAACGGCGATGTTTTCCGCTGGAGCTGGATGTGGGGGCGTATCGCCGACTGGTTTGGCATTGAACCAGCGCCTTTCGATGGCACGGTCATGCCTCTTGAAGAGCAGATGAAAGATGATGCAAAGATCTGGAACGAGATTGCCCTGCGCGAAAATCTGGCCGAACCCGACCTCAGCCGCCTGGCATCACCATGGCACACGGATGCCGATCTCGGTCGTCCCATCGAGGTCGTGACCGATATAGGCAAGAGCCGCCGTTTGGGTTTCAAGGAATATCAACCGACAGACGATGCGTTTTTCGCTCTGTTCAAATCCTTGCGGGAAAGCCGTCTCATTCCTTGAGCTAAGGTCAATCCACATCGAACCCAACCGCATTGGCCTCGCCAATGCGGTTTTTTGTTTGACGCTGAGTCGACACCGCGACATAAACGCCCGGTAGAAAACTTTATTTATGGTTGCAAATAAGGTGTGGCCGCTGAACCAGTGGTGCCGGCGGACGAGCACTGAAGGGAACCGTCATGCGTATACTCTTCGTCAATCCACCCTACATCTCTCTCACCTCCCGTGGTGTTGGCCATCAGATCCCATTCGGCCTTCTTTGCGTCGCCGGACCTTTGATCGATGCCGGACATGAGTGCCGCCTGGTCGACGCGGAACGCCACCATATGACCGCAGATGAGATCGAAGAAGCCATAGTCGATTTCGCGCCGGATATGGTGATGACAGGGCACGCTGGCTCGACCCCTGCACATCCCGCCTGCATTCTCGTTCTCGATGCTGCCAAGCGCGCCTGTCCGCAAGCTTTGACGGTCTATGGCGGCGTCTACCCCACCTATCATGCGGCAGCCATCATGACGGGCGAACCGTCGGTGGACATCATCATCAAGGGTGAAGGCGAAGCGACCACCTTGGCGCTGGTGCAGGCACTCTCGGACGGCGTGTCACCCAGTACCGTTCCAGGCATTGTCTACCGGCAAGAAGGCGCTCATGTCGAAACCAGACCTGCCGCCACAATCAAGGACCTTAACGACTGGCGGATCGGTTGGGAGCTGATCGAAAACTGGGACCTCTATCAATGCTTTGGCATTGGTCGCGCAGCCATTGTCCAGTTTTCGCGTGGCTGTCCTCACCGCTGCAACTATTGCGGCCAATACCAGTTCTGGAGCCGCTGGCGGTATCGATCCCCCAAAGCGGTCGCCGCCGAAATCGCCTGGCTGCATCGCACCCACGGCATTTGCTTTGTAGACCTCGCCGATGAAAACCCGACATCCTCGAAACGGCTGTGGCGCGAATTCCTGGAGGCGCTGGTCGAAGAGAATGTTCCGGTGAGGCTGTTTGCAACGATCCGCGCGACCGACATCGTCCGCGATGCCGATCTCCTGCCGTTGATGAAGAAAGCGGGCATGATCTGTGTGCTGATGGGCATCGAGACCACGGATCCGACAACGCTTGCAGCCATCCGTAAGGGCTCAACCACAAGGGAAGACCAACAGGCGGTCGCGCTTCTGCGGCAACATGGCATTCTATCGATGCTCGGCCACATCGTCGGCTTCGAAGAAGAAAGGTTGGCTGATTACCTGCGTGCCTTGCGCCAGATCAGCCTCTACGACCCGGATTTACTGAATGCCATGTATCTGACGCCGCACAGCTGGTCCGACTGGACGGCGGAGAACGGCGAGCGCCGTGTCATCGAAACCGACCGCAGCAAGTGGGATTACCGGCACCAGTTGCTGTCGTCACGCCACCTGTCACCGGCCATGATCTTTGCGATGGTCAAATTGCTGGAGGTGGCCGTTCACTGTCGTCCGCGCGCGCTGTTGCGCATTCTGTTTCACCGCGATCGGGAGCTGCGCAGACATATGCGCTGGAGCTTCCGTTTCAGCTTCAGGGTATGGAGGGCGGAAATTGCAGAGTTCATTCGCCAGCCACCACCGAAGACGGGCCGGATGACGCTGGCCGAGTGGTTTGGCAAGGCGCAGGTCGCGCCCAAGCACGCTGAAGGTGCCAATGACACACATCGCGGGACCCTGGTTATCGAGACAACGGCAGCAGACATGAAGCAGGTAGGTGCATCGCAAAAATAAAAAACCCGCGCTGGCTCGAGACCGACGCGGGCTTGGAAATTCGACTGCTGAACTCTCAGAGTTCCGACTGGCTCTCAACGATACGACCAACCAGGCCGTATTCCTTGGCCTCTTCGCCACCCAGCCAGTAATCGCGATCGATATCCTTGGCGATCTTTTCTTCCGTCTGGCCGGTTGCCTTGGAGAAGATCGTGATCAGGCGCTTGTTCATCTTGATGATTTCGCGGGCCTGGATTTCGATATCGGATGCCATCCCACGCGTGCCGCCGGATGGTTGGTGAAGCAGGAAGCGGGTGTTTGGCAGGCAAAGACGACGCTCTTTAGGAACGCTCACATAGATCAGAGCGCCGGCAGACGCAACCCAGCCTGTGCCGATGATGTAGACCTTCGGCTTGATGAACTTGATCATGTCGTGAATGCTATCGCCGGATTCGACGTGACCGCCGGGCGAATTCACGTAAACGCGAATATCTTCGTCGCTAGCTGCGGCAAGAGCGACGAGCTGCGTGCAAACCTTCTGCGCTAATTCCTGCGTGATGCCGCCATAGATGAAGATCGAACGCGACTTGAAAAGATTCGCTTCCGTTTCCTTGCCGATCGGCAGTTCCTTGCTCTTGTCGTCTTCGTCTTCGTTCATGTGGCGGTCTCCAACGTATTTCATTACCTACCGGACATAGTGTGATTTGTTTCGTAAAACAATGAGCGAAAAAGACAAGGCGCCGAACTGCTTAATAAACAGGGCACCGTCAAATGACGCATGGACAGGCACTTTGTTACTGCGATATCGTTCGTTGTGGGGTTTTGTCCGGCGACCCAAGCGCCTCTTGCTCCATCTGTAAAATATTCGAGAGGGAACGATGTTCAAAAGACTTTCACTCACTGCCGCAACGCTTGGCCTTACTGCATTGCCGGCCTTTGCCCATCTCAATCCGGAAGAGCACGGATCCTTCATGGCCGGTCTTTCCCACCCGCTTTTTGGTGCCGATCATATTCTGGTCATGGTCGCCGTAGGCATCTGGGCATCGCAAATCGCCATATCGAAGGGTAAGGACGCAGCACTTCTCATTATCCCCGCTGCTTTCGTCGGCACCATGGCCATTGGCTTCCTGCTGGCGCTGGGTGGCATCCATCTGCCATTCGTCGAACCGGCTATTCTAGCCTCCGTCATTGCACTGGGCCTTTTGGTAGCCATGGCAACACGCGTCCCGATCAGCGTTGCAGCTGGGATTGTCGGCGTATTTGCCCTGTTCCATGGTCACGCACATGGTGGCGAATTGGGAAGCGCGGGCGCATTTCAATTCGGAGTCGGCTTCGTCATTGCAACAGCATTCCTTCACCTCGCAGGCGTTGCGCTGGGACTGGCCATTGCCAAACTCGGCGCGGTTGCCACCCGCGTCGTCGGCGGCATGACGGTTCTGGCGGGACTTTCGCTCGTTTTTGGCGGTTGAGCCCGAGAACTCCATCCTTACAAAAATGTAAGGATGGATCAGCTTTTAAAAGCCGAAATTGAACCCTAACTCCTTGGTGTGCGTTTCGCGACATGCCAAGGAGGCTACCAATGTCACCAGAAGAAACCCAACTGCTCAAATCCCTGTTCGACAGGGTCAAATCCGCGTCCTCCACTCCACGCGACACGGAAGCCGAAGCGCTGATCAATCAAGCCGTTCGGGACCAGCCCGCCTCCCCCTATTATCTTGCTCAAGCCGTCATCGTGCAGGAAAAGGGATTGGAGGCTGCGGCAGCGCATATTTGCGAGCTGGAAGACCGCATCCATCAGCTGGAAAGCGGCAACGCTGCACCGCAGCAGGCACAGCAGGGCGGTTTCCTCAGCTCGATTTTCGGTGGTAACCAGCAACAGGCAACGGCACCTCTCCCTAGCGCCTCTCCGAGCTATCGCAACGATACATCTGGACAGACACAGGGGCCATGGGGGCGAAACAAAAACGATGCCCCCCAGCCGACTGGACCCTGGAGCGGCCAACAGCCATCCGCATTCGGTCGCCCCAGCGGTGGCGGCGGCTTCCTCCAGGGTGCCCTGGGTGCCGCAGCCGGTGTGGCTGGCGGCATGCTGCTTGCCAATTCGCTGAGTGGTATTTTTTCCAACCATGTCGCATCGACAGGCTGGGGTTCCGCCGTGGGGGGAGCCGGAGCTGGCGCGGCTCCGGTCGAAGAAACCGTGATCAATAACTACTATGGCGATGACGACAAGCCACAGCAGGATGTGGCCAGCAATGAAGACGACACTGGCGCACAACAGGTGGATTACGACAACGGGAGCGACGATACGGACTTCGATTCAGGCGACGGCGGCTCGTTCGTGTAACGGCTGAAGGTTCGGGTCAGCCGCGACCGCGATAGGTCGCGACGCCCTGCTCCGGCAGCCAAACGCCGTCCGGTGGCGCACCCGTCTGCCAGAACACATCGATGGGAATGCCACCGCGTGGGTACCAATAGGCACCGATGCGGAGCCAATTCGGCTGCAAAAGATCGACCAGTCGCTTGGCTATATAGACCGAGCAGTCTTCATGGAAGGCACCGTGGTTTCGGAAAGCGTGCAGAAACAGCTTTAGCGATTTGGATTCAACGAGAAACTCACCCGGAATGTAATCGATGACGATATGGGCGAAATCCGGCTGTCCGGTCATCGGGCATAAAGACGTGAATTCCGGCGCGGTGAAGCGCACGACATAATCCGTTCCGGCATTGCCGTTCGGCACTTTTTCCAGAACGGCCTTTTCAGGACTTTCAGGGGAAGCGACTTGCGCACCCAGTTGCGACAGGCCGGATACATCCGTGACTGACATGGTTCAAACTCCTAGCTCTTGAAACTCTACCCGAACGCCATGCGCCTGTTCGCTCTCAGGCTCCACATGAATGGCCAGCACAGCACCTGGCACCGCTTCCTTTATGGCATCTTCCAGCCGGTCGCAAATATCATGTGCCGCGCCGACAGACATGGCAGATGGCACGACGACATGAAAATCGATGAAGGCAACCGCCCCTGCCCTGCGGGTTTTCAGATCGTGCACACCCAGCAGGCCAGCAGAATTCTCCGCAATCGCCCTCTTGATGACCTCATCTTCTTCCGGCTCCACCGCCCGGTCCATGAGACCGCCAAGTGAATGCATGATGACCTTGGAACCCTGAAACAGGATGTTGATGGCGACGACGAGGGCAAGAACCGGATCGAGAATGGCGTAACCCGTTGCAATCGCCAGTACGAGACCAATCAGGACACCGCCGGATGTGACGACATCCGACATGATATGGTGACCATCTGCCAGAAGCGCGGGTGAGGAATGTTTCTTGCCGACACGGATCAACACCGTAGCCCAGATACCGTTGAGAATGGCGGCAAAGGCATTGATGGCAAGGCCCAGCGCCGGGGCATCCGGCAAATGCGGGGCCATCAAGCCACCCCACGCCTCTTTCACGATCAGGAGGGCGGCTACGACGATCAGCACCCCCTCGACCACAGCCGACAGATATTCCGCCTTGTGGTGGCCGAACTGATGATCGTCATCGGCAGGCTTTTGCGCGTAGCGAATGACGAAATAGGCGATGAAGGCCGCAACGACATTGACCGTGGATTCGAGGCCATCAGACAGCAGCGCCACCGAACCGGTGACCCACCATGCCAGAAGCTTGAGGCACAGCACCGTAATGGAAAACGGGATGCCCCAAAACGCCAGTTTCCTGACGAGCGTGTTCCCCTGTTCGTTCATGACCTAACCCCGTGCGGATGCGAATGAATTGCAGAAATGGACCCCAAAACGCATGAACCGCGCGCACGGAGGTGTCCGTGCGCGCGGTTCATTTATGCGGCTTCTATGATTGAAAGTGACAGCTAGGTCAAGGGTTTGCGGCGGTCAATTTACCGCAGCGGCACACCAACACGGTCCACACTCTTGGATACGAGCACGACAATGGCAACGCCTTCGATATCTTTTGCAGCAACCATCCCGTCTTCGTTCAGTTGCTCGGGATACCGGCTGTCAACGGAATTGCCGCGATTGTCGCCAAGGACAAAGTAACGATCGTACGGAAGAGTGACTGGACCAAAGTCTTGAACGATTCCAGAGGTATTTCCATCCTGCAACGCGATCTCATAGGTCGCTCCCTCCGGCGTTGTTTCCCGGACGAGATTCAATGGACCCCACTCACTGTCAATCCCTTTGTTTTCACTTTTTTGTGTAAACTCCAACCCATTCACGAAGACCGCGCCATCGCGCATCTCTATTGTTTCTCCCGGAAGACCAATAAGCCTTGTCAGCGCAGACGTGACAGACGCCCCTCCAAACCGAGCCTTATGCACTATGAGATCGCCGCGTTTCAGCGGTTTGAAATCAACCGTCTGAATGCCTAGTGTTTCCTGCACGTAAACCGTTGGGTTCATTGACGACGATGGAACACGTACAGGCTTGATGCCGCAAAGATCCCGCCTCATTCGCGTTTCGTCACAATCACTTGGTAGTTGCTTTGCAAGACCCGCGATGGCTTGATCCGTCATTTTTTGTTTCAGAGCCTGATCAGAGGAAAACAGTCCTGCCTGTGCAAGCCATAACGGATAGATCGGAAGAAGAAGCGTCTTCGCTCCAGCCTCACGCTCATCAGCCCAAAGGGGCTGGATGCCGACAGCGAGCAACGTTGCCAACACTTGGAACTGCAATAGGATTTTACGCAAGCTCCTCATATCCCCGTTAAATTATTTCCGCTCACCGACATAAGACGATGAGAAAATTGACGCTACCAAATGCAATTTGTCAATTTCAAGAATGCGCGATGTTTCAGGGAGCTGGCGCAATGACTGAGAATGTTTCCGCGCCGTTGTGAAGCCGCAGCGACGTGGTGAGAAGCGGCGGCAGCGGCGTCCACCATCCGGTTTGCAGACCTGCGTATCGCAACGCCGCCGCCGTCCATGTGTTGCAGCCGAGCAAGGCATTGAAATATCCCTTCGCTTCGAAAAAGGCGTCGTCCCTGCCGTAAGATTGTCCGGGCAGCGGGATTGGCTTTTTCTGCGAATAGGTGAAGCTGCCGACGATGAAATCGATCAGCTTCCGATATTCATCAACCGAAAGATCAAGCGACGTGACACTTGCATCTGTCACAGGAATATCCCCTGCAAGTGCGACATGCATGACCGAATTGTCGAGTGTCAGACCTTTGAACAAAGGCAGCGGCTTCAGATCGGCCCATGTCGGCGTCTGCGTGTAGAAAGCTCGCCCACCCCAGCCGAAGACCAAGTATCGAACGCGGGGATCATCGATTTCCAGGTGTCCATCGCGCAGAAACCCGAACTGCGTCAGCAGTTCTGCGTCCAAAGGCAAGGCGATATCGGTGTGGATGGGATTGCTGAGGATCAGGACCCGGCGGGACGTGCCCTCCGCATTTGTCGAATGGTCGCCGATGATGGGCCGAGGCAACACGGTGCCGGCGACGATGCCAGTCAGGATCAGCGCCGTGGCGATGCAAAGATATTTGAAGACTTTCAACAGCATCATCCACGTGGTCTGGAAAACAGCGGCATCTTGTAACGCCGCTGTCAGTCTTTACGCACGTTAGGCCGCTTTGGTTTTCGCCTTGCGCACCAGATGCGTCACCACGTTTTCGATCATCCGCATGCCAGCATCGCCACCCAGTGTCATGATCGATTCCGGGTGGAACTGTACGGCAGCTATGGGATCCTTGGAATGTTCGATGCCCATGATCGTGCCATCTTCACTTTCTGCGGTGATGATGAAATCACGGTGGAGCGTTGCCGGGTCAGCGAAGATCGAGTGGTAACGACCAACGGTGACGTCTTTGCCCAGTCCAGAGAAGACGAGGCCCGGTTCCAGCACGCGGATGCGCGATGGCTTGCCGTGCATCGGGATGGCGAGATGGCGAAGCTCGCCGCCATATGCTTCCGCCAACGCCTGCAACCCAAGGCACACACCGAAGATCGGCAAATCACGCGAACGTGCAGCCTTGATCGTTGCCTTGCAATCGAAGTCGCTGGGATTGCCAGGCCCCGGAGACAGAACCACGAGATCCGGCTGCAAACGGTCGAAGACTTCGGCCGCGACTGGCGAACGCACGGTCGAAACCGTGGCACCGGTCTGGCGGAAATAGTTGGCGAGCGTGTGCACGAAACTGTCTTCGTGATCGACCAGCAGGATTTTCAACCCGGTACCGACCTTGGCGGAAGCCCGCTGCGTTGCCGCAGAGTTCTGCCCTTTCGCATCGCGGATAGCTGCAATCATGGCAGATGCCTTCAGTTCGGTTTCGGCTTCTTCTTCCTGCGGGTTGGAATCATTGAGCAACGTCGCCCCTGCCCGCACTTCCGCAATACCGTCCTTGATGCGAATGGTGCGCAACGTCATTCCAGTGTTCATATCGCCGTTGAAGCCAACCATACCAATGGCACCGCCATACCAGACGCGAGAGCTCTTCTCATGAGCCTCGATGAAGCGCATGGCCCACAGCTTCGGCGCGCCTGTCACGGTCACCGCCCACGCGTGTGACAGGAAGCCGTCAAACGCATCCATGTCGTCACGCAGGCGGCCTTCGATGTGGTCCACCGTGTGGATGAGGCGCGAATACATCTCGATCTGGCGACGACCGATGACTTTGACCGAGCCGGGTTCGCATACGCGGCTCTTGTCGTTACGGTCCACATCCGAACACATGGTGAGCTCAGATTCGTCCTTCTTGGAATTCAGCAGTTTGAGGATCTGCTCGCTATCGGCGATCGGGTCTTCACCCCGCTTGATGGTGCCGGAAATCGGGCACGTCTCGATGCGGCGACCGGAGACACGCACAAACATTTCCGGCGATGCACCCACCAGATATTCCTGATGACCGAGGTTGATGAAGAACGAATATGGAGATGGATTGATGGCTTTCAGGCGGCGCGAAATGGCCGATGGATTGCTGTCGCAACGCTCCATGAACTTCTGGCCAGGCACGACCTCAAACAGATCGCCGCGCCGGAAGCTTTCTTTCGCTTTCGTCACCAGCTGCGAATATTCGCCAGGGTGATGATCCCCGCGCGGGGGGATGCTGTCTGTCTTCACGAAGGGTTCCGGCGCGATATCCTGCGACTTGCCATGTGTTGTGATGCCATTTTTCTCGAAGTCATAACGGTCGATCCAGGCCTTTGCCTGATGGTGATCGACGACAAGGATTTCGTCCGGCAGAAACAGAACCATGTCGCGCTGGTCTTCCGGGCGCTCCAACGAGAGCTTGATGGCGTCGAACTGGAAGGCCAGGTCGTACCCGAAAGCACCGAACAAACCGATGGCCGCATCCGCGCTGGAGTAGAAGAGATCAACGATTGCCCGCAGGGCCGTAAACACGGTCGGGATTTTCGAGCGTTCTTCCTCGGTGAAGATACGGTCAGGCTCGTTGACGACGAGGTCCAGACGCTTCGATGTTGACGTCCCAAGCGTCAGATCCGGCGTGGCCTTCAGCTTCTCCGTAATGAGAGACAGCAACGCCTCACCACGACCGTTGTAGGCTTCGATCCACATCGTACGGCCGAAACAGGAAATGCCGAGCGGCGGGTCGATGATCGCGGTGTCCCAACGGGTGTAACGGCCAGGATACTCGTAGTTGGACGAAAACACGGCGCCACGACGTTCGTCGAGTCCGGTCACGTAGCTATCGATGGCCGTTGCGTAATCGGCAGCGCGACGCTGGCGCGTGACTTTGACCCCGCCTCTGGTCTCGTATGTTTCAGACCCGTCATCCTGAATAATTGTTACCATCTATTCTGCTTCCCGTTTCTAAAGCCCGATGACAGGCGGCATAACAACAAAAAAGCCGCCTGAAAATTCGGGCGGCTTGGACTTAGTCTAAGGACATGGGTGCTCAAGGCCGCGTTAAGCTGCCCCACCACCAGATTGCAATGTTCTTCGACCGTGTGTTCATGACGAAAATTGTTAGCGCCAACCGAGCCTATTGGCAAGCGGATTTGAACCGAAAGCATATTGAAACGTTGTGGGTGAGCCGCAATGGGGGAACGACCGGTCACATGCTTCATCGTCTCATGATACTCGCAGCCAGCACGCTGCTGATCTCCGCCGCACAACCGCCGCAGGATGTGCCGGTCCCTCAGCCCAAGCCTGCGCAGCAAGACACCACGCCCGTACCTGAATCGGCAGACAAGAAAAAAGAAGAAGAGAAACCCGCGCCCCCTCCTGCGGAAAATGGAGTGCCTAAACCAGAAGAAAAGCCTCAATCGCCTGCAAGACCTGAAGACAGCAAAAAAGAGGAGGACAAAAAGCCGGAAGAGCCTCCTCGCGATCCTGTAAAGGCAGAAAACCCCGAAGAGTTGAAAGCCTGCCTGGCGGAACTAAAACAGCTGGGTGCGGAGTTCAAGGAACTCCCGCCGATCACGGGTGAAGAGGATGGATGTGGCATCGCATCTCCTTTGGAACTATCCACCGTCATTCCGGGCATCAAGCTGGAGCCAGAGGGCACGATGAGATGCGAAACGGCACTGGCGCTCTCGCGCTGGGCAAAGAACGTCGTGGTACCCAATGCGGCAATCGCTATGCCCGACAAAAAAGTCACCGCCTTCGGCAATGCCTCCACCTACATCTGCCGTAACCGCAACAGCGCCGAAACAGGCAAGATTTCCGAACACGCCAAAGGCAGCGCCGTCGACATTGCGACCATGACCTTCGACAAGGGCGAACCACTGGTCATGAAGCCACGTTCGGAAGACGGCACCATGGAAGGTGCTTTTCAGCGCACCATCACCACCGCCGCCTGTCTGTTCTTCCGTACCGTACTTTCTCCCGGCAGCGACGCCACCCACCAGGACCACCTGCACCTGGACGTCTTGGAGCGCAAGGGCGGATATCTGTATTGCCGATAAACGTCAAAAGACGGAGCCAAAGCCCCGCCTTTCTTTTTTCACTCAAATCCTGATTGGCAAATCCTGATTAGCCAGTCCTCATTAGCCAGTCCTCATTAGAATGTCTGTGTGAGCGAAATCTTGAACGAACGACCCGGCTCGGAATAGAAATCGACGGGCTGGTTCACGCTGGAAACCGTGTTCGGGTTGATGTCCCTGACGCCGACTGCATTCCAGTATTTGCGATCGAAGAGATTATAGACACCGGCTTGAACACGCAGGCCCTTCGTCTGTTCGGGCTCCCACCAGCCGGTCAGGTTGAAGATGCCGTAGCCCGGCGCATCGAAAGTGCTCGCCGCTGCGTCATCACGCATGTGCGACGAAAAGATGCCGGTAAATTCCGAGCCCCAGCTTTCCTCAGCGTAGCCAACACCAACGATGGACTTGAACGGTGCGACCGTTCGAATGAATTCGTTGGTATCCGTGTCTTTGCCATAGGCATAGGCAAGCGAGGCATGCGCGAAAAAGCCATTCGCCAAATCCTTGCGGACCTTTGCTTCTACGCCAGATATCTCAACGTTTTCCCGATTTTGATAGGTGAAGAGCGAACCATTGCCTCTCCCACCGAAGCCGGGGAAAAGGGTTGTCGTCGTCGTGACCTGTTCGATGAAGTTTTTGTATTTGTTATGAAACAGCGTCACGCTACTCGAAAGATCGCCATCGTCATATCGGCCACCGAGTTCAAAACCATTGCTGGTTTCTGGGTCCAAGGATGAATTGCCAATGACAGCGTAGCCGGAGCTGATGTTGGAGAAGTTGAGATAGAGTTCGTTGACGGTCGGCGCGCGATACGCCATGGCCCATTGGGCAAAGAGCTGAACCTCTGGTGTCAGGTCATAGGTGGCAAGAAGCTTTGGAGAGAAGCGTGAGCCATTGTTGCCCGAGGGCAAGCCGAATGTATTGTAGCCGCTGTTGGTCGAGACCGATCCATCTGGATCGTAATCATAGGCATCGAACCGTATGCCGGGCGTCAGCTTGAAGCCGCCGTTGCCGAAAGCAAGTTCGTCCTCCAGATAAACGCCGAGACTTTTCCCGCTGACATTCGGCATATCAGACTGGGACGCGGAGGAAGATCCGCCCGTATTGATGTAAACGGAGTCAGTGAAATCAGACGTCCAGGCGTTACCGCCAAACCGAATGGTGTGGCTGATGCCGCCAAGGTCGAACCCGGATTCAAGACCGCCGACAAGCCCGAAGCGACTATCTCTCATAGTGTCTTCACGAATATAGAGCGAGTTGTTGGTCAAACGGTCGCCAGCACCGGAAACCTTGTCGAGACGCGTCCAGTAAAGGGACAAATCAGCCGCATCGATGACGCCGTCCGTCGATGGTGCCTCGTATTTGTAATCCAGAGATACGCGGTCGCGTTCAGTGTCCTCATGGCCATCATAATCGTCGATCCGGTAAGTGGAGCCGGAGACACTGGTGCCCTGCAGGGTTTTGAGGTCGGTTCTCGTACGCAGTGAGAACCGTTCCGCTGTCAAACCAATGCTGTGTCCACTTTCCAAATCCTGCCTGACCTTGAACAGCAGGTTGCTTTCATACGTATCGCCCGGATTGGGTGTCGTGCGGCGGGTGCCGTAAATATCTGCGCTTCCGCGGTTATCCACTTCATTCCCACGTTTGTAGGACCCCTGGAACAGAACGGACGTGTTCTCTATTTTCTTGGCAACAGCGACCGACCCGCCGATGCTTTTGTCCTCACTGTCATAGGTTGTTTTGGCAACGCCACCCCAGTCCTTGTCGCCGGAGATGAGATCGTCGGCCTCCAGGGTACGCAGTACCAGCGCGCCACCCAGGGCGCCAGAACCGACCCGGCTGGAATCGGCACCGCGAACCACATCGATCGACGACAGTGACGAGAAATCGAAGCTGGAACTGGTATTGCTCAGCGTTGTCGTTGCCTGCCCTTGACGGGCGAAGTTCTCGAAAAACGGGACAGGGATGCCGTCGATCAGCGTGGTGACGCGCGCGCCGCCCAATCCTCGTATGAAAAGGCCGCCCGGCTTACCAGGCTTGGAGTTGACGAAATCCACGCCCGCTTCTGTCGTCTTGCCAAGATCCTTCAGGCTGCCGATGTCTTTCCTACGGATTTCGGTGGCACCCGTCGTGCTTGCCAATGGCGTATCGCCAGCGGCATCTCCTGCCTTAACCCGCTTTCCCTTGACAATAATTCGCTCCAGCACCGTCGCGCCATTGGCGTCGCTCTGGTCCGCGGTCTGCTGTGCATTGACCACATTAACGGAAAGAAGAACCATCGCCGTGCTGACAAGCAAAGCGGATTTGGAAAGCCCATTCATCATCATTCACCCCTGAATTCGGGCACACGAAAGCATGCGACAGCGTGATGCGCTGCCGCGGAGTGACCCGATAAAATACCCCTAATTTTTACGGTTTGGCCGCAATCGAGCAGTATAAAACATGACTTTTACTGTCAACAATTAAAATATGATTCGATGACTCATATTTATCGTCAAGGGACTGAGTTGCAAAAATGTTACGATGCTTTGGTAAGCTGCAACTCAACAGATATAATGGATTTCCGGTCTCTTACATTCAGTTTCAGGAAAAATGACACAAAGCTGCGAGAAATATCTGAAAAAGGATGGTTCAACTGACCATCACGGAGCGATTTCGGCGTTTTTTATGCCCACCGATAAATTTCTTGAAATCGCATGCAACCATTTGAATTGAAATATTTAAAATAAAAGTTAGGAAACAGGAATAAAACCAAAAATTAAGAGTGGCATTTGAAGGTTTTTCGTATATTTGTTACCGTTAACATATCTCGTGTCCTCGAACGAAAATACTTATGATCACAATCGAACGGCAGCCTTTGCTGAGCAAACAGATATCTGCTGCGGAAAGCCGACCCCAGTGGCTCCAGGTCCTTCAGACCGTTGCGGTGGAATTCGGATACACTCACGCCACGTTAATGCGAGTTCCGAAGTCTGATGAAATTCTGCTGGCCGGCGTTGTTATCGAAAGCACGATCCCCGTCCGCTTCGTCCGTGAGTTCGACCAGAATGTCTTTCTGCAATATTGCCCGGTTTTGCTGCGGGTTGCGGACTCCCTGATGCCGCAATACTGGTCTTTGGATGACGATTCCAGTCGCGCGTGTTACCCGAAGCCGATGAGCGACCTGATGCGCCAGTTCGGCATCGTGAACGGCTTGATGATACCGATCAACGCCTTCAGCGGCGATCGTCACATTCTGCGCTTCGATGGAGATCGGTCTGAACCCGACCAGGGAACCTTCAACGAGATCGGCATGATTGCGCTGCATGCTTTCGACGTCTACGATCGCATGCGCCGTGCAGAAATGGTTGCGCCGCGCAATTTGACCAAGCGCGAACTCGAAGTCATCCGCTGGACCTCTCAGGGCAAAACATCCGCAGAGATTGGCCAGATTCTGACGCTCTCCGACCACACGATCAACGCTTATTTGAATAATGCTATCCGCAAACTGGATTGTGTGAATCGCACACAGCTGGTGGCGAAAGCCATTCGCCTGAAGCTGATCAACTGATCAACTGGCGCCCCTCGTGCGAAGCGCCAGTCGTCTCCAGACGATTATCGATCCAGAACGGATCTTAGTTCCACCAGATTGGAACGCACTCTCAAAACATAAAAGCCCATGGTTGCCAGATGCGATGGCATGATCCAGCCGCTTTCGTCACCATTGGAAATGATCATTGGTTGAATGCGCAGTGCAGCGCGGGTTTGCAGCAACGTGTCGTTCCACAAACTTGTCAGGTTACGCTCGCGAATGACCTGTGAGAAGTCTGCACCAGCAGCCGACAGAATGCCGTAGTAGCCATAGAGCTGCCCGTATGCGAACCAGAAGCGGTCATCCGCACGCGTATCGAACCAGCCGCCATTATAGTTTTCCGAGCGTTCCCGCAGAATGGCAGATGTGCCACCGATGTCGTTGGCAATACGGTCGACAAACTGGATGAGGTTGTCGGCACGGCCGTCGAAAACGGAATTGCACAACGACAGATTGGCGTTGAACTTTCTTAAGCTCTCGGCGGCAGAGCGGTAATAACTTGGGCTTGGCGTCTTCGGGCCGAAGGGGTTCAAGCCGAAATACCAGGAATATTCATCGAACTGGAGATTGCCGCGTGCGCTTTGCAGATCGCCATCGACACCCGATGTTCCGCGAACGCGACCAAGAGAATCGACCAGTTCCACAGAGGTGCGGCGCACAGCCTGGTTGACGCCCCGCTGGAAGGAAGCCTTGTTGTCCAGAAACGGCGTACTGTCCCAATCAATCCCGAAAAGCCCGACACGATAGAGCAGCATGGATGAAATCCAGGCGTTCTGATCAACATTGTAGTCAATCAGGTCTGCTGCAACATCAACAATGGCCGAGCGCTGGCAGCTCTTGGTGGGAACGGCAGTGGCTGTAGCATCCGCACCCGCAGCGGGCTGCGCCGGTAATTCCTGCCCGGCGCTTTCCTTGCGTTCGGCAAATTTGTACGTCGCTACATAGTCAGGATTGAAGTTCGTCCAGACCTGGGTCTGCCAGAAGAAGTAGCCATAAAGACCAACCAGAATGACGAGCGCAGCTGCAATCGGTGCCTTTACCATCAGTGCCCGGTCAGAATACCAGCCATTGGCGGCACGAAAAGGCCACAAAAGCCCCGCGATCACGATGGAGATCCCTCTTCCGAACGCTGTAAACACGCGCCTGAAAAACGCGACAATCGGATCGAGCATCGTTCAAATCTCCTTAGCGCAACGACCGGAAGACCAGCTGCGATCTTTCTGGTACTTTGCCTCAAAATAACAAATCTGTGTTGCGGGCGCTCCGCATGTTGACAGCCCGGAACGCTTCACCCGTAGCAGTATTTCGGGATCCCTCGCGAGACCTGATGTCACTCACATATGGTTGCCGTTGCCGACGATACAACGGATGGGTCACGTTTTTACGAAGACTGGCCTACACGGGGGCGCTGGAGACGCTTCCTGCGCGCTGAGCAAGTGCTTCATCAACCCGTCCCTTTCGTTGCTCAATATCCTGCATGGTAATGGCGCCTTGGGAATGCAAAGTCAGCAAGCCCTGAAAGACAGCAAGTGACATCGGTGTGGAAACATCCGTGTGAACAGACGGTTTTGCCTCGGCCAGAAGCGGGTCAAGCGATCCAAATGCAGCGTCATAAAGCTGTATGCACCGCTCGGCCTCGACGTTGACCTTGTTGAGCAACAGCGTATGCAGAGCAATCGCTTCATTCTGGAGATCGATCATATCTCCAAGAAGAATTGCCTGCCGATCCAGAACGTCGTGCATTTTGCGCAGCGTGTCGCGCTGCCCCAACACCATCTCGCGCTCTGCGGAAAGCTCTGCTTCTTCAAGTCTCAACTGGGAAAGCCGCGTTACGTCACTGGCATCTTGTATTTTTCGGTTCAGCGTCGCAAGCGATGCCACGAGACTTTTGTCTCGCTGGCGTGCATCATCCATCTTGGACACGATGACGCGCCGTTCTTCCATACTTGCAACGAGTTCCGGTTCAACGCTTACCACCAGTGATGCTGCGGCATCCTTACGGCGCTGAAAGACGTCATGAACAGCAGCCGCCTGAAGAAGAATGGTTTTCGCCGTCTCCGCAACGATAAGCTTTTTCAATCGCAAGGCTTTGAACGATGTGGGGTTGCGCTTGATAAAAAACCCAAAGAATTGCTCACGCCATGACACTTCTTCCACTTTATCAAAAGCGGCATAAGCGGCTTGAGTGGACGCTCCCAAACCGGAGACAACCTCCAGAATATCAGTTTCAAGCGCTCGTATCAAATCTCGAAGCTCGGCAAGCTCCCGCGCTTCAGATTGGAAAGCCGTTTTCGGCGCCTCATCGAATGGAATGCAGAGCGCGTTTGCCAGTTGCGCACAGAGTTCCTGCACCGTCCGCGCCTCGGCACGCAGCTTTTCGGTTCTGGCGTCAAAAGACGGCGTTTTCGCCATGCGAAATTGTCCCCCGAATCGATTTGTAGCAAAAAGTCCACACATATAAATATGGGTAGCCTTCTCGCAAAGAAGCAGAAGAGATCGCGTGCACCAAAAGGGTTAATCGCCCTTGACGGCGTCGACCCAGTGGCGACGACAGAAGGAGACGTATTTCTCATTGCCGCCGACATCGATCTGCGCACCTTCCTTGACCACCTTGCCGTCGGAATCGAAACGCGCCACCATGGACGCTTTGCGTCCGCAGTGGCAGATCGTACGAATTTCTCGCAACTCGTCGGCAATCGCCAACAGCTCCCTTGAGGCGGGAAACAGCTTGCCCTGGAAATCGGTCCGCAGGCCGTAAGCCATAACCGGAACACCCAGCGTGTCAGCAATCGTGGCCAGTTGCCAAACGTGGTGTTCCGACAGAAAATTAGCCTCATCGATAAAGACGCAGGCGACCGGCTCTTGCGCATGCAACTGCGTGACCTGCGCAAGAATGTCGGTACTATCATCGAAAACGAGAGCATCGGAGGAGAGGCCGATACGTGAGGCAACTTTGCCGACACCGGCTCGGTTGTCGAATGCTGCGGTAAAGATCAGCGTGCGCATGCCGCGCTCATGATAATTGTACGACGCCTGCAAAAGCATGGTCGACTTGCCGGCATTCATTGCCGCATAGTTGAAATAGAGCTTGGCCATCATGCCCTCCGGTCGGTTCTGGCGTCTTTTGCGGCTTGGGCTAGGCCAAGGGCAAGAGCCGCATGACAAAAAACACAGCTTTCCTTGGTCAATAGTCTTCAGCCATTCTAAAAATCGAAGACGTGTCGCAAACCGTTGTGCATCGCACGCAAACGCGCATGAGTTGATTGTCTGCTCCAGATATTCATAATGGGCGCGAAGTTTAAAAAAGAGGGAGTAAGCAATGCTTGCAAAAAATCGCCGCTGTCTGGCACTCGCCGCAGCAGTTTCTGCAATGGCACTCTTCACCACCGCCGCCTCTGCGGCCGAACCGGCAAGCTGCGGCACTGTCCGCTTCTCGGATGTGGGCTGGACGGACATCACGGCGACCACTGCAACCGCCTCGGTCATCCTCAAAAGCCTGGGCTATGAGACAGACGTCAAAATCCTTTCCGTGCCCGTGACCTACACCTCGATGAAAAACAAGGATATCGACGTTTTCCTCGGCAACTGGATGCCAACAATGGAAGGCGACATCAAGGCTTACCGCGAAGACAAGTCTGTGGAAACCGTTCGCGAGAACCTGACCGGCGCCAAATACACGCTTGCAACCAACACCAAGGGTGCCGAACTCGGCATCAAGGATTTCAAGGATATCGCCGCCCATAGCGACGAGTTGAGCGGCAAGATCTACGGTATCGAGCCTGGCAATGATGGCAACCGTCTGATCCTTGGCATGGTGGAAAAGGACGCGTTTGGCCTCAAAGATTTTCAGGTCGTTGAATCCTCTGAACAGGGCATGCTGTCGCAGGTGGCACGCGCTGAAAAATCCGGCGACCCCATCGTCTTCCTCGGCTGGGAACCCCACCCGATGAACTCCAATTTCAAGCTGACTTACTTGACCGGCGGTGACGATGTGTTCGGCCCGAATCTCGGCGGCGCCACGATCTACACCAACACACGCGCTGGTTACGTTCAGGAATGCCCCAATATTGGCGCGCTCCTGAAAAACCTGCAATTCACACTTCCCATGGAAAACGAGATCATGGGCAAGATTCTCAATGACGGCATGGAAGCGGAAGCTGCCGCAACGGATTGGCTGAAGGCCAACCCGACTGCCATCGAGCCATGGCTTGCAGGTGTAAAGACCAAAGATGGCAGCGAAGATGCCCTGACTGCGGCAAAGAAAAATATCGGCCTCTAGAGGCTTTATCTTGCATTTGAACCTGTCTTCCGACCTGATCACGGTCGGAAGACAATTATGACTCCGTTCACGAAAGGTCCCGTCTTACCGTGGAATGGCTCAGCGCTTCTCAAAACCGTTTACCGATCGGTCGATATGCCAAGGAAGCAGTCGATTGGCTGACCGGAAATCTTTCTTTTTTCTTTGATTGGTTATCCTTCATTTTCGAAAGCGTCATCGACGCTTTTCTTTTCATGCTTCAGGCGCCGCATCCTCTCATCATCGTCGCCGTGCTGACGGCCCTGTCTGCGTGGATGCGTCGCTCCATCGGAATGCCGCTGTTTACGGCGCTTGGGCTGCTGCTCATCATCAATCTGGGCTACTGGAAAGCGACAACCGAGACACTCGCACTCGTCATTGCTGCGAGCATCGTCTGTATGATCCTCGGCATCCCGCTTGGAATTTTAGCTGCACGACGCAAATGGGTCTACACCTTCATGCGTCCAGCACTCGACCTCATGCAGACAATTCCGACATTCGTCTACCTCATTCCAGCCCTTGTCCTGTTCGGACTTGGAATGGTGCCGGGGTTGATTGCAACGGTGATTTTCGCCCTGCCCGCACCGATCCGGCTCACAAGGCTCGGCATCATCTCCACGCCACCAGCCTTGGTCGAAGCTGCGGTTGCCTTTGGTGCGACGCCAGGTCAGGTATTGCGCAAGGTGGAACTGCCCTACGCCACACCACAGATCATGGCGGGCCTAACCCAGACGATCATGTTGGCACTGTCCATGGTCGTCATATCCGCACTGGTCGGCGCAAACGGCTTGGGTGTTCCTGTGGTGCGCGCACTCAACACCGTCAATATCGCCATGGGGTTTGAGGCCGGACTCTGTATCGTCATTGTGGCGATCATTCTCGACCGGCTGTTCCGTCTGCCGGGCTCGGAGGATGAAGTATGAGTGACGCGATTATTTTCGAAAACGTCGATATCGTCTTCGGCGACAGTCCATCAGAAGCGCTGCCACTGATCGACGCAGGCAAAACCCGTACGGAGATCAAGGCAAAAACAGGCCATGTGCTTGGCGTGGCCAATGCGTCCCTCACAGTCAAGGAGGGGGAAATTCTCGTTCTGATGGGATTGTCTGGCTCTGGAAAGTCGACCCTTCTGCGAGCTGTCAATCGACTTGCGCCTGTCGTGCGCGGCAATGTCAGTGTGAAAACACCATCTGGTTATCTTGATCCTTACAAAGCATCAACGAAGGCATTGCGGGAACTTCGCACCAACACGGTGTCGATGGTGTTTCAGCAGTTCGGGCTGTTACCGTGGCGCAATGTCGCTGACAATGTCGGGTTCGGCCTTGAATTGGCGGGCGTTTCGGACGCTGAGCGTAAGAAGCGCGTTGCTGAACAGCTGGAACTCGTCAATCTCTCGGAATGGGCAAACCGCAAGGTGGGCGAACTCTCCGGGGGCATGCAACAGCGTGTTGGTCTTGCCAGAGCTTTTGCCACCGGCGCACCCATCCTGTTGATGGATGAGCCGTTCTCCGCGCTCGACCCCCTGATCCGCAGCCGTCTTCAGGATGAACTATTGGAGTTCCAAAGCCGGTTGAAAAAAACCATTCTGTTCGTTAGCCACGATCTGGATGAAGCGTTCCGCATCGGCAATCGCATTGCCATGATGGATGGTGGCCATATCATCCAGTGCGGCACGCCACGGGAAATCGTTAAAAACCCATCCAACCAGTATGTTTCGGATTTCGTGCAAAACATGAACCCGATATCCATGCTGACGGCAGCAGACGTGATGCGACCGGGCGTCAGCGCACACCAGGCGGGTCTCCCGGTATCCGGCACAGCGCGCCCGACCTCCCCTCTGGTCGATATTCTGGATGCCATGGCAAAGCAGCCCGGCGAAATCGGGATCGTCGATCACGGGTCGATTGTCGGAACCATCTCCGCAGACGACATCATTCGCGGGCTGACAACTCACAGACGGCGATAGAACACGGGCTGCGGTGCACGACGTCTGCATCGCAGCTCAGCGTCCCCTTTGCAGAGACACAGGTCGAATAGCCTCCTCGCAAGACGTTTGCCTCACCCGCCTGTCCTTCACGGCTCATACTGCAATCGTGAAGCAGCAGATAAAACGAATGACATTTGAAATGCCTATTTTGGAGGCGGTCCCAAAATCTGGTAATTCGTTCACCTATAGACGCACTTCAGAGAAACGAAATAAAATACTTTAATAGATTGAAATTTAATAAAAAATTCCAAAATTCAAAAAATAATATATAAAAATAGGAATTTATAACTATTTTTCCGGATTAATAGGAAAAATAAACGAGTTTAAACTATAACTAATATACACTGCACCATACCTTAGATTTAGGTATATACAGCGATCTGACCGAATTGGTACACTTTACGCATACCAAAAATGGTTTGCCAATGAGATGGTCCGGGGCGGGCTTTACTCGGGAGAAGTAAGAATATGAACACTGAGTCTCTTTCTGAACAGTCGACAGTCGCCGCGGGCCTTTTGTCAGCCATGGCGAACCCAAAGCGCCTGATGATCCTGTGCAGCCTGGTTGAAGGCGAAGTACCGGTTGGCGTGCTCGCTACGCAGGTTGGCCTTAGCCAATCCGCTTTGTCGCAGCACCTATCCAAGCTGCGTGCGCAGCGTTTGGTCAAGACCCGGCGCGATGCTCAGACGATCTACTATTCCAGTACCTCTGAATCCGTCAAAAAAATCCTTTCCACGCTTGAAGGTATCTACTGCGCCTCCCCAAGCTCGGAAAAATCTGCTGCTTGAAGAATAGCGCAATGCCAGCGCTGGACATTTCAACGGCTGGCGCTGCGCGTTTTTATCTACAGGTAACCGGCCGCCCCGGCCATTGGCGTTGAAACATTGATTATATGATGGCCTGCATCTGGGCCTTGAGACTGGCAGCGGCCTTCGAATAGCCGCCATCGCCGCCATCGACAAAATGCATGTGGTCTTTCGACAGCGGCGACGGCACGATACAGGTCATCAGCGCCGTATCCTGCTCGTGCAGGCCGTAATAGCAGATACCGTCACGCGCCGCCTCCTCCAGCTTTGCCTTGATACCGGCTAGCCGTTCCGGATCCACATCGACCGTCATCTTCAACCCATCGTCGAACTTGCGGAAGTCCGTATTGCTGGCAACTGCGCGTTTGTATTCGATGGGGTCAAAACGACCAACAGGCTTTCTGAGCTTGTAGAGCACAGCGATGAGGATCGTCTGAAATAGCACCCACGCACCTTTGCGGGCTTGGGACAGCCTGTCCCTGTAAGCCGACAGCGCGCGCGCCTCCATTGCAAGCCCTTCGCGAATGAAGCCAAGCGGTGGCCCTTCTGCGGGAACCGGATGGCCACCACGTCCATCCTCGTTGGCAAGCGCGACAATCTGCGACACGAGGTGCCGGAATGCGACAGTGTCCTGCGTCAGCCCAGGCACGGCGATGATCGACACCACCGTGCCATATGTGGCGGGAATCGGGTTCCAGCGACAAGACAAACCCGTAAGATCGGGCCGCGAACCACTTTCGGCAGGCTCAACCAGATAGTGTCCCTGCTTCATCTGCTCGTCAGCCCAGTGGTTGCCACCACCTGTAAACATGGCATAGGACACATCGTCGCTCGCTTGAAACCGGGCAATGCGTACATCCAAACCATTCTCTCGTATTGCCGCCACAGGCACGATGGCGGCGCGAAGCGAAAGACCAATGTCGTCCGCAACCCAGCTCTGAACCTTTGACAAGGCTTCACGCGCCGCTTCCACCTGCAAGGGCGGGACGGCAATCGCTGCACCGTCCCCTCCAAAAATAAATGGCAAGTCATGCCGCTTCAGGGCGTTTAAAACTCCGGAGATGACACCGGCACCGGCCATATTGACCGCTTTGTAACGGCCTGCGTCGATGGCGCCGGTCGAATCGTTGATATCGGCAAGAGCAAGCGCCCAACCGTCTGGCAGCGCGCGATAAAGCGTGGGATTGGCGACGTCCTCGAATTCAAGGAACAGCGGCAGCTCACTCAGGAACTCTTCGTCGGGCGACAACATGACGGCACCATCCTCTCTCGCACAGATCCGGCTGCTTAGCGGCCTTCCCGTCTCATGACATCGACCGCCGGTGAAAGTCTTCACAGATGATTTACGCGACAGCACCACCTTTAGATCAAACATGGCTTGCGAAATCAGTTCTGGCGAGTATGAACCACATTAGGATGTTGTAAATCAAAGATGATACGGCGCCGCTCGTCTGGTGGAAGGGTCAATTTGCGTGGCAATGAACGCCCCGGCCCCGACGACTTATCGGGGATACGACCCAATCCAAGGAGAGAGACGAAATGACACTCAAAATTCTATCCGGTCTGACGCTTGCGGCTTCCGTAGCTTTCGCACCACTGGCTCATGCGGAGATCGTGATCGGCCTTATCGCACCGCTGACCGGTCCGGTCGCAGCCTATGGCGATCAGGTCAAGAAAGGCGCTCAGACCGCCGTCGAGGTCATCAACAAAAACGGTGGCATTCTGGGCGAACAGGTCGTGTTGAAACTGGCCGATGATGGTGGCGAGCCCAAGCAAGGCGTGTCTGCCGCCAACCAGCTGGTTGCAGAAGGCATTCGCTTCGTCGTCGGTCCCGTTACCTCTGGCGTTGCCATTCCCGCCTCGGACGTTTTCGCCGAAAACGGCGTGTTGATGGTAACCCCGACCGCCACCGCACCTGATCTTACAAACCGCGAATTGTGGAACGTACTGCGCACCTGCGGTCGTGACGACCAGCAGGCGCAGGTTGCCGCCAAGCTCGTGCTATCGCAGCTGAAAGACCGCCGCATAGCCGTCATCCACGACAAAGGCGCCTACGGCAAGGGTCTGGCAGACTCCTTCAAAAAAACGTTGAACGAAGGCGGCGTGACCGAAGTCTTCTATGATGCACTCACACCCGGCGAAAAGGATCTGAGCGCTCTTACCACACGTCTGAAGTCTGAAAACGTTGATGTCGTTTACTTCGGTGGCTACCACCCTGAAGCAGGTCTGCTGGTTCGCCAGTTGAAGGATTCCGGCGCTAAGGCAACCGTAATCGGTGGCGATGGCCTGTCAAACACGGAATTCTGGAGCATCGGCGGTACCGCTGCGGCAGGCACCATCTTCACCAATGCGGCCGACGCCACCAAGAGCGCTGACTCCAAAGCCGCCGCTGCCGCGCTGACGGCTGCCAACGTTCCTGCCGAAGCTTTCACGCTGAATGCCTATGCAGCCGTTGAAGTGCTGAAAGCCGGCATCGAGAAGGCCGGTAGCGCAGAAGATGCTGAAGCCGTCGCAACGGCTCTCAAGGCTGGTGAGCCCGTGGCAACGGCCATTGGCAAACTGACCTATGGCCAGACCGGCGACCTGACCTCGCAGGCATTCGCGCTTTACAAGTGGGAAAACGGCAAGATCGTTTCTGCCGAATAATCACCGAAACCTCTGCCATTCAGAACCGGGTGCGGACCATCGCGCCCGGTTTTCTCTTTTCAAATCACGGCAAATACCGCCTCATCATTTAGGTCAGCAAAGCTGGACAAGCCATGGTCGCGTCTGGCTTACTCTGTCCGACAAACACAATCGCAACGAGGTTAAACATGGCATCGGCACTCGAACGGAAGATCGATCAGGGAACAGGTCGCGAGAAAGCGGATATCGTGCTCAAAGGCGGGCGCTTCTACGATCTCGTGACTGGCGATCTCATCGCCTCCGACATTGCGATCTGCGGCGATACGATCGTGGGCACATGCGAGGCCTACGAGGGCGTAGAAGTCATCGACATCACCGGTAAGATTGTCGTCCCCGGCTTTATCGACACCCATCTGCACATCGAATCCTCGCTGGTCACACCGCATGAATTCGACCGCTGTGTCCTGCCCTACGGCGTAACAACCGTTATCTGCGACCCGCATGAAATCGCCAATGTTCTGGGCTCGGAGGGTATTCAGTTCTTTCTGGATTCGGCGCTGGAAACCATCATGGATATCCGCGTCCAGCTGTCCTCCTGCGTTCCCGCGACGCACTTGGAAACCTCCGGCGCGGATTTGCCGATCGAAAAGCTCCTGCCCTTTAGAGACCATCCCAAGGTCATCGGTCTTGCCGAATTCATGAACTTCCCAGGCGTTATCCATAAAAATCCCATCTGCATGGAAAAGCTGGAAGCCTTTCAGGGGCAGCACATCGATGGCCATGCTCCGCTGTTGTCCGGCACGGCGCTGAATGGCTATCTTTCCGCTGGCATTCGTACAGAGCATGAGTGCACGACCGCAAAGGAAGCGCTGGAGAAAATCCGCAAGGGTGTGCACATTCTGGTGCGCGAAGGCTCCGTATCGAAGGACTTGCATGCTCTGTTGCCGATCATCACCGAACGCCTGTCGCCTTATCTGGCCCTGTGCACAGACGACCGCAATCCGCTCGATATCGCGGAACAAGGCCATCTCGACTACATGATCCGATCGGCCATCGCCAGTGGTGTAGAACCTCTGGCAATCTACCGCGCCGCGTCGATTTCCGCAGCGAAGGCATTCGGGCTCAGGGATCGTGGTCTCGTTGCTCCGGGCTGGCGGGCCGATCTGGTGGTGATCGATACGTTGCAGAACTGCAAGGCCAGCATGGTGTTTTCTGCGGGTCGCCGCGTAACGGCAGAGCTTTTCGAAACCCGTCAGTCGGTTGCAGCCGTCGGCCTCGACAGCGTCAAAGCACGCCCTGTGCAGGCCTCCCATTTCGGTGTTCCCGCCACCGAAGGTGAAACGCCTGTTATCGGCGTCATGCCCGGCAAGATCATAACGGAGCATCGTCGTTATACGCTGCCGACAGATGGCAATCAGACCAGCGTCGATCTGGACAACGATATCATCAAGGTCGCCGTCATCGAGAGGCATGGCAAGAACGGCAATCACGCCAATGGCTTCGTCCAAGGCTTCGGTTTGAAGAAGGGCGCGATTGCCTCGACCGTCGGCCATGACAGCCACAATATCTGCGTTGTCGGTGTCAGCGAAGACGACATGGCGCAAGCCGCCAACCGGCTTGGCGAGATCAAGGGCGGGTTTGTGGTTGTTGAAGATGGCCGAGTCACCGGCGAGATCGCCCTGCCCGTCGCCGGTTTGATGAGCCTTGAGCCATATGAGACGGTGCGCGATACGCTGCACCACCTGCGTAAGGCCGCCTATGCGCTCGGTACGACGTTGGAGGAACCGTTTTTACAGGTGGCATTCCTTCCGCTACCCGTCATTCCTCATTTGAAGATCTCAGACATGGGGATGGTTGATGTAGATCGTTTCGCGCTTATAAGCTCGAAACGGGAATAACGAGAAATAACGTTAAATATAGAATTGATACTCATCGGAAATTAAGACAGTTAAGATAAACAACCGGATCAAGGATGGAGTACCGCTGGCGAGGCAATCCGTGGTCGTGACGAGAATAGACAAATCGCAGCTGAAGATTGGTATGTTTGTCGAGGCCGTGGAGGGTGCCTGGCAGGATAGCCCGACACTTGGCAGACGTTTTACCGTCAGATCGGGACAGGAGATCGAGCTCATCCAAAACAGCAACGTGACCGGCATTTTTATCAATACTGCACTTGGGCGCGATAACGCCAAAGCGTACTCTCCCAACGTCAAAAATATCACCACGGCGACGAAACTGGAGAAGTGGGAAACCGCGCGAAAAATACAGGGGCATGCCGCCGAAGCCAAATCCCTTATCGAAGATGTCTGCCACGGCCGCACCATTACGGTGGAATCCTTCACACCGCTCGTCAGTGATGTGGCGCGCACGATGGAAGAAAACCCATCCCTCTATATCGGCATGTCCCGCCTGCGCTTTCGCGATAGCGCGACCTTCGTTCACTCCCTCGCCGTTGCAGCACTTCTGCTGCACTTCGGAAGATCCATGCAGATGGACGGCGAAACCGTCCAATTACTCTGCATGGCCGGAATTTTGCACGACATTGGCAAGCTGACCATACCCGTCGAAATTCTGAACAAACAAGGACCATTGAACGCTGCTGAACGACGACTTGTCGAACAGCACCCCGAACGTGGCTATGATCTGCTCTTAACCCATGTGAACCTGCCACGTCTCGTCCTGGATATCTGCCGCTCCCATCACGAAAGACTGGATGGCAGAGGATACCCCGACAAACTCGTCGCCGAACAACTCGGTCCGGAGGTGCGTATGAGTACCATCTGCGATGTTTTCGACGCGTTGACCTCAGCCCGGCCTTACAAAAAGGGGTGGTCTTCGCAACAGGCTTTGAGCTGGATGATGTCCCACGAAAATCAGTTCGACAAAGCCCTCCTATGGCACTTCATCCTCAGTCTCGATCCTGAGATGACGAAAGGCATTCTTTAGATCCGCAGATCACGCCAGACGCGCGCAAAAGACATCAAGCGCATCCAGCTTGGCGACCCCGCCCTCGAAATGAGGCGCAAAACCCGGCATTTGCAAGACTTCACCGACTTTCAGACCACTCGGAACAAGATATTCCATGGGTTCGCGGGTCAGATTGAAGACGAAAAGCAAGGACTGATCGTTCTTGGTTCGGGTGAAGGCAAGCAGGTCCTGCTGGGTTTCCAGAAATGCCATATCGCCATCACGCAACATGGCATGCTGCCCGCGAAATTTCAGAACGGCCCGGTAATGGTTCAGAACCGAGTCCGGCTTTCGTTCCTGCCCGTCTGCAGCCAGCATCGCATGAGCATAGGGAACGGGTAGCCAAGGCTTTTCGGCGGTGGTGAAACCGGCACTTGCCTGCCCGGTTTCCCAAACCATTGGTGTGCGGCACCCGTCGCGGCCCTTGAAGGCAGGCCAGAAGCGGATCCCGTAAGGGTCGCGCAGATCCTCGAATGCCAGATCGGCTTCCGTCAGCGCCAGTTCCTCGCCCTGATAGAGGCAGATGGAACCGCGCAGCGTTGCCAGAACACTGAAGGCCAACTTGGCAACCCGCGCCTGTTCTTCCACGCCCTCTGCAAAACGGGTAAGATGACGCACGACATCATGGTTGGAGAACGCCCAGCATACCCAGCCATCGGTGACCGCCTTGTCGAAACCATCGACAGCATCGCGAATGTGCTTTGCGGTAAACTCCGGCCCCAGGAGGTCGAAGGTGTAGCACATGTTGAGCTTGTCATCATTGGATGTGTAGGCTGCAACGGTTTCGAGCGAACGGGCGCCATCACCCACCTCGCCAACCGTCATGCGCCCCTCATACTCATTGAGCAGTGCCCTGAAGCGCTGGAGAAACGCGATGTTTTCGACCTGCGTCTTGTCGTGAATGTGGCTTTGCATGCCATAGGGGTTCACATCGGGCGCATCGAGACCGGCACTGTCGCTGTCAGGGGCATGTGGCGGATTATCGCGCAGCAGCTTGTCGTGGAAATAGTAGTTCACCGTATCGAGCCGAAAGCCATCTACGCCCCGCTCCAGCCAGAACCTGACCGTTTCTAAAAGCGCGTCCTGAACCTCGGCATTGTGGAAATTGAGATCCGGCTGCGAGGTGAGGAAGTTGTGCATGTAGTATTGCTTGCGAACGCCATCCCACTCCCAGGCAGGCCCCCCGAAAACCGAAAGCCAGTTGTTGGGCGCTGTTCCGTCCGGTTTCGGGTTGGCCCAAACATACCAGTCGGCCTTGGAATTCGTGCGACTTGCACGGCTATCCTTGAACCAGGGATGTTGATCCGACGTGTGGGAAATCACCTGATCGATGATCACCTTCAGTTCCAGCCGATGCGCCTCGGCAATCAAGGCATCGAAATCGGCAAGTGTCCCGAACATGGGGTCAACATTGCAATAGTCGGAGACGTCGTAACCCATATCTGCCATGGGCGAGGTGAAGAACGGCGAAAGCCAGATGCCATCCACACCCAGAGACGCGATATAAGGCAGGCGTTGCGTTACCCCGGAAAGATCACCATAGCCATCCCCGGTCGTATCCTGAAACGAGCGCGGATAGACCTGATAAATCACCGCTCCCCTCCACCAGTCTGCATAATCTGCTGCGGTCGTGGCGGCGGCATCGGGGTGCGGCATGGGCATTCTCCAGTTTCATTCGCCAAAGCATATAAAGCCCGGCTCCGTTCGTAAACGTCAATCATGCAGTGTGGCGTAACATCACAGCGGGGCCGACCTGCCCTTGCCAGTCCGCGCCATGCATCGTAGTTCCGACGGGTCACAAGAGGAGTTTACGCGCAGTGGGTGGACGGTTTCTTTCTATCGGGGAATGCATGGTGGAACTTTCGCAGGCGGGAGACGGCCTGCTGCGAAAAGGGTTCGCCGGAGACACGCTCAATACCGCCTGGTACGCCCGTGCCTGCCTGCCTGCCGAATGGACCGTCGAATACTTTACCGCGCTGGGTGATGATCCGCTTTCGCAGGAAATGCTGGATTTCATTGGCGGGGCAGACATCGCAACCGGCAATGTAACCCGGATCAAGGGCGGTACGCCGGGACTTTACCTCATCAATCTCAAAAACGGCGAGCGCACGTTCAGCTACTGGCGCAGCACGGCTGCAGCCCGCCAATTGGCAACCGATGCCGACCATCTCCGCGGTACGATCGAGGCATCCGACCTCATCTACTTCTCCGGCATAACGCTTGCCATTTTGGCAACACCCTTGGCCGTCGATACATTTCTGGCGGAATTGCGTCGTGCCAAGGCCTTCGGCAAACAGGTGGTGTTCGATCCCAATATTCGCCCACGCCTTTGGAACGACAAGCAGATGATGCTGAAGACCATCACGGACGGCGCGCGAGCGGCAACGATGATAATGCCAAGCTTTGACGACGAGGCGGGCAACTTTGGAGATGCCGACGTTGCCGCGACCATCAAGCGCTATCGAGATCTCGGCGTGGCCAACATCGTCGTCAAAGATGGCGCCAAGGGTGCGACGCTGGACTTTGACGGGCAACAAAGTCATGCACCTGCCGTCCAGGCAGCCGATGTCGTTGATACGACCAGCGCAGGCGATAGTTTCAACGGTGCGTTCCTGGCAAAATGGCTCGGCGGCAGCACGCCGCAGGATGCTGCTATTTTTGCGGCCAAGGCAGCGGCGACGGTGATTGGCCACCACGGTGCACTCATCGATCATGATCTGCTGCCCAAGCGTTGACATGATGCTGTAACACGCCTGCCGCATATAGCCGAAGACCCGGAAAGCCACCGGGATTCGCAAGCGCGGAGGTCGGCCAGGCATGACCAGAATAACCATTGTCACGGATGCATGGCATCCCCAGGTCAACGGCGTCGTTCGCTCCATCGAAAACACCAATGCAGAACTGGAACGCATCGGTGTCGTAGTCTGCATGGTCACGCCACAGAGCTTTCATTCGGTGCCCTGCCCGACCTACCCGGAAATCCGCTTGTCCGTTGCCGGTTACCGCCGCGTGTCGCGCGAAATCGAAAAAGGTCAGCCATCGTACGTGCATATCGCAACCGAAGGACCGCTTGGCTTCATGGCGCGGCGCTGGTGCATCAAGCATGGTATGCGCTTTTCCACCAGCTACCATACGCGCTTTCCAGAATATGTCGCTGCCCGCTTTCCCATCCCCGAAAGCTGGCTCTACGCTTTTGTGCGATGGTTCCACAATGGCGGTAGCACCTGCATGGTCGCAACGCCCAGCCTTCAGAAGGAACTCGACACGCGCGGCGTCAAGAACCTCAAACGCTGGAGCCGTGGCATCGATTCGCGACTGTTCCACCCACGCGAAAAAACCGAGCGTCCTTTCGATCTGCCACGCCCGATCTTCATGACTGTCGGCCGCGTGGCGGTCGAGAAGAACCTTCCGGAATTCCTCGACCTTGATTTGCCGGGCTCAAAAATTGTGGTGGGCGATGGCCCCGCGCGCGCCGAGTTGCAGAACAAATATCCCAATGTTCTCTTCACCGGCGTCAAAACCGGCGAAGACCTCGCACGTGCTTATGCCGAAGCAGACGTCTTCGTTTTCCCGTCCAAGACCGACACCTTCGGCAACACCATACTCGAAGCGCTGGCAAGCGGCGTGCCTGTGGCAGCCTTCCCTGTCATGGGCCCCATCGACATCCTCGGCGATCACCCCAACGCCAGCGCCCTCAACACCGATCTACGCCAAGCCTGCCTCCGCGCTCTCGACTGCTCACCGGAAGCGGCTCGGGCGCTCTCCAACACCTACTCCTGGGAAAAAGCCTCGCGGCAGTTCCTCGACAACGTAACCTCGGCAGCCAACAACGGGCCGCAGAATTTCTACGCGACCTCGACGGCTTGAGGTACTGATCAAAGCACCGACGGCCACCAAGCACTGCACTTAAAAGTAACATATTAGTTTATATACAACTTAAAGATTGAAGAATGATAAAAACTCTTCTAGGTTGCTTAGGCAAATTGATTGCGACCAAACGATGAGGAGAAAAAAATGTCTGCATGTGCAATGCTTACCTTCAACAACGTCACCCCGGCGATTTGGCAGTGCGGTGTCGATTCTGCCAGCAAGCTCGGCGTTACGATTACCGCTAACTCCGGCAGTGCTTCGAAAAGCGGCTTTACGGTTTCCTGGAACTACGATCCCCAGGCGCAGACATGCAAGCTGCAATGCACTGATAGCCCCTGGGTCGTTCCTTGCGCGATCATCAACTCGACGATCACCAGCACGGTCGAGGCGTGTTACACTCAGCACAACGCCGTCATGAAAGAAATGGTTGGAGCATAAAGGCGGCCATGACCGACATTTTGCAAACACCGCAAAAAAGTCAGGCTAAGACTGAGGAGGAAGCGCAAAGCGCTTTCTCCTTCAAGCTGAGCGAGATGCTCGGCTTCCAAACAGCTTTACCGGAAAATGTTGCCCGACGCGCCTCCGTCGATCCGCTGTTCCTGTACCGCCTGTTTGAGGCCCGACATGAACACACGGCCTTGCAAGAGTTGATCGATTCAGTCGCCGAGACAAGCCTCCCCAAATGGGCGCCAATACCCACGACAGAACTTTTGAAACAGGCCAGTCTTGCCCTTGGACGCTGGGCCGCACACGGATTTTCGCAAGTCAGCGACGACGTCAAGGAAAAGCGACGTGCCGCCTGTAAGATTTGCCCTCACCTGCGAGAACCATCGCCCCACCTGCTTTTTCAAATTTTCGCACAGGACAGCAAAACCTGCGGGCTTTGCAGTTGTGCAATCGAGAAGAAAATCATGCTGCCCACAGAAACCTGTCCCGTGGCAGACGCGCCCGGCTCTTTACACAACCGTTGGGGCGAACTGCTCGATCGTTGATCCGCTAGCCTCAAGATATGTCAAAGCGGCCTTTTTCATTCAAACGTCTAGACGAAAAGACTTTGTCCTGTCACAAGGCGAGCGGGATGCGACCGCCGCTATCTATAGAGCGGGGTCGGGCTGCTGATTGACGTCAGGTGGCTGCCGCGAGATTACGCTGGCCGTCCTTTTTTTCACACCATTCTCACCATGCACCAGTTAGCGCATTGCCCGAAAGTGGGATGACGCTGCTCTTGCCGGTGCTGTCGATGGTGGAAATGGATGCCTGCATGTGCTTTGGCGATTTGCGAAACCAGCCAGCGGCAATCGAGGCGAGATCACCGATCATTGCGTGCTTGCGCCAGTCGGCAAATCGCCGGGCAGTAGCTTCGGGCTCCGACTTGTAGAAAAAATCGCCGGATGTTTCCAGATCGTTGACGGAAGGCGCCATAGCCGATAGCGGACGTTGAAACATTTTCGATGGGACCGAAAGCTCTTTGGCCGCCTGCGCAAAAGCAGGAGCCATGAAATCGATGACCCAGCCGTCCGCCTCCACCCAGCAGTGAAAATTCTCGCCTGCTCCGGTCACATGCCCGTCGTCGCGATGATCCGCAAACAGAATGCGTTTGCCGTCGAGATTATAAGCAGCCAAACCGCCCTTCGGCTTGGCCTTGATCTTGTAATGGTGCTCCAGAATGAATGCGCCGAAGGTACTGAAATACATCGAAGCCGTCGCCGGATCGGCATTCTCGTTGATCAGCAAACTGTTGATGACGCGGTAGATGCGATGATAATCGGTCTGCTTGATCAGCATTACTTCTCCTAAAAAACTCTCTACAGCACGATGCGAAGGCGCTGCTCTTACGGCTCCAACGTGGCCAGCCGATTGCTATGTAATCTGGAGATATTTGGGTGGAGTACGGTAGACAAACTCCGCTTCCACATGTCGAAGCACGTTCCTTTGACCTGCAAACGGCACCATGGTAGCAGCTTCAGCGAATGAAACCCAACGAAACTCGCTGTGCTCTCCGTTTATGGTGACGTGTGCGTCACTTTGAACGACACCAACGAAGACCGGTAGCAAGCTGATTGCATTGCGATCTGCCTCGTAGAACTGTTCGCATATGTCCCCCGAGTAGAGGCGCAAGCAGGTCAGTGCAGTTTCTTCCCTGACCTCACGCAAAGCGGCCTGCCAAGCCGTTTCTCCGGCTTCGATACCTCCAGCGATCTGGCACCATTCGCCGATGAGCGTGTGGTTACGACGCAGCAGCAAGACTTCGTGACCACCATCAGCTTCGCGAATGACGACCACCGATACCGCGAAACACTGGATTGGTACGCTGGCCATAGCAGTTGCTCCGCAAAACACTCAACGCTTCTTCTTCGCCTTGCTCTCGAATGGGTTGTCTGAACCGCGATAGTGCACACGGATCGGCACGCCCGGCATGTCGAAGTCCTTGCGCAGATTGTTGACGAGGTAGCGCGTATAGGACTCCGGGATCGCTTCAGGACGTGTGCAGGAAATCATGAAGGCCGGTGGGCGAGCCTTGACCTGCGTCATGTATTTCAGCCGCAGGCGACGACCGGATACCGCTGGTGGCGGATGCTGGGTGACCTGTGCGTCCAGCCATTTATTGAGCTTGGCCGTGGATACGCGACGGTTCCAGATTTTGTCCGTGTCGATGATGTTCTGCATCAAGCGATCAAGGCCGTAACCCGTGTGACCGGACATCGGCACCGCGCGTATACCACGTGCCTGTGGCAAAAGACGCTCCGTCTTTTCGCGTAATTCGGCCAGAAATGCCTGCGGATCTTCCACAAGGTCCCATTTGTTGAATGCGAGCACGGCTGCGCGCCCTTCGCGGATAACCAGATCGACGAGTTGCAAATCCTGTTTTTCAAACGGAATGGTGGAATCGAAGACGATGACGACTGTCTCTGCAAAGCGAATGGAGCGCAGGGAATCGGCAACCGAAAGCTTCTCCAGCTTTTCGATCACGCGTGCCTTGCGGCGCATGCCGGCGGTGTCGAACATCTTGATGGTGCGGCCGCGCCAGTCCCATTCAACCGAGATACTGTCACGGGTAATGCCAGCCTCCGGGCCGGTCAGAAGGCGGTCTTCGCCGAGGAAGCGGTTGATGAGCGTCGACTTGCCGGCATTCGGGCGACCAATGATGGCGACACGGAGTGGCTTGGTCTCATCGTAAACGGGCTCTTCGTCTTCGTCTTCGTCCTCACCCGGCTCGCCTCGTGGCAAAACGATATCGGTTTCAGCTTCGTCGAAATCGTCTTTCGGAAAGGCGACATCTTCGCCAACGGCCGCAACGATCGCATCGCGCAGGTCGATCATACCCTGGCCATGTTCCGCCGATATCGGGCAAGGCTCGCCAAGACCAAGCGTGTAGGCATCGTAAAAGCCGCCGTCTGATCCACGCGCCTCTGACTTGTTGGCCACCAGCACGACCGGCTTTCCCCCACGGCGCAGCATTTCCGCCAGTGTCTTGTCGGCGGGCGTCAGCCCGAACTTGGCATCCACAACAAACAGCGTGATGTCGGCCTCATCGATGGCCTCCTCCGTCTGCGCCCACATCCGGCCTTGAAGCGTTTCCGGCCCGGATTGCTCCAGACCGGCTGTGTCGATGATGGTAAAGCGCAAATCCACCAGTTTCGCGTCGCCGGGGCGGCGGTCGCGGGTCACGCCCGGCGTGTCGTCCACGAGCGCCAGCTTCTTGCCAACCAGTCGGTTGAACAGAGTGGACTTGCCGACATTGGGACGCCCGACTATGGCGACGGTGAAACTCATGGGAAACCCTAACCTGAATTTTGGCGTGGATGCACTGTCTATTCAAGAATTGCTGCTGGTCTGGCGAAAATGGTGATTTCAAGAACCGGCGCGGAGCGTACTCAAAGTACGTGAGCACCGGAAGCGCAGAAAATGCCATTTGCAGCCGGCCAGCGGCGATTATTGAAGAGACTGTTACGCTGCCTTGCCGGAAGCGGCAATATTATCGAGCATGATCTGGGCGCGGCTGGTCACGTTACGCGGTGCCTGCACGTCTGCGGTGATCTGCTCGAACCACTGCTTCGCCTTGACGAAATCGCCAGCCTTGTAGGCCGAAAGACCGAGAGCCTCGCGTGCCGAATTGCGCATGGCCTGCCCCTCACCCGTCAGCACTTCCGCCTGCGCGGAAACCTGCTCATAGGTTCCGGTATCCACCAAAAGCCAGGCCGCACGAACCTTGGCCGTATCGCGGAATACCTGCGGAGCACTGTTATCGTTACCAATTGCAGTAAACGCCGCGATGGCACCGGCCGCATCGCCCTTTTGCGCCAAAAGCGTCGCCGAGCGGAACTTGGCCAGCACGGGATAGGAACCGTGACCGGCAGTCTCCAGATCAGAAAACGCCTTTAGCGCCTCATCGTTCTTGCCTTCGGATGCCAGCTTCAGCGCGCTAGCAAACTGGTCGCCTGACGCAGAAGCGCGGTTCGTGTTCCAGTATTCGTAAATACCGACACCGGCAGCGCTCAGCACGATCAGCACGGCCGCGCCGATAACGACAATTCCATACCGTCCCCAGAAATTGCTCATCTGCTCCGAGCGAATCTGCTCGTTGACTTCGCGGATGAAGGTGTCGTTTTCGTTCGCCATCGAATTCTCCGTTACCCGCACCGAAACCGTTTGCCGTTCTTTCGGTCTGCGGACATGCCAAAGCGCTTTGCCGTGGCATGCAAAAGGCCAACCACGATCATTGGACGGCCTTCTAGCCTATTTTCCCTGATATGTAAGGGGAAAACGTCACTTTCTTACATTGCAAGGGGCTGAACGCCGATCAACCATTCGTGCAGCTTCCAGATGAAGGCGGCCCATAACACGATGCCCAGCACCACCGCCAGAATATCGTAACGCGCAGAAACGAAGGGACGGGTCACGACTTCGCCAGCCCGCGCGCGCCGCTTGAGCGAAATGCGCATGATCACGCCCCACGCAAGAACCGCAACGAAGAGAATGACGGAGGATGTCTCTCCATTGGCCAGAAGGTGCGACAGCGCCCAAATCTTAACCGCAAGCACCAGCGGATGCTTGGTCTTGGCAACGATGTGGCCAGCCGGCAAAAGGCTGGCGGCAAGACAGATCATAGAAAAAAGCATCAAGGTGATGGCGATATGGCTCGTCCAGACGGGTGGAGAATAGAGAATACCCGTGACCTGCCGTGCCTGCCCGAACGCATAGGCGACCAGCGCCAGCGCAGCGATGCTGACGAGGGAATAGAGAGCTTTAAAAGGCCCTTCACCCAGACGCGAAACCATGCGTGCGCGAAAATCAGGTGCAACGACACTCAGAGAATGCGTGACCAAAAGCAACAGAATGGAAAAAACAAGCAGCAGCATGGAAAGCCCCTTAAAGCATGGCGCAGGATCGAGATGAAGTGCGGTCTGCACATGCTTAGAACAAACGGGGCCAAATCCCAACGGCGATTTGCGCTGATGTGGCCCGCCGCTGTGGCCCTGATGTTGAAACCGCCGAAATTACGAACCAAATCAAAGCTTCGCCTTATTACCATCTCAAAAGGCCATGCTTCTTTTCAAAAAATGGTTCTTCATGGTTCGTACTCTTACACTCCTCCTGTCGTTGTCTGCGGCCATTCCGGCGCTTGCACAAACGACAGAACGACCAAAACAGTTGGTGATTGTCTCCTTCGATGGCGCGGGTGACAATTCGCTGTGGGAGCGAAGCCGCGCGACGGCCAAGGAGGTGGGTGCACATTTCACCTATTTTCTTGCCTGCACCTTGGTGATGGACCGCAAGACCAGCGCCAAAAGCTATCGGGGACCCGGCCAGCAAACCGGTCGATCCAATGTCGGCTTCGGACAATCCATCGAGGAGGTGGGGACACGCTTACGCAACATCTGGGCTGCAAAGCAGGAAGGCCACGAGATTGCCAACCATACCTGTGGTCACTTCGATGGTGGAAACTGGACAGCGGAACAATGGGACGCCGAGTTCACGGCTTTTACCAGCACGATGGAAAACGCCTGGCAGATGATTGGCAAGAAAGACGAGGAGCCCACGGGTTGGCGCGATCTCGTCCACGGCATCAAGGGCTTTCGGGCACCCTATCTGTCGCAAAGCGATGCCCTGACGATAGCGCAGAAAAAACATGGTTTTGTCTATGACGCGACCAGCATCACCAAAGGACCAGCATGGCCAATCCAGAAAGATGGCATCGAACATTTCGGTCTTCCGCTCATTCCAGAAGGTCCCAATGACAGACCCATCATCGCCATGGACTACAATCTGTTCGTGCGCCACTCCATGGCTATCGAAAACCGGGCTAAATCAGCCGAGTTCGAAGAACGCGCCTACCGCGCTTTCCGCGCTGCCTTCGATAAGCAGTATGACGGGGAACGGGTGCCTCTACAACTCGGCGTTCACTTCGTGAAAATGAATGGCGGCGCCTATTGGAACGCTTTTGAACGGCTGCTGAGGGAGGTCTGCAAGAAAGACGATGTGGCGTGCATCAGTTACGCGCAGGCCATGCCGATGATCGAGGCGCGGCGTGCGCAGAAGTCTGAGGGATAGGTCCCAATCTCAATCTCGAATAAAAAAAGGGTGGCGCTGGGCCACCCTTTTTTGCTTCACGTCGGCTTGTTCGCCGCCAGCTCGCCATCCTCAGCCTCACGCTTGAGGTAGTGCTGGTCGATCTCTGGCAATGGCTTGTCATCGATGGCCGCTTCGAAGGCTTTCAGACGCTTGTAGATGGATAGGAGCTCAACAATCGTCGTCCAGGAATTGATCAGATACTGGAACGAGCCACGCACTTGATCGAAGACATTTCCAATCTGCGTGAACACACCCAGCGTAATCTTCCCGGCAGCGATAGACGGGATGAGAACAATGAGGCTGTAGAGATTATCGGCCTGAAGATAAAAAATACGCGCCACGTTAAAGTACATGTAGTGGAAATACAGGCGGAAATAATTCTTTCGAACGTTTGAAAAGAGTTCTGCAACGGTCGCAGGACGAGCGCGATCTTCGTGATCCTCGCCATAAACCAGTTCTTTCCGGTAGGCGGCTTCGACGCGCTGATTGCGGAACTCAAGCCCTGGAAGCTTGATGCCGACGAGCGCCAGAAAACCCGTACCGAACAGCGACCAGACAATGGCAGCCCAAACCAAGGCGTGAGGTATCTCGCCAATGATAGGCAGTTCGGTGATCGTTTCCGAAAAGGTGAATAGGACCGGCAGAAATGCAATGAGGGTCATGATAGCCCTCACCAGACCGACGCCCAGACCCTCAACCGTACTGGAAAAGCGCATCGTGTCTTCCTGAACACGCTGGGACGCACCTTCAATGTGCCGCAGACGATCCCAGTTCGCCATGTAGAACTCGTTCATCGCGGTGCGCCAACGGAAGATATAGTGGCTGACGAAAAACAGATTGAGGACACCGATGGTGATGGCGAAAAACAGAATGCCGCTAACACCGACAAGCCCCATATAGAGCTGTTCAGCGGTTACCGGAGCCGTCTTCGCTAATGCCTGCTGGACAAGGTCGTAATAAGGGCCGTACCACGCGTTCATGGCGACGCTGACCTGAACGGAAAAATAGGTCGTGAAAATGATCAACGCAGAGCCCAGAATGGACCAGTTCTGCCACCGGTGCGGGCTGTAGACGAACCAGAAAGCCGAGAAAAATCCGACCGCAACTGCGTAGTAGAGATAGAACCAGAGAAACGGCGTGGACCAGAAAACGGAAACGCCAGTTGGGGGCTGCTGCCCCTCAGGCAAAGCAGGTAGGCCGATGGAATTGCCCCAATCTCTAGCGCCCGCATACCAAAGACCGATCATGAGGAGAGACCAGATCACAGCGGACGTGAAGAAGAGTTTGGGTTTTGGGAAGAAGGAATGAAACACGGTACAAACTCTCGCGAGTTGGGAGGTCAGCCATTATTGGCGAAGCAGTTTGGCGGGAAACTAGGCCAGAATTTTGTGCACAGCAATGCGGCAAGCGCTAACTTACGAAGATGTAAGGCAGATCATCGATTTTGCCGCCATACATGACCAAGCCTTTACTTAACGCCAGCCTGCAAACGCCGAAAATTACTCGGAAAGCGTGAGGATCAACGGGCCGTTTTTGGTCGCGACGACGGTATGCTCGAACTGCACGGTCGGCGCGCTCGGATCGCTGAACAGCGTCCATGGATCGTCGTCGCCGTCTTCCGCCCAATAGGCACCCATGGACAGGAACGGCTCCACTGTAAACACCATGCCTTCGGTCATGATGCGGGTTTCATCCTTGTCGGGCCACGTGGCCAGTTCGGTCGGCTCTTCGTGGAGAGAACGGCCAATACCGTGGCTGGCGAGGTTGGTAATCAGCGTATAGCGATTTTTTTTGGCGAATGCTCCAATCGCGTTGCCGATATCTGCCAGCGGACGACCAGATTTGATCTGCTGCAAGCCCGTCCACATGGCACGCTTGCCGTCGCGGCACAGTCGCTCGATGTCTCGTCTGACGGGGGGCACGGCAAAGGAGGAGCCGGTATCGCCGAAAAATCCGTCTTTCACCGCTGATACGTCGATATTGACGAGATCGCCCGCCTTGATGATGCGAGCGCCGGGAATGCCATGCGCCACCTCTTCATTGACGCTGATGCAGGTGGCACCGGGAAACTGGTAACAGAACTCCGGTGCGGATTGAGCGCCATTGTCTTCCAGAACCTTGCGGCCGATCATATCCATTTCCAGCGTCGTCATGCCCGGCTCCATCGCATCGGCCATGCTCTGCATCGCCAATCCGCAAATGCGGCCGATATCTTTCAGCTTCGCAAGTTCTTCTTCGGTGGAAATAACCATGATCGTTCCGTCGTGTTTTTCAGGCCGTGGCTTTCGCGCTATCGGCTCTGCCAGTCAATTCTTTTCTGACGATCGGGGCGACTTTGGTGCCGTAGAGCTCGATACCGCGCATGATCTGCTGATGTGGCATCAGGCCAATCGCCATCTGCAACAGGAACCGATCGTTTTTGAAAACGCCGTGCGCCTTGATGATTTTTTCCGCCACCAGTTCAGGCTCACCCAGAAACAGATTGCCCTCTGGCCCACGCGCCACATCATACTGTCCTCGATTGGTCGGCCCCCAGCCGCGCTCGCGACCGATGCGGTTCATAACCTCGGCCTGCGGACCGTAGAACTGGTCAGCAGCCTTGTCGGTCGTATCGGCGATGAAGCCATGCACGTTGATGCTGGTTTTCTGTTTCGCGGCATCCTGTCCTGCGCGCCGCGCGGCTTCGCGGTAAAGATCGAACAGCGGCGCATAACGCCTGTATTCGCCACCGATGATCGCCAGAGCAACGGGCAAGCCCATCGCCCCTGCCCGCGCAACCGATTGTGGTGTGCCGCCAACGGCGATCCAGACCGGCAGGTGCTCCTGCAAAGGCCGCGGATAAACGCCACGTCCGTGGATGGGCGGGTGCTTGGTGCCAGACCATGTGACGATTTCTTTTTCCCGAAGCGCCAGAAGCAGATCCAGTTTTTCGCTGAACAGTTCGTCGTAGTCCTCAAGATTATAGCCGAACAAAGGATAGGACTCGATGAAGGAGCCACGACCTGCCATGATTTCGGCGCGACCATTGGACAGAAGATCGACGGTCGCAAATTGCTGAAAGACGCGGATCGGATCATCGGAACTCAGCACGGAAACGGCGCTGGTCAGCCTGATGTTTTTGGTTTTAACAGCAGCAGCGGCCAAGACCGTGGACGGTGAGGAAATCGCGTAATCCGGGCGGTGATGTTCGCCAAGACCGAAGACATCCAGCCCCACCTGATCGGCGAGCTCGATTTCCTCCAGAAGGTCTTTCAACCGGCGCGCACCTTCCGCACCTTTGCCGTCAACGGCGTTCGGATCGACATCCGCAAATGTGTAAAGCCCCAGCTCCATGCGATATTCCTCAATGATGTTTGTTGAGAGATAGGGTCAGAAAAACCCAGAGGCAAATCTAAAATCTGGAACGGACCGTTCGATAAAACCGCTATGCGCAACCTCGAAAGAGAATCAGAAATCAACCGTTTGGCGACAACGGTTGATTTCAATGCGTAGCGACCTGATGGATTTTACGAGCGCTGCAACAGGGCTTCCATTTGATCGGCGGCAGCGTTCCAACCTTCGTTGAAACCCATATCTTCATGCGTTTTCTTGTCTTCCGCTGTCCAGTGCAGTGCGCGCGCCGTGTATTTGGTCGTGCCGCTACCGGCATCCTGGAATGTGATGTGGCCCGTCATGAAGGGACGGTCTCCAGGCACCCAACCCTCGCGAAACGCATCGGTAAAGATCAGCCGCTGGTTGGTGACGACATCCAGAAAAACACCGAAATTATCATACACCTCTCCCGTCGGCGCATGCATGGTGGTGTTGAAGGCGCCGCCTGGGCGCAGGTCTATCACGGCCTGCGACGTGCGGTACGGCACCGGTGCCCACCATTGAACGAGCAAGTCCGGGTCCGTCCATGCCTGAAAAACCCGCTCTGCCGGTGCTTTGATAATGCGGCTCAATGACAATTCATGCTGTGATGTATTTGACATCCGCTGTCCCTATCCCTTGAAACGCGGACACCATAGCGCATTTTAGCAATAACTATAATTGAGATGATCAACCCTGGCTGAGCGTGCGCCGAACGGCATTGCGCCACCCCTTGATCTTACGTTCGCGGGTTTCGTCCTCCATCTGCGGCTCGAAGCGCCTGTCCCGTGACCAGGCGTCCGAAAACGCCTTTATGTCAGGCCATACGCCCGCTTTGCTGCCCGCGAGCCATGCGGCGCCAAGTGCCGTTGTTTCCAGAATAACCGGTCGGTCCACAGGCGCATCGATCAGGTCGGACAAACGCTGCATCGTCCAGTCTGACGCAACCATGCCGCCATCCACACGCAAGACCGTGTCGCCATTGGCGTTCTTCCAGTCCTTGTGCATGGCATCCAGGAGATCGCCAGTCTGATAGCAGACGGCTTCGAGGGCGGCGCGCGCAAATTCGGCAGGACCGGTTCCGCGCGTCAACCCAAACATCGCGCCACGAGCGTCGGCATCCCACCAGGGTGCACCAAGACCAACAAAGGCCGGAACCAGATACACATCTTGCGAGGGATCGGCCTGATCGGCAAGTACACCGGTTTCCGATGCCGAGCCGATAACCTTCAACCCGTCGCGCAGCCATTGCACGGCAGCGCCGGCCACGAAGATCGAGCCTTCCAGCGCATAGGTCGTTTTGCCATCCAGACGATAAGCAATGGTCGTCAACAGTCGGTTCTTGGATCGAACCATATCCTTACCCGTGTTGAGAAGAGCAAAGCAGCCGGTGCCATAGGTGGATTTCAGCATGCCGGGTTCGAAACACGCCTGACCGATAACGGCGGCATGCTGGTCGCCCGCAACGCCGAGGATGGGGATGGGCGCACCGAAGAGCTCTTCATCCGCCACGCCGAATTCGGCAGCACAATCCAGGACCTCTGGCAAAACGGAGGGTGGCACATCGAGAATGTCGAGAAGTTGCTTGTCCCACACATTCTTCTCGATGTTGAACATCAGCGTGCGTGACGCGTTGGTGGCATCCGTCACGAAGGATTTTCCGCCGGTTAGCCGCCAGATGAGGAAGGTGTCGACAGTGCCGAAGCAAAGCTCACCCTTTTCCGCCCGTTTGCGCGCGCCCTTGACCTTGGACAGCAACCACGACAGCTTGGTGCCGGAGAAATATGGATCCAGCAGCAGGCCGGTTTTCTTGACGAAAACCTTCTCGTGCCCTTCTTTTTTCAGCTTTTCGCACAGCTTTGCTGTCCGCCGATCCTGCCAGACGATGGCGTTGTGCAATGGTTTTCCGGTGTCTCGCTCCCACAGCAGCGTGGTTTCGCGCTGATTGGTGATACCGATAGCGGCAATGTCGGAGGCTTTCAGATTGGCTTTTTCGAGCGCCTGTTTGATCGACCAGACAACGCTTTCCCAGATTTCTTCCGGGTCATGTTCCACCCAGCCTGAATCAGGGAATATCTGCCGAAACTCCTTTTGCCCCGTTCCAGCCACCTGCATGGCGCCATCGAAAACGATGGCGCGTGTGGATGTCGTACCTTGGTCGATGGCGAGGATATAACCGCCCATGCATGCCTCCCGGAAATCAATGTGGCGCAACACAATATGCGCAGCCCCCAATGTCAAGCCACGGTCTGTGCATCCTCATGTGAAATCCGATTGCCAGCTCCCCCGCTTTAAGCATAACCTGATGTAAATCGTTGCAACGTTGGATAAAAAGGGGAACGCATGCATCGGACCGTAATTGTAACAGGCTCAACCAGTGGCATTGGTCTGGCCATAGCGCGCGCCTTCGCCAATGATGGCTGCAACATCATGCTGAACGGCTTTGGCCTGGAGCATGAGATTGAAGACACCCGCCTTCTCATGGAGGCCGAGAGCGGTACCCGTGTCCTCTACCACCCGGCCGACATGACCAAGCCGGATGAAATTGCCGATCTGATAAAGACGGCAAATGAGAAGCTCGGCTCCGTGGACATCCTCATCAACAACGCCGGCGTCCAGCACGTCGCGCCGTTAGAGGAGTTTCCGACGGAGAAATGGAACCAGATCATCGCCATCAATCTGACCAGTTCCTTCCACACCATGCACGCGGTCATTCCGCTGATGAAGGCGGCCGGAAAAGGCCGCATCATCAATATTGCCTCAGCCCATGGTCTTGTCGCGTCACCTTATAAATCTGCCTATGTGGCGGCAAAACATGGTATCATCGGCCTGACGAAATCCGCAGCGCTGGAACTTGCGGAGACAGGCATCACCGTCAACGCCATCTGCCCAGGCTATGTCCTGACATCCCTCTTGGAAAAGCAGATACCCGACACGGCCAAGGCACGCGGCATCAGCGAAGACGAGGTCAAGAACGATGTTCTGTTGCGACTGCAAGCGACCAAGGAGTTCGTCAAAGCGGCGGATATCGCCGCAACCGCGATTTTCCTGGCCAGCGATGCAGCCAAGCAGATAACCGGTACGCACATATCCATCGATGGCGGCTGGACCGCCCAATAAATAGAACGCATACGAAGGCATGGCATGAAAGACGCAATCAGCTTCATCCTCAATAACGAGACCGTTTCCATCCGGGATTTTGGCCCGACGGAGACGCTGCTCGATTATCTGAGGCTGCAAAAAAGACTGACTGGCACAAAGGAAGGCTGCGCCGAAGGCGACTGCGGCGCATGCACAGTGCTGGTCGGACGGCTGATGGACGGATCGTTGCGCTATGAAACCGTCAATGCCTGCATTCGCTTCATGGGTTCCCTGCACGGCACCCACATCGTGACCATCGAGCATCTGGCTGGCAGGGATGGCGTTCTGCACCCCGTACAACAAGCAATGGTGGATTACCACGGCTCACAATGCGGCTTTTGCACGCCCGGCTTCGTCATGTCGCTTTATGGCCTCTGGCTGACCAGCGACAAGCCATCGCGCGCAGACATCGAGAAAGCCTTGCAGGGCAATCTCTGTCGCTGCACCGGCTATGAGCCGATCATTCGCGCCGCCGAAAGCGTGACGGCAGCCAGGCCCAGCACGCTGTTCGATCCGATAGAGCGGGACCGGTCCAGCATCATGTCCCGCCTCTGGGCCATCCCGATGAACGAGACGATAACGGTCAGCAAGGGGGACTGTCGCGCGATCATTCCCTCAAACCTCACAGAATTTGCGAGCGCCTATTCTGCCGAACCCAAAGCAACCATCGTGGCGGGTTCGACCGATGTCGGCCTGTGGGTGACGAAGCAGATGCGGTCCCTGACTCCTGTCATCTTCATCAATCACTTGAGCGAGCTGCAATCCATCCAGATCGAGAATGGCGGAATTTCGATAGGCTCTGGCGTCACTTACGCCCATGCCTTCACCGTTCTGGCAAAGCATATTCCGCCCTTCGCCCGCCTGATCGACCGTATCGGCGGCCAGCAGGTGCGCAACATGGGAACGATCGGCGGCAACATCGCCAACGGCTCTCCTATCGGCGACACACCGCCTGCCCTGATTGCGCTGGACGCGACACTCACCCTGCGATCCTCGTCTGGTAGCAGGACGATACCGCTCGAAAAATACTTCATCGACTATGGCAAGCAGGACCGTTTCGCCGGCGAATTCGTGGAGAAAATTTTCGTGCCCATCCCGGCGCCGGATGCACATTATGCGATCTACAAAATTTCCAAGCGCCGCGACGAGGATATCTCGGCACTGTGTGCGGCCTATCATCTGAAGCTTGACCCCGCAGGCGCAGTTGAAGAGATCCGTGTCGCCTTTGGCGGCATGGCGGCAACGCCGAAGCGGGCGGCAAAGCTGGAGGACGTGCTGCGGGGCAAGCCTTGGAACATGGAAACCATAGAGGCGGCGCGTGAAGCGATCGATGAGGATTTCAAACCGCTGACGGACTGGCGCGCGACGGCAGAGTATCGAACACTGACGGCGAAGAACCTGCTGACGCGGTTTTTCCTAGAAACATCCGGCGAGCGCCAGGAATTGCAGCGCTTCGAGCTGGCGGAGGCCTGAGCCATGGACACCAACACGTTCGAACGCACCAAAACCGTCATTGATGGCAAGATGCATGGATCGCTCCGACATGATTCAGCGCACAAGCATGTCACGGGAAGTGCCGAATATATCGATGATATTCCCGAACCAGCGGGCATGATCCATGGCGCCATCGGCATGGCAGACCGCGCCCATGCCGAAATCGTCTCCATGGATCTCTCCGAGGTGGCAGCTACGCCCGGCGTCCTTTGGGTGATGACGGGCAAGGATGTGCCCGGCGAGAACGATGTCTCGTCCGGCGGACGTCACGATGAGCCGTTGCTGACTGAAAAACTAGTGCAATTTCACGGCCAGCCGATCTTTGCCGTCTTTGCCGAAACCCGCGACATCGCCCGCAAGGCAGCGCGCAAGGCGAAAATCACCTACAATGATTTATCGCACTGGAGCGACATAGACGGCGCCATGGAAAACGGTGAGCCGCTGGTGACACCCGGCATGGTTTTGCAGCGTGGCGAAGCCGAACTGGAGATGGACGTCGCACCGCGTCGACTGACCGGAACGATGCGTATCGGTGGACAGGAGCATTTCTATCTGGAAGGCCACATCGCGATGGCCGTACCCGGTGAAGACGATGAAGTAACGGTGTGGAGTTCCACCCAGCATCCCAGCGAAATCCAGCACATTGTCAGTCATATTCTGCAGGTGCCATCCAACGCCGTCACCGTGCAGGTGCGGCGCATGGGAGGCGGATTCGGCGGCAAGGAGACGCAGGGCAACCAGTTTGCAGCACTCTGCGCCATCGCCGCCAAGAGACTGAACCGCGCCGTCAAAATGCGTCCCGACCGCGATGAGGACATGACCGCCACCGGCAAGCGGCACGACTTCCGAGTCGATTACGAACTGGGTTTCGATGAAGAAGGCCGCATTCACGCGGTGGACGCGACCTATGCCGCCCGCTGCGGCTTCTCTTCAGACCTGTCAGGGCCGGTCACGGACCGCGCGCTTTTCCATGCGGATTCCAGCTATTTCTATCCGCACGTAAAACTACAATCCAAGCCTTTGAAAACGCATACGGTTTCCAACACCGCCTTCCGCGGCTTCGGCGGCCCCCAGGGCATGCTGGGTGCAGAACGCTTCATCGAGGAAATCGCCTATGCGGTGGGCAAAGACCCGCTGGAAATCCGCAAGCTCAACTTCTACGGCCAGCAGGCGTCTGGGCGAACGACCACCCCTTATCATCAGGAAGTCGAAGACAACATCGTCGCCCGTGTCGTGGAAGAACTGGAAACCTCCAGCGACTATCAGGCACGGCGACAGGCGATCATCGATTTCAACGAGACCAGCCCGATCATCCGCAAAGGCATTGCGCTGACACCCGTAAAGTTCGGCATCTCCTTCACCATGACAGCCTTCAATCAGGCGGGTGCGCTGGTCCACGTCTACAATGATGGCTCGATCCACCTGAACCATGGCGGCACCGAGATGGGCCAAGGCCTCTACACCAAGGTCGCTCAGGTCGTCGCAGATGCTTTTCAGGTGGATATCGACAGGGTCAAGATCACTGCGACCACAACGGGCAAGGTGCCGAATACATCCGCGACGGCTGCGTCCTCCGGCACAGATCTGAATGGTATGGCCGCTTATGACGCAGCGCGCCAAATCAAGGAACGGCTGATCAAATTTGCGATGGAAAAATGGAATGTGGGCGAAGGCGACGTCATATTTCTCCCAAACCGCATTCGGGTTGGGACGGAAGAACTCGCTTTTAACGACTTCATCAAGCAGGCATATTTTGCCCGCGTTCAATTATCGGCAGCAGGCTTTTACAAGACACCCAAAATCCATTGGGACCGAGCCGCAGGCAAAGGCACGCCCTTCTATTACTTCGCCTATGGTGCAGCGGTCTCGGAAGTCTCCATCGATACGCTGACCGGCGAATATATGATGGAGCGCACCGACATTCTTCACGATGTCGGCAAGTCGCTGAACCCGGCCATCGATATCGGCCAGATCGAAGGTGCCTTCGTGCAAGGCATGGGCTGGCTGACGACAGAGGAATTGTGGTGGGACGCCAAGGGTCGTCTTCGGACCCATGCTCCCTCTACCTACAAGATTCCGCTCGCCTCCGACCGCCCGAAAATCTTCAACGTCAAACTGGCGGAATGGGCCGAAAACGCCGAACCCACTATCGGCCGCTCCAAAGCCGTCGGCGAGCCGCCCTTCATGCTGGCCATCTCCGTTCTCGAAGCGCTGTCGATGGCGGTGGCGAGCGTTGCAGACTATAAGGTCTGCCCACGGCTGGACGCGCCAGCAACGCCGGAGCGGGTGTTGATGGCGGTGGAGCGGTTGAAGAGGGTGTGAGGGCGATCGCATGACCATTGCCTTCCTGACAGACTTCATAGAGCAAGCAGGCGATGCCATCCTCGTCGAAATCACCTCCGTGAAAGGCTCGTCTCCGCGTGAGGCGGGCACCTTCATGCTGGTCTCCCAACACGGCATCTGGGAAACCATTGGCGGTGGGCAGTTCGAATATATGGCGATCGATCATGCCCGCGCGATGCTGCAGGGAAAGACCCGGCAGCAGACACTGGATATTCCGCTTGGCCCCGAAATCGGCCAGTGCTGCGGCGGGCGCACATTGCTGACATTCACCGCGGTGACACCTGCGATATCGGGCGAACTGAAGGACCGGTTGGCGCGGGAGCATCAGTCACAGCCCGCCGTCTTCATCTTTGGCGCAGGCCATGTGGGCAAGGCCCTGGCGCAGGTGCTGGTTCTGCTTCCGCTGTCCATCACCGTCATCGAGACGCGGCGCGAAGAGCTTGACGGGTTGCCGTCATCGATCTCGGCACATCTGACACCCATGCCGGAGGCCAGGGTCAAGGACATTCCGCGCGGTGGTGCGGTCCTCATCGTCACCCATGACCACGCGCTGGATTTTCTGATCGCGAAAGAAGCCCTCGCCCGCTCCGATCTTTCCTATGTCGGCATGATCGGCTCCAAGACCAAGCGTGCCACCTTCGCGCATTGGCTGGAACGCGAAGGTGGACAAGCTTCGATGCCTGGGCGACTGGTCCTGCCCATCGGTGGGCAAGCGGTCAGGGACAAACGCCCCGCCGTCATAGCGGCCTTGGCATCTGCCGAAGTGCTTCACGCAATTCATCGCTTTGCCGCACCCGCCCCGGCCCTATCTGATCGCGACCGTCCAGCAGGCCAAGATCACGCTTGAGATGATCTTGCAGTTCATCTTCCTGAAGGCCATCCTGTTGTATCGTGCTGGGGGAAAACCAGTCTGCACCCCATAACCACGCGAAAGGCCGCAGCCAGACGCTGAACGCGACTGAACCCATATCATTTCTCCAAAGCTCTATTGATGCTATGAGAGAGAAATGCTCCTGTTTTTATGGAAAAACCAATGAAACTTCCGACCGAATGGATAAAGAGAACTTATCCATGAAGCTGTCTCGCAACGTCCCCTTGAATGCCATGCGCGTGTTGGAAAGTGCTGCCCGTCACTTAAGCTTCACCAAGGCTGGCGATGAGCTTGGCATGACGCAGACGGCGGTGAGTTACCAGATCAAACTGCTGGAAGACTTCATCGGTGCGCCGCTGTTCCTGCGCAAGCCACGGCAGGTGGCCCTGACCCAGACGGGCGAGTTGCTGGCGGGCCGGGCCTCACAGGCCTTTGCCATCTTGGCGACAGCGCTTGACGAGGCACGCACCAGAACGGCGGATGTGCTCATCATTTCCTGCACCACGACATTTGCGCATCAATGGCTGGCCCGACGGCTGGGCGTCTTTCAAGCCAGACATCCCAAGATTTCCGTGCAACTGGCATTGACGAACGAGATCGTGGATTTCTCGCGCACCAATGTCGATATCGGCATTCGCTGGGGAAAAGGTGATTGGCCGGGGCTCACCGGACGCCGCATCATGCGGCTGGATTTTGCACCCGTCGTCAGCCCGAAGCTCGCGGCGACCATCGGCGGGCTCAAGGACCCGAGTGACATTCTCAAACTGCCAATCATCAGCCCGAACGACCGCTGGTGGAAACACTGGTTCGCCGAAGCGGGTGTGACAGAAACGGATCTCGACAAGCGCACCGGCAGCGACTTCGGCATCCAGAACCTGGAAGCGCAAGCCGCAATTGCAGGTCACGGCGTAGCCATCGTCAATCCCGTTCATTTTGCGGACGACATTGCGTCCGGTCGCCTGCTCCAGCCCTTCGACCTCGTTTGCAATGATGGCCATGATTATTGGATCGTTCACAGTGAGGCAAGCCGCAACGTGACCAAAATCAAGGCCTTCACGGAGTGGATGCAGGAGGAGTTTCCAACAGAAGCCTGACTTAAGGCAAGAATATCTGCGCGTTTCGCACATCGCCCCTTTTCTGATCGGTAAATATTTCGCACAGTGCGATGCAAAGCAGGGGAACAGAATGTACGAATACGCCATTGCGTGGGAATGGATGGCTTTTGCCGTCCGCTGGTTGCACGTTATTACCGCCATCGCCTGGATCGGCTCGTCCTTCTATTTCATCGCGCTCGATCTGGGTTTGGTAAAACGAGCGCATTTGCCGCCCGGCGCCTATGGCGAAGAGTGGCAGGTGCATGGCGGCGGTTTCTATCACATCCAGAAATATCTGGTGGCGCCCGCGCAGATGCCGGAACACCTGACATGGTTCAAATGGGAAAGTTACGCCACATGGCTCTCCGGCTTTGCCATGCTGTGCATCGTCTATTATGGTGGCGCAGACCTGTTTCTCATCGACCATTCCGTGCTCGCACTGACGCAGTTTCAGGCGATCGGCCTGTCTCTGGCATCGCTCGCCATCGGCTGGGTGTTTTACGACCTGCTGTGCAAATCGCCCATCGGCAACAATACCTGGGGCCTGATGGCAGTCTTGTATATTGCGTTGGTTGGCATGGCCTGGGGCTACACGCAGATATTCACGGGTCGCGCGGCCTTCCTGCATCTTGGCGCGTTCACCGCCACCATCATGTCGGCCAACGTCTTCATGATCATCATTCCCAACCAGAAGATTGTCGTGGCCGACCTGATTGCGGGTCGTACGCCGGACCCGAAATATGGCCGCATCGCCAAGCAGCGCTCGCTGCACAACAACTATCTGACGCTACCCGTTATCTTCTTCATGCTGTCGAACCATTATCCGCTGGCCTTCGCCACGCAGTTCAACTGGGTCATAGCAGCCCTCGTGTTCCTGATGGGCGTCACCATCCGCCACTGGTTCAACACGACCCATGCCCGCACGGGCAGGCCAACATGGACGTGGCTGGTGACTGCGCTGATCTTCATCGTCATCATGTGGCTCTCCACCGTGCCGAAAATCCTGACCGGCGAACAGGAGCAGAAAGCGGCCATGCTTTCTCCAACACAGCAGCTTTTTGCGGCCAATGTCCATTTTGCTTCGGCACGCGACGTCGTCCAAAGCCGCTGTTCCATGTGCCATGCGGCAGAGCCCGTGTGGGAGGGCGTGACGTTCACGCCGAAATCGGTAAAACTCGAAACCGATGCGCAAATTGCAGCCCATGCGCGGGAAATCTATTTACAGGCGGGCCGCAGCCATGCCATGCCGCCCGGCAACATCACGGCGATCACGCCGCAAGAGCGCAAGGTGCTGACCGCTTGGTATGAAAGCGCCGTGTCCCAAGGAAAAACGGAATGAGCATGCTTCTGCTGCGCGGACGACTTCTCAGCTTCAACCGCGCACCAAACGCCATCGATGATACGGAAAGCTATCTCTATATCGAAGACGGTGGTCTTTTGATCGAGGATGGCAAGATCAGCGCCATCGGCGAGTATAGAGATATTCTAGCTCGGGCACCCGAGGGTGTGGAAGAAACAGATCATCGCCCTCACCTCATCGTACCGGGTCTGATCGATATGCACATGCATTTTCCGCAGATGCAGGTCATCGGATCCTACGCCGCCAATCTGCTGGAATGGCTGGACACCTACACATTTCCCGAGGAATGCCGTTTTGTGGAAAGCGCGCACGCAACGCGCATCGCCACGCATTTCTACGATGAACTGATCCGCCACGGCACCACCACGGCGGTTGCTTATTGCTCCGTGCACAAGGCCTCGGCAGACGCCTTTTTCGCGGAGGCCATGAAGCGTAACATGCTGATGGTCGGCGGCAAGGTCATGATGGACCGTAACGCGCCGCAGGGTCTCCTAGACACGCCGGAGCTTGGTTATGACGAAACCCGTCAGGTGATTGCCGACTGGCATGGCAGGGGCCGCAACCATGTGGCCATCACACCGCGCTTTGCCATCACCTCCACGCCCAAACAGATGGAGGCAGCGCAGGCACTGGCGCAGGAATTCCCCGACCTGTTCATTCAAACACACCTCTCCGAGAATCTGGATGAGATCAAATACACCTGCGAACTCTATCCTGACGCCATCGATTACACAGATATCTACGTTCGTTACGGCCTGATGGGAAACAAGACCCTGCTGGGTCATGCCATTCACCTATCAGATCGCGAGGCCGACGTACTCTCTGAAACGGGTGCCGTCGCGGTTCATTGCCCGACATCAAACCTGTTCATCGGCTCTGGACTGTTTCCGATGAAGAAACTCCAACGCCGCGAAAAGCCCGTGCGCATTGCCGTGGCAACCGATATTGGCGGCGGATCGAGCTATTCCATGCTGCGGACCATGGATGAGGCCTACAAAATTCAGCAACTGCTTGGAGAACGACTGAATCCGCTGGAAAGCTGGTATCTGATGACGCGGGGAAATGCCGAAGCGCTGTCCATGGTCGACAAGATCGGCACTCTCGACGTGGGCACAGATGCGGATATCGCCGTGATGAACGCATCTTCAACACCAGCAATGGCGTTGAAGATGGAAGTCGTTAGAAGCCTCCCGGAAGAGCTGTTTCTTATACTGACCATGGGAGATGACCGCACGGTGATCGAAACTTATATTTCAGGTATAGCGGCAAAAGGCTTCCTTTGATTTTAGGAAAACCGTAAAATAGCACAACCGGTCAATCGAGATTTACTTATATTTAAACCATAATAATCTAATATCCGCATCACAGACATCCCCCAGCGGCCATGACGGCACGCCCTTTCTGTGATGAAGCTCCAATACCGAATGAACGTTCTTCTGAAACCGCTTGGTGGACGGCGTCCCATGTCGCGCCCTTCAGATGCACCGTGTTCGCCGCCCTACATCAATCGTGAGGAAATATGTCATTTCTGAAAAACGCGAGCATCCGCACAAAAATACTTTCTCTTGTTCTTCCCTTATGTGTTGTCGGGCTGAGCGCAACCGCCTTCATGTCACACAGCTTTAAAGATGCCGACGCCAGCTACAGTGATTTTATTGCCAACGACACGACTGGTGCAACGGCAATGGCGCGCGCCAATAGAAATCTGGCTGCTACAGCCTACGCCGCTTATCAGACGCTAGTGTATGCCAGCGAAGATCCCGGCACGAAGAGGGCATTGGCTCTTTACATTGATAGCAAGACCAAGCTTTTTGACCGGCTGCAGACCACCGCTCAGCTCCTTCCTGACCAAAAGCCCGCGATCGACGACTTTATTTCATTTCCCGGTCAAAAGTTGTCATTGGCTTGACGGATGAGGCTGTGAGGCTTGGCCAGCTTGATCAGGATGAGCCTGCGAAGGCTTTGCTGGCAAAGGCTGACGATTTGATCGTCCCGCTGGCAGCAGATGCGGCACAATTCCTCGACACAGTTCTGAAAAATGTCACTGCTGGAAGCGACGCACTTTCAGACCAGACGAACACAACGATTCTGTGGTCTCTGACAATTGTCGGTGTCACATTCGCACTTGGCATCATCGCCTCATTGGTTGTTGCCGCCAAGGGCATTACCACACCGATCGCGAACCTGCGCGAACGCATGATGACGCTTGCAGAAGGGCAGACGGCTGAAGCCGTCGAAGGCCAGGATCGCAACGATGAAGTGGGCCAGATGGCGAAAGCGGTTTCCGTGTTCCGTGAGAACGCGATGGAACGCATCCGCATGGAAGCCGAGGCCGATGCAAATCGAAGCATGTCCGAAAAGGAACGCATCGAACGCGAAGCCCAAAAGGCACAGGAAGCAGCCGATACAGCATTTGCCGTCGATCAACTGGCCAAAGGTCTTGGTCGTCTGGCGGATGGCGACGTCGCATACCGCATCGATACGCCCTTCGTGGCACATCTCGATACTTTGCGTTCGAACTTCAATGGATCTGTCAATAACCTCAACGACGCCCTGCGCGCGGTTGGCGAAAACGCTCGGGGTATCGATGCCGGTGCCAATGAAATCCGCTCAGCTGCCGACGATCTGTCCAAGCGCACCGAACAGCAGGCAGCGTCCGTCGAAGAAACGGCCGCCGCTCTGGAGGAAATCACAACGACGGTGAAGGATAGCAGCAGCCGCGCCGAAGAAGTCGGACATCTCGTAGCGAAAGCCCGCGATGGTGCCGAAAAGTCAGGCAACGTCGTGCGTCAGGCCGTGACCGCCATGAACGAGATCGAACGCTCATCTGGCGAGATCACCAGCATCATCTCCGTTATCGATGAAATTGCGTTCCAGACCAACCTTCTGGCCCTGAACGCAGGTGTGGAAGCCGCACGTGCCGGTGAAGCCGGTAAGGGTTTTGCCGTCGTCGCGCAGGAAGTGCGTGAATTGGCGCAACGGTCTGCAAAGGCCGCGAAGGAAATCAAGGCCCTGATCACGACATCTGGCGAGCATGTTCGTTCTGGCGTTACCCTCGTGGGTGAAACCGGCAAGGCACTCGAAGTCATCGTTACCGAAGTTCAGGAAATCAACCGTCACATCACCGCCATCGTCGAATCGTCGCGTGAACAGTCGGTCGGACTTCAGGAGATCAACACGGCCGTCAACACCATGGACCAGGGCACACAGCAGAACGCCGCCATGGTCGAACAATCGACAGCAGCCAGCCACAGCCTTGCCAAGGAAGCGGCCTCACTCAACCAGTTGCTATCCCGCTTCAATCTCGGAAATGGTGAGGGCGCTAGTCGGGCAATGCCGTCGGCGGCACCTGTCCGGGCTGCATCCAACGCCTCCAGGCCAGCACCGTCTCCAGCACGCGCGCTGGGTCGCAAGATCGCAGGCGCCTTCGGTGGCGGTTCGTCCGCGGCCGTCGCGCAGGATACCTGGGAAGAGTTTTGAGCTTAAAACTCAGAGCGACCAAAATGGGCGGCTTTGGCCGCCCATTTTTTATTTAAGACAGTCTAAAAATAGGCGGGAGACGCTAGCTGATCCGCAGATTGTAAGCATCATTCGTCGCGTTTTCGAACTTCCTGGCCTTGCTGTCATAGCGACTTTTCAGCAGCCTGGCATACTCGAACACCGTTCTTGGCGTCCACACACCACCAGACACCCGCAAATTGATAAAATCGGAAGCGGCGGCACCAAGATCGTAACCCGTCCCGACGTCTAGGATACTTTTGACAGTCCAAGCACAGTTTTTTCGGTACACTAAATAGCGTGGGTTATTGGCGAGCATGTTATCCCACGCACGCTTCATCTGCGCTTCATCGAGGCCGGAGATTGACAACGTGGCAGTGGGAGAACCTCCCTCAGCTGTTACATCGCCGTCATATGTTCGCGAGGATATCGGCTTACCCACAAACGTCTCTTTGTCACCGGCACCGGGCCACCAGCTCACATATCGCTCAAGACCCTTGCCTTGCCCTGCACCAATAGAAAGTGAGATATGACCAATGTTATTGCGAGACATATCTGGTGCCCAAAAATAAACTGTAATCATCAACAGCTCCAGTCGATCTTGTTAAAATCTACTCTCGATAGAATTACCGGCACTTATCAATCGGAAAACGTAAAATAAATTTTGTGGCAAAAGTTTGCTTTTAACGACGTTTCCTCGATGCACACAACCGAAGAGCGACGAGGTCTCTGCTGAGCGAATATTTGACGCGTTTTGAAGACACAATGTGACAATTCCGATGTCCCCAATCACACTCCCATGGTAGTTGAAGATGTTATTCAGATTTGAAGGCTTCATCCATGAGCAAACCACTGACCATTGCTGACTTGAAGAAACAGGCACGGCGCCGCGTGCCAAAAATGTTCTTCGATTATGCAGACAGTGGCGCATGGACCGAAAGCACGTACCGCGCAAATGAAGATGATTTTGCCAAGATCAAGCTGCGCCAGCGTGTCCTGGTCGATATGACGGACCGGTCGCTGGCAACGAAGATGATCGGTGAAAACGTGTCTATGCCGGTCGCGCTTTCTCCAACGGGTCTCACGGGCATGCAGCATGCCGATGGCGAAATGCTCGCCGCCAAAGCTGCGGAAGAATTTGGTGTCCCCTTCACGCTCTCTACGATGAGCATCTGCTCTATCGAAGACGTCGCCTCCGTCACCGCGCGGCCCTTCTGGTTCCAGCTCTACGTCATGAAGGACCGCGATTTCATCAACAACCTGATCGACCGTGCAAAGGCGGCGAAATGTTCCGCACTGATGCTGACGCTCGATCTGCAAATTCTTGGCCAACGGCACAAAGATCTCCGCAACGGTCTCTCCGCCCCGCCGAAATTTACGCCCAAGCACATTTGGCAGATGGCAACGCGCCCACAATGGTGCCTTGATATGGCGCGCACCAAGCGCCGCAGTTTTGGAAACATCGTGGGCCACGCCAAAAACGTGTCCGATCTGTCTTCACTGTCTTCCTGGACGGCAGAGCAGTTCGACCCGCGCCTGTCTTGGAAGGACGTGGAATGGATCAAGGAACGCTGGGGCGGAAAACTCATCCTCAAAGGCATTCTGGATGAAGACGACGCCCGGGCTGCGGCCGATACGGGCGCCGACGCCATCATCGTTTCCAATCATGGTGGAAGACAGCTCGACGGCGCTTTGTCTTCCATCGCAATGCTGCCGAAAATCGTCGATGCGGTCGGCGACAGGATCGAGATCCATATGGATGGCGGCATTCGTTCCGGCCAGGACGTTTTGAAGGCCATCGCGCTCGGCGCCAAAGGGACATATATCGGCCGTCCCTTCCTCTACGGCCTAGGTGCAGGCGGCAAACTTGGCGTCACGACGGCGCTGGAAATCATTCGCAAGGAAATGGATATCACCATGGCGCTCTGCGGTAAGCGGCTGCTGAGCGATGTCAACGGCGACATTCTGGTCAAATATGGGACAGCCGCCTCCTAGAACATAGCCATCAGAATGGTCGGCACCCATCACGTCAGCTGGTGTGACTGCTGCAAGAACAACATGCCGGTGATTTCGCGGATGATGCCTGCGATCAGTGCTCCATAGATCATGACTGTTCGGTTTATCCCGAATTTGCCTTTCGTGCCGCGCGGATGAGCCGCTTTCGAAGGGCATCTCTGTCATCATCGGATTGACCCTTCCCGCTCATTAAATCAGCAAGCCAGATGCCGTCGATCGCGAGCCTGACGAGCTGCAGCCCAACACCATCGTCAGTTTTCTTGTGCCGCGCCAATCGTCCACCCAACCAGCTATCCCACCTTTGCCTTAACGACGGCTCGCCGATCAGGGCGACGGCGAGTGCCGACCACTTATCGTCGGTCTCTTGTCCCCGATCAGCAAAAAATGCGTTCACGTAAGCCCGTGTGAAGCAACCATAGTCCTCACGATCCCGTGAGATCAAAGCGTCAATGTCAGAATCAAGCTGATCCAGAAGATCGATAATTAGAGCTTCCACCAGCGCCTGCTTGGACGCGAAGTGGTGAAACAGGCCGCCCTTCGTCACCCCTGCGGCCGAGGCAACAGCCTGCACGGAGACGGCCGCAAGGCCCTGTTTGGCAGCGATTCTTGCGGCACAATCAATTAGATTTCTCCGCACCACGTCGGGCTGTTTCTTGCGTTCACTCAAGATTTGCATGAAAAAAACATACCGGACGGTTGGTTTCCTATCAAGGAAATTACCCGCCACCAGTGAGGATCGATTTTCATACTTAATTAGGGATGAAAGCGGTCTTTAAAGTTTGAACGGTTTCGTTGCCTCAAACTATCGGTAGGCTGAACGAGCGACGAGTGCATGGATCAAGGGGTGAGTGGATGTTGAGAATGATCAGGCGAGGAATGGTCAACGCATGGATGTTTGCATTGGCCTTCCTGTGTGCGGTCATCTCGTTACAGGCGTCTGAGGCGCAGGCGGGTTACGCCCATTTCGTGATGGATGCCAGGACGGGCAAGGTCCTTGCCGCTCAAAGCGCGGATACTAAGAACTATCCAGCTTCCCTTACGAAAATGATGACGCTCTACATGGTGTTCGAAGCCCTGAATGAGGGTCGACTGCGGTGGGACCAACGCATCACCATGTCGAGACACGCGGCGTCCGTCATACCCTCGAAGCTGTGGGTCAAGGCGGGTACGACGTTTACCGTTCGCGAGGCAGTCTATGGCATGATCGTGAAGTCCGCCAACGACATGGCAGAAGGCATGGGTGACCACATCGGCGGCTCAGAATCGAAGTTCGCGCAGATGATGACCCGCAAGGCACGCCAGCTGGGCATGACGAAAACGGTGTTCCGCAATGCGTCCGGCCTGCCCAACAAGGCTCAGGTCACCACCGCGCGTGACATGGCAAAGCTGGGCCTTGCGCTCCAGCGTGATTTCCCGAAAGAATACAAACTCTTCGCCATGCAATCCTTCAAGTTTCGCGGCAAGACGATCCGAGGACATAACCGCCTGATGGCGCGTTATACTGGCGTCGACGGTATCAAGACCGGCTACACCAACGCATCCGGTTTCAATCTGGTCAGCGCGGTCAACCACAACGGCCGCAGCGTCGTCGGCGTTGTGCTGGGTGGAAAGACGGCCCGCAGCCGTGACAACCAGATGGCATCGCTGTTGGACCGGACAGTGCCCAAAGCGTCGAGAGGCGCGAGCAGCCAGCAGCTGATCGCCAGCGCCAGCACGAGCCGCACTTTCGATGTCGCGCCCGCCGCAATTCCACTGCCCATGTTCCGAGAGCGCCGTGACCCCATCGCGATGCAGATCGCCACGGCAAACAACGTGATCCCGGATATGATGCAGACCTCGGCTGTGCGCGCGACGGTGTCCGAGCGGAGTGACTGGGAGGTGCAGATTGCAGCGGCGGATTCACAAGGGGCAGCGCTTTCCCTGCTGCGCCATGCCCGCCCGGCCATCTCATCCAGCTATTCGGGAATAGCACCCTACACGGAAGCGGTTCGAAGCGGCGCGGCAACGCTCTATCGCGCACGTTTTACCGGCTTCGATAGTCAGGCGGCGGCCCTATCGGCCTGCAAGGATCTCAAAGCTCAGAGCTATTCCTGCGTCGTCATGGCAAATGAAAGCTGAGACGGATCAGTCAAGCCAGCCGGTGGCAATGGCCTTGCCGAGACGCGGCATGCCGTTTGTGCTGGCGAGTTCACCCATCGCCGTGCTGTCATAACGGACCTGCCGCAAGTAGACCTGCCATCCTCTCGATGTTTCCTCCAGCACCGCGTAGCTGGCGAGAGGGTGGCCCGCTTCCACCTGGTGGTAGAAAGGCTCATCGTCTCTCCAGCCGGGACAGCCGACACTGCCGGGATTGACGATCAGGCGACCATCCGAAAGCTGAACGGTACGTGCGATATGGGTGTGTCCACACAGCATCAGCGGTTGCGTGATCCCATCCGCCAATGCTTCGATTTCAGAAAGCGAACGCTGGTAGAGAAAACCCTCCGGCGCAAGCTGCTCCAGCCAATAACCCAGATCATCCCTAGGCGAGCCGTGGCAGCAATAGGCGACGTCCTTGAAAACCAAGTGAAACGGCAAAGCCTGCAACCAATCGAAATGCTCTGAAGAAAGCTGCATATGGGCAGGCTTCTCCCAATCGCCCATGAGCTCGAAGGGACGATCGATCAAGGCGCGATCATGATTGCCACGAACCGTCGGCATGTTCCGGCCCACCAGAATATCGGCTGTACGGCCAGCTTCCAGCGGACCGCTGAAGCAATCACCAAGATTGACAATATCGGCAATCCCAAGCGTTTCGATGTCTTCAAGCACGGCTTCCAGTGCCGCACAGTTCCCATGGATATCGGCAATAGCGGCAAAAATCATAAAGGTCAGCTTCCACGATATGTTGAATAGCTATAAGGCGAAAGCAGCAGCGGCACATGATAATGCCCGCTTTCATCCGCTATGCCGAAGCGAATGGGTATAATGTCGAGAAAGGCAGGCTCCGCTAGCACCAGACCTTTGGTGCGAAGGTAATCGCCAGCGTGGAACACCAATTCATACTGTCCTGCCCGAAAGTCCTCACCGATCAGCAGAGGGCCACCGTCGACACGGCCATCACTGTTGGTTTCAACCGTTTTCAGCTTGTCTCTGCTCTCGCCATCCAGCCGGTAAAGGTCGATCTTCAAACCCTGCGCAGGTGTGCCGTGTGCCGCATCGAGGACGTGGGTGGTAAGGCCGGTCATGGCTTTGGCTCCGCAATAAAATAGGGCTGATCGAAAAAGAACTCTTCCAGATTGTGACCGGGGCCATCCCGGTCCACGACAAGAAAATCACTGACAGAGCCAAGCGTCATCAACGGATGGTGCCAGACATTGCGATGATAGTTCACGCCCTGGTCGGGTCGCGCGAGAAACACTTTGGGAGTTTCCGGCCTGCCCTCCTCATCCTCAGCCACCACCACCAGAAACGGATGGCCCGAGAGAGGCGTAAAACTCTGGCTTCCAAGCGGGTGCCGCTCCATCATATCGATGGCATAGGGAAAAACGCGTGGCCTGCCACGAAAAATATTCAGAACAATACGAGCGCCCTCACCCACGATCTCAGGTGCAGCCAACGCATGATGCCGCTCGGTATTACCACCATTGATGAGCTTGATGCTGGCAGGATCCGTCTCAATCAAATCGCCAAACGGCGCAAATGCCTCTCTCGTGAGAGGCAGGATTTCAAGATAGTCACTCAATGCCTATTCACCTTGTGCGCGCCAGTTCTGGCAAAGCGCCAGTTTTTCCAGAAGCTCGGCTCGGACCATCGCATCATCACTCCGGCAAAAGCGCAGACAGACGCAGCAGCGCGATTTTCTCAACCTGCGCCGTAGCCGTTGCGAACTCCTGTTCCGCATCATCTTTGATGCGCGTCTCAAAGGCGCGCAGAATGTCTGTCTTGTTCAGGCCCTTCACCGCAATGATAAAGGGAAAGCCGTTGCTCTCCACATAGGTGGCGTTCAGTTCGGTGAAGCGCGTATGTTCCTGTGGTGACAACTGATCAAGACCTGCGCCCGCCTGTTCATTGCGGCTGTCTGCGGTCAGCTGCCCTGCAATCGCGAGCTTTCCGGCAAGATCTGGATGGGCACGCAAGACGCCAAGCCTTTCCTCATGAGACGCCGCACGAAATTGACTGCACAGTGCCTCGTGAATGCCCATTGCTGTCAGAGGTTCAGTCACCTTGCCAGCATCATAAGCACGCTCTGCGATAAACGGAGAATGCTCGAAGACGCCACCAAAACGACGGATAAACTCGCCCCGATCCACCATCAGAGCGCCCCCGGCTTATGATGCGCATGCCAGTGACGCGCGATGTCGACACGCTGCGGTATCCAGACTTTTTCGTGGCCAAGCACGTATTCGATAAAGCGTCGCAGTGCTGCCGCCCTTCCCGGCCGTCCAACAAGACGACAATGAAGGCCGACACTCATCATCTTGGCAGCACCTTCTGCACCTTCCTGATAAAGCACATCAAAGCTGTCCTTCAGATAGGTGAAGAATTGATCGCCGGAATTGAAACCCTGCGGCGTCGCGAAACGCATGTCGTTGGCGTCGAGCGTGTAGGGAATGATCAAGAAAGGGTCGTTTTTCAGACCCTTTACCCAATAGGGAAGATCGTCGGCGTAGCTGTCGGAGGAATATAGAAACCCACCCTCTTCCATGACGAGCCGCAATGTGTTGTCGGAAGGCTTACCCTGATACATTCCGTACGGGCGCTCGCCAGTCAGCTCCGTATGCAGACGAACGGCTTCCAGCACATGCTTGCGCTCGTCCTCTTCCGAAAAATCCTTATATTCCAGCCAGCGATAACCGTGGCTGGCGATTTCCCATCCCGCCTCCTTCATGGCGGCCACCGCTTCGGGGTTCCTCGCCATGGCGGCAGTAACGCCATAGACCGTGGTCGTGACGCCCAGATCCGTGAACATGCGCCACAGTCGCCAGAAACCGGCGCGCGAACCATATTCGTAGATCGACTCCATATTGAGATTGCGCTGACCGGGCCATGGTTGCGCACCCACGATTTCCGACAACAGAGATTCCGACGATTTGTCATTGTCGAGAATGCTGCTTTCACCGCCCTCTTCGTAGTTGATGACAAATTGCACGGCGATTCTCGCCTCACCGGGCCATTTTGGATCAGGAGTGTTACGGCCGTAACCAGCAAGATTACGGGGATAGTCAGCGGAAATCATCAAATCACCTTCACGCAAATTTCGTGAACGGTACCATCGCAAACCGGAAAGTCGAGAGCAATGTCGTCAGGAGACTAAGCAATCTTGCGGGCAGACACACGCCCCATCGGGTGCAGCGAATGCACACGGAATGGCGCGCCAGGCTCGTCTTCCACGAAAAGCGCCAGATTGGAAAATTCGATCTGCCGTTCCAGGACAGGGGCGAACACCGCACGCACGGCTCTTTCGACCCTTGCGCAGTCTCCCGGCACCACTCCGCCCGTCAACATCATCTGGAAGCGAAACTCGTCCATCACATAAGGGTGGCCCCAGCGGTGCAAATTGGTCAGTTGGGTAGCGGAGAGACGATCCGGGTCGGCGCGCTCGATATCGGCATCGGACAAGGGTGCACGGTAGTGGTCAAATTCCTGTACGACGCTCGCGGCTAGAAAATTCAATGTTTCCGATGGCCAGGAGGGTACCAGTCCGTAAACATTTCCGAGCTTCGCGATCTCGAGCGGTGGCAAACGAAAGGGTTGGTGCGTGCCGGCAAAATGCATCAGCGCCCGCAGCAAGGTTGCTTCGCCAATGTCTTCCATCAGGCGAAAGGGCGCCTTGATGGTGCCGTGGAAACCGTAACGCCTGGGCAGCGCCGTGTGGTAGGAAATTTCCTGCATCCCGAGGCTCGAAACCGCAGGTGGCTCTACGGTTTGGTCGGAATAGATATCACGTCCCAGCCAGGCCGCAGCCACGTGGGTGAGCGGATCGTTCGGAGAGGGCGTAAAATGAATGGCGTACCGCATGCGTCGTCACCTCGCCGTCCGAAACGGTTTTCTTCAGCTCTATTGCATGAGCTAAGCTGTTAGGTGATTTGCGTGACAGATTAACGACTGGAAACGCTGCTTCATAACATCTTCGCGTTGAGCACGCGGAGGTGATCTTCCAGTGTAAAACTCTTGGGCACATCCATGGCTCTCCCCATCAAAGCATCCAGCGCAGCGTCCGCCAGACGATGCGCCAGACCGAAACTGACCTTGAAACCACCCGTCAGCGCGATGATCCGGGAATGATCGGGATGACGCCCAACCATCGGGTCCCGTCCAATCGCCTTGGGACGCAAACCAGCCCAGCGTTCGATGATGGGGGCATCCGCCAGCAGCGGAACGATCTGGCGCGCCTGCGCAATCAGGGCATCAAGCTTCTCATCCGTCGCAAGCGCGTCCTCGAATTCTTCCTCACTGGTGCTACCAATAGCGACCGTTCCGTCTTCGTGCGGCACCACATAGAGACCGTTGAGAAACACAACAGGCATCGACGGATCGACATCGGCGCGCAGCAGCGCCGCCTGCCCCTTCACCGGCTGACCGAACCTTGGAACGGAGGGCAAACCAAACGTCTGGCTGAGCAGGGGGAAAGAGTGATGACCCGCCGACACCATGGCATGACCGAACCGAATGTTTTCCCCGCTTGCCAATGCGACCGTGCCGCTGGGTTGCAGCGTGGATACGCTGCATTTCTCCATCACCTGCACATGCCTGGCGTGCCGCAAATATGCTTGGAGCGTGGCAATGAAGGCTCGCGGAGAAACTTTGGCCGCAAAGGTGTCGTGAACGAAACCGGCCCCGCCCGCTGCCGCGTTTACCCACCCATCGATGGGAGGTCGATCAAGAAGATGCCAGTGAAACGTCGTCCCCCCTGCCGTCCAGTTGGAGAGTGCGTCGCGTCGATGGCGCTCTGCAATGGGCCGCAGATGCGGCTTGGGGAGCGGAATAATTCGTCCGCACCGGCGGTAACCTGCTGAAAACCCTGTCTCCGCTTCCACCGCTGCGATTTCCGCTTCGAGGCCAAGCAAGGCATCGAACTGAAACTGCTTCTTGTCGGACCAGCGATCCGGAACGTGCGACATCAACGCGCCCAGAAGACCACCGCTGGAACCGCTTCCAATCGTGTCGGCATCGACAAGAAGCGTGTCGATGCCCAGCCGCTCCGCTTTCACAGCCGCCCATAGCCCCATGATGCCGCCGCCGACGATCAGCAACGAGACGCTGGATGGCAAAGGTGATTGACCTGTTTGCCGGGGAAGACTATCGGCTTGAACCATGACACATCCCGACGAAAACATGCCGGTAAGAGCCGGCTCAAATATGCTGGATTGGCGAGAGGGCGATATGCCCTATTCGCTGGCCTTTGGCGACCATTTTTATTGCCAGACGGATGGACGGCAGGAATGTAGCCACGTCTCGCTCGCCGGAAATGGCCTGCCGCAGCGCTGGGAAACGGCGGAAGGAACCTTCCGCATCGGTGAACTCGGGTTCGGCACCGCATTGAACCTGTGTGAGACCTGGCGACAGTGGAAACTGCACCGCCCAGCCCAGGCGATGCTGCATTTTGTCTCTTTCGAACTATACCCGATGACGGCGCATGAACTGGACCGCGCATTGTCCCACTGGCCTCAACTGGAGGCCGAGCGCACAGCGTTTGTCGCGCAGTGGCCCTCAGATCCAGAAGGCTGGATTGACATAACTCTGGATGAGCAGACACGCCTGACGGTCTTCTGCGGCGACGCCATGCAGGGAATAATCCAGAGCAACGACACGTTCGATGCCTGGTACCTGGACGGTTTTGCCCCTTCAAAGAACCCGGACATGTGGTCGCTGGACCTCATGTCGGCGCTGTTTGAAAAAACCGCTCCCGGCGGAACCTTCGCGACATTTGCGGCCGCCGGTTTCGTGCGCCGCAATCTGGGTTCGGCTGGTTTTGCGGTTGAACGCCGGCCAGGCTTTGCGGGAAAACGGGAAATGCTCTGCGGCGTAAAGCCTGCACAATAAGCACAAACGAAAAACGCCCGGACACAGGTACGGGCGTTTCTCAGGTTAGATCAGATCTGATCAGCCGCGCTTGCGACCACGACCGGCGTTGCCAGCTGGACGACCCTGACCGGCTGGCGCAAACGAACCAGCCTTGCGAGCAGGGCGCCCTTGGCCACCACGGTGGTTGCGGCTGGCAGCGGGCTTGCCCGCACCCTCGACGCCACCGCGCTTGAAGTCAGACGTTGTTTCCAGATCGTTGTCACGTTCAACAGGCGCAAATTCACCGGCGCGCTGACCACGGAACTCACCGTTGCGGCGTCCAGCATCGCGTGGCGCACCGTCGCGTGGCCCACGCTGTGGGCGATCACCATGTGCACGTTCGCCACGTTCTCCGCCCTGACGGCGAGGACCGTTGCTGTTGCCACGATTACCGGCGCCACGGTTGTTGTTGTTGCCGCGAGACGGGCTGGCAAGACCAGCGGGACGTTCGCCGGACAGAACCGGAATTTCGATCTTCATCAGCTTTTCGATGTCATGCAGCAAACGGGTTTCATCCGGTGCGCAGAAAGCGATTGCGATACCATCGAGACCCGCGCGGGCCGTACGACCGATACGGTGAACGTAAGCATCGGCAACTTCAGGCAGATCGTAGTTGAAGACGTGCGTTACGGCTGGAATGTCGATACCGCGCGCGGCAACGTCAGTGGCAACCAGAACCTTGAATTCACCATCCTTGAAGCCCTTCAACGCGCGCTCGCGCTGACCCTGGCTCTTATTGCCATGGATCGAGGCCACCTTGAAACCGATGTGTTCGAGATACTTGGACAGCTTTTCGGCACCATGCTTGGTGCGCAGGAACACGATAGAACGGCTATCGGGGTTTTCGTTGAGCGTCTTCTTGAGGAGTTCGGTCTTGTCATTCTTGCCGACGACGAAGTGAACATACTGTTCGACCTTGTCTGCGGCCTTGCCGGGAGGCGTGACCTGAACGGTGACAGGATTGGTCAGATAGCTGCTGGCCAGATCAGCAATCGAGTTCGGCATGGTCGCCGAAAACAAAAGCGTCTGACGGTTGGCAGGCACCATTCTGGAAATCTTGCGCAGGTCATGGATAAAACCAAGGTCCAGCATCTGGTCGGCTTCATCGAGCACAAGGAAAGTCACCTTGGACAAGGAGATTGCGTTGCGCGAGATAAGGTCGAGCAGGCGGCCTGGTGTGGCAACGAGAATGTCGGTGCCCTTTTCCAGCTGAAGCTGCTGCTTGTTGATGGACGCGCCACCAACGACCTGGTTGATCTTCAAATGCGTCTTGCGCACGAAACCGCGCAGACTTTCACCGATCTGGTTCACCAACTCGCGGGTTGGCGCCAGAATAAGAGTGCGGGTGGTGCGGTTTGCGGGACGATCCGGCTGCTTCAGCAGCATTTCGATAATCGGCAGGCCGAAAGCGGCCGTTTTGCCGGTGCCGGTCTGCGCAAGACCGATCATATCGCGACCTTCCAGAAGAAGCGGAATCGCTTTTGCCTGGATAGGGGTCGGTGTGGTGTAACCGAGCTGGGTGACGCCGGCCACGATTTTTTCAGAGAGGCCGAGTTCGCTAAAACTGGTCAATAGTATACCTTTCGGGGCGCCAAAACGCTTGAACCCGGATCAGCCCTGCTGTCCGGTTGTCTTGGCGTCAAGAACCCCGCGTGAATTGGGAACTTGTGGGTTGGAATGACTTTCTGCGCTTCAGTGCGGCTGTAATCGCCGTCTCCTGCATTTATGCGCTTTTCCTTCATGCGTCGTATTGTGTCGATGACGCTGCAGCTCACGCGGCCGCCAAAGGTGAAAGCTTGGACGGGATTTCGTCCTTTTGGACAGCAAAGTCAAGTGAATGTTTTGAAATAGCGGGTTTGCACCCGAGGCATATCCGCCCGCGACGACGTCTCGACGAACTGAAAAAACGTGAAAACGGAGGGCAATCATGGTTAAAAAACTGTTATAACCCTGTGTTGTGGATAGCCAATGCCATGCCGCTACAATATTGTCCGTTCGCAAGAATATTCTTAAGTAATTTGATTCTATTATGGGCGCTACATTACTACGGAGAATGTCTTGAACACAGAAGGCGGCTTGCTTGAAAAAGCATGTGAAGGCGTCCTGACGCTGGAACGTCCTGCCTGCGTCAAGGACAGCCAGTTGCGTTATGTTTGCGCCAATGCCGCCTATGCGCGTTTTGCCGGCCGCGACCCCGACGATTTCCGAGACAAAACAAGCCATGAGTTGTTTGGCACGACCGAGGATTTGGAACGTGCTGACAAGGAAAAGCGGTGTCTTGTCTTTGCGGCCGATGAAACAACAATCTGGAAAAGCCCTGTTTCCGGTGCAACGCATGTCATAAAATGCGAACGCTTTGAAACCGAAGACGGCCGCATGTTCCTCTACGAAGTGTTCGAAACCATGCCATCCCATGCGGCAAATGGCGGCGCGGCGCCGGTTGAAAAGACCATTTCCATCCCCTCGGCCACACTGGATCTTCTTGATGTCGCTATCGGCATCTATGGTCCAGATAATAGGCTGGTCTATGCAAATGCCAGACTTGAAAGTCTGTGCGGTGACCTCTCCGTTGTCTGGAGGCCCGGCCTTGAACTTAAAACAGTCATTGCCGCCTTTCACGACTACTGTTTCGCGCCCGCCCAAGACAGCCCTGAATCGGCTGGGGCCGATAGGCAGGCGTGGATCGACGGCATGTTTGCCGATGCCCAGAAGCCGTTTGCCGAATTTACCCAGCAAACGGTTGACGGACACTGGATCCGTGGCATCTCGCGACGGCTTGAAGGCGGCATGCTCGTTGCGCTTCTTCTTGACGTGACCGATGCCAGAACACAGGAAATATTGCTCGAAAAACACACCAGGGAAAACTGGCTTTTTCGCGAGGCGCTGGAGCAATTGCCGGTCGCCGTTTTCATGCTGGATGGCCAACGCCGCCTGACCTATGCAAACGCCTCTTACGAAGCCTTGTGGGGAGAGCCCCGCGAGAAAAATTACGGACGAACGGAGGAGGAAATCTTCGTTCATGAGGGCAAGGCATTCAGGCAGGAAAACATCCATGTCCTGAAAACCGGAGAGGAACTGCACAAGACGGAACAGATCGTCTTGAACAATGGCGCCATCATTCCGACCATCATTCGGGTCGGTCGCATCATCACGCCGGCGCACGAGCCCTATCTCGTTGGTTCCGTTACGGACGCGACACCGCTGATGAAGCGCAAGGAAGAATTGAAGGCCGCCCGTAATGAAGCGGAACGGCTCCATGCGGAGGTCCAGTCGATCCTCCAGTCCTTGCCTGTCGGCGTCATGCTGCTGGGGTCGGACTACACGATCGAATACGCCAACAATTACTTTTACGAATTGTGGGAGGTGAAAGAGCAGGTCGATCTCATCGGCCTGCCCTATCGCCGTTATCTGGAACTGGGATACCAGAGCGGCAAATACCACCTCGGCGAACAGGACATCGAGAGCGCTATCCGGGCGCGCAAAGCACATCTCGACCAGATCGATGGCTACTCATCGCGCGAGGTCGAAAGCAAGGCGGGCCGGTGCACGATCATTTCCGAATGTCGCATCGCTGGCAACAAGATTCTGCTGACCTTTTCCGACAGCACCGACGTCCGCTCCCGCGACAGGGAAATCAGCCATGCGCGGCAGGAATTGCAACGCGTTGGCGAGCATATGCGCGATGCGACTCGTGTCATGGCACAAGGCCTTGCGCTGGTGGAAAAAGGCCGCATCATCATGTCGAACGACGCCATGGTGCGCCTGTTTGAGGTGCCGGAGGCGTTGCTTGCCGCAGGCGAAAGCTGGATACCGTTTTTCTCGTATTGTGCCGCACGCGGCGATTTCGGGAGCGAGGAACAGATTGCGAAGACCAAGAAACTGTGGACTGAAAATGTAGCGGCGATCAAACCCTTTTCCTGGCTCATCCATCTCGCCAATCAACGTTGGCTCAATCTGGAAGCGACGATTGGCGCAGGCGATTACTGGCTTGTTATCGTCACCGACGTAACGGATATGAAGCAGCGCGAGGTCGAGCTTGAAGGCCTGTTGGCGCGCGCCAAGGCCGCCGACCGGGCAAAATCCGAATTCCTTGCCAATATGAGCCACGAAATTCGCACCCCCATGAACGGCGTCCTGGGCATGGCGGAGTTGCTGGCCAAATCCAATCTCGATACACGCCAGAGAACCTTCACCGACGTAATCGTGAAGTCAGGCAATGCCCTGTTGACCATCATCAACGACATACTCGACTTCTCAAAGATCGATGCAGGCCAGATGACACTCCGCTCTACACCCTTTGACGCGGTTGAAGCCGTTGAGGATGTGGCGTCGCTTTTGTCTTCGCAAGCGCAGAACAAAAACATCGAGCTTATCGTGCGCATCGATCCATCATTCAACACCATGGTGAGTGGTGACGCCGGTCGTTTTCGTCAGATCGTCACGAACCTGACCGGCAACGCAATCAAATTTACCGAAAAAGGCCATGTGCTCATCGAGCTATCCGCCGAACTGGTGGACGAGAGCGAAGTGATTCTGGTTTTGCGGGTGAAAGACACCGGCGTTGGCATACCGTCCCATCAACTCGACCATATCTTCGAAAAGTTCAATCAGGCAGATTCGTCCTCCACCCGCCGCCATGAAGGCACAGGCCTCGGTCTTGCGATAACCGTGGGTTTGGTCGGCATTTTCGGTGGCAAAGTCGATGTCGAAAGTACGGTCGGCGAAGGCTCAACCTTCACCGTGGCCCTTCCCCTTCGTGTCGTGGCGAAAACCAGCGAACATACCAGTGGCGCCATCGACCGTAAAAAAGTCAGCGTCCTCATCATCGACGATAACAGTGCAAACCGCCAGATCCTCAGCGAACAGTTGTCCAGTTGGGACATCGACGCCTACGCCGCAGAAAGCGGCCCCGCAGGATTGGCTATTCTCGAAGAGGCGGCTCGTTTAGGCTTTGAAATCGATGCTGTCATCCTCGATGACGATATGCCCGGCATGAATGGGCTGGAGGTTGCGCGCCGTGTGAGGCAAAATCCGAGCTTCAACGAAACGGCGATGATCTTCTTGACATCAATGGATGCCATTCACCAGGACAGTGAACCTTCCGACATCAGCTTCGACGCACATCTGATGAAGCCAGTTCGCGCCCGGCTTTTGCGCAAGACGCTGACGGATGTCGTGCGGACATCACGCTCAAAGCGAGCTCTGCGCAAAACATCGGACACGCCGGACCGGGCAGCTGACATGACAAGGAAAACCAAGCCCCTTACAGAACCAGAACATACATCCAAAACAGCGTTGATCGACGTCCTGATCGCAGAGGACAACGACGTCAACCAGATCGTCTTCACGCAAATCCTTCAGGAAACCGGCTTGCGCTTCCACATCGCCAGCAACGGCAAAAGAGCGGTAGAAGCGTGGAGAGACTATCATCCATCCATCATCCTCATGGACGTTTCCATGCCGGTCATGAACGGACTTCAGGCGACGCAGGCCATCCGCGCCGAGGAAAAAAGTACCGCTCGCACTCCCATCATTGGCGTTACCGCACATGCGCAGGACAGCGACCGCGAGCTGTGTCTGGCCTCCGGGATGGATGATTACTTATCCAAGCCGATCAGCCCGGAACTGCTTCGTGCAAAAATTGACAAGTGGTTGTTGCGGGGAACCGATGACGCGACGAAATTGAACTCGAATTGAAAACGCCGCGAGGACAAGGTCACACGCGGCGTTTGCCATGGTCGAAAAGGCCCAGAATTAACGGCGACGCGCCGAATCTACCGACAAAGCACCCGGGCCTGCCGTGACGAGGTAGAGGAAGACGAAGCAGAACAGAATTGCTGCGTCGCCGCCATTCAGGACCGGGAAAAAGCTCTTCGGCGCATGCGCCATGAAATAGGCGAAAGCCATCAGACCCGAAAGAACGAATGCGACCGGACGCGTGAAAAGACCGATGAGGATGAGAAGTCCGCCGATCGTCTCAAGAAGCGCGGCAACCAGTAGCATTGGTGGAAGCGAACCCTCCATCGTTGATGCAGGAAATCCGAACAGCTTCTGCGTTCCGTGTTCGATGAACAAAAGGGCCGTGATGATGCGCAACGCTGCAAGAGCGTAAGGCTGGTACCGCGACAGTTTGTCAAAAAATGCCATATGCTTAGTCCCCGTAAAAATAGGTTCGACTCGATGGTCAAAACCTGACTGAAAAACCCCATATTTCGTAGTCAAAATCACATTTCACCATCGAAAACAATATCCAGACTCCAAGATCACTGATCTGTGCGTAAACTCGGAAGTGCTTATATTCAAACGAGTTGCAAGCGACATCAGGATCTTTTCATGACACGGCGGGACACAGGCAGAAGCACTGTGAAAATCAGAAGGCAATAGAGACCCATGGCGAAAATCTGGGATGTGAAGGCCACGCCGTTATCGATCAACAAACCGCCGAGGCCCGGCCCGAGCGCCGAGGCAAACACCATGATGGCGACGATAACAGCGCGAATGGCGCCCAGGAAACGCACACCGTAAACCTCAGGCCAGAGGCTGCCGAACAGTGTGAGCGAAAAACCATCCGAAATGCCGTAGAGAACCATGAAGGCAAAAACGACCCAAGGCGCATCAACCACCGCCAGCAAAACACATCCGACGCCGAACGGAATGAGATAAAAGGGCAGTAATCTCAAAGCGGAAAATCGATCAACCAGATACCCCGACACGATCGAGTTTGCGACCGCCACAGCGGCATAAGGAAAAAATGACGACGCCAGCAGCTCAACGGGCCAGCTCTTCGATTGCGCCAGATGCACCTGGTGGAAAAAGATCGTGTTGCTGATGAAGGCGGGTGGCAACATTCCGAGCATCAGAAGGTAAAAACACGGATCGCGAATGACCTGCTGCCGCGTCCAGTTGCGCTTATTGTTGGAAACCCTTGTCGTGGATGCGGTCGTAGGAACCCGCTCGATCTTCACCAGCGTCAGAACCATGGGAAGAATGAGTGCAACCAAAAAAATGGCCGCGAGTAGCCAGATGCTCCGCCAACCAAACGCCGCCATTCCTGCCACGGCGAGCATTGGCAGCACCGCTTGCCCGGCATTGAGGCCCAGCGCGGAAAGCGACACAGCGCGCCCACGTTCCGCAGCGAACCAACGACCCAGGCTGGTATAGGCAACATGCACCATCATTCCCTGACCGAACAGCCTTAGAAGATAAAGTCCGCCAATCAGCGTCGCGATCGTAAATGCGTGCGCCAGGCAAAGAGCGCCGAGCGCCAGAACGGGCACTGCCAAGCCTATTATTTGGCGGAAAGACCAGCGATCCGCAAGCTTGCCGAGCCAGACCAGGCTGAGGGCGGAGGCAAGTGTCACACCCATGTAGAGCAGGCCGAAGTCGCCGTCGCTCAGTCCAAAGTCGCGACGAATCTCTCCACCCGATAGCGAAATGAAAAATGTCTGGCCGAACGAAGACGCAAATAGCACCGCAAAGCCCGCACCGAGCCAACGGCTGTTTCCGCGAAAAAAAGAAAGCAAGTGCCTGTCCCGAAGTGATCTTTGGCGGATATCAGGCAGATATCCGAACTGATGTCTGACTTTGTGGGTTGAACGGCTGGAAGGCAATGTCCACACCCACAATGGTCGCGACTGTGTTGGCCGGTATGGTCTCCCATTTTTCCGCACCCGTACCGAAGGGCTCGGACGCCACGGCAATGCCCAAGCCGACATTGCGCCAGTAGAGCGTCGGCGGGCGCTCGTCGCTGGACCAGCGGAAGGCGTGCAGCTTTTCGCCATCGGAGTGGATGGCGCTGAAACGAATGGGTTGATCCACGCCGGAGTGCTCGACAACATCGAGGCACGTCTGCAACGTTTTCTTCAACGCACCGATGGGGTCGCGATTTAGTCCGAAACCCGCAGCGATCAGGAAGATCGCTTCGCTATCTCCATTTCCTGCGCGGGAACAATAAACCTCATCGGGAATATGCGTCTCAATCGCGCGCTTCACCTTCTCATATCCGCCAATCTGACCATTGTGCATGAAAAGGTGACGCCCGAAGCCAAACGGGTGGCAATTGGCCATGGAAACGCCGCCGGTCGTTGCCGAGCGGACATGGGCCAGAAACATGCCGGAGCGCAACTGATGACACAGGGATGTGAGGTTTCTATCCGACCATGCGGGAAGAATGCCACGGTAGATGCCCGGCTCGCCCCTCTCCCCGTACCAGCCGATACCGCACCCGTCACCATTCACCACCGTCTTCGCCTCCCGCGCCGCAAGCGACTGGGTGATGAGTGAACTTTCCGGCTCGATCAAAAGCGAATCGAGCCAGACGGGAGCACCGGAATAGGCGAGAAAACGACACATGCGGACACCGTTGAAGCGGGTTGTGATCCGGCACGAAAGCGCCGGATCTGGGCATTTGTAAGATCGTCAGGCCTGCAGAACAACGACACGCGCGCCGACCGGCACACGCTCATAGAGATCGATAATGTCGTGGTTGAGCATGCGAATGCAGCCGCTCGACATGGCGTGACCGATGGACTGCGGCTGGTTTGTGCCATGCAGACGGAACATCGTGTCGTTGCCTTCGCGGTAGAGATAAAGCGCGCGCGCGCCGAGCGGATTGTTCGGACCACCTGGCATGCCACCGGCATATTTAAGGTTCTTGTGCGGTTCGCGACGGATCATGTTCGGTGTCGGCGTCCAGCTCGGCCATTCCGACTTTCGACCGATATAGGCGTTGCCCCGCAAGGCGAGACCCTGGCGTCCGACGCCAACGCCGTAGCGCATCGCCCGACCGTTGCCCATTACATAATACAAACGCCGTGCTGGGGTATCGACAACCACAGTACCTGCCGGATGTGTGGTCTCATAGGCCACTTCCTGACGTCGCAGTTCCGGCTTTATCTTTTCCAGTTCCATCGCCTTGAGCGGGAATTTCTCATCAGGCACGGCTGCGTAATTCTGTTTTTGCTGGACGAAATTGGTACTGGCGCAGCCAGCGAGGAAGAGTGGCATTCCGAAAAGCACGCCACGACGCGAAATAGACATATTACCCCCGGTCGAAAATCCTTAGATTAACAACAGGTATAATTTTATGGTTAACAAACCCTAAATTGCGCAGTGCGACTATTAACCCAAGGCACACTCCAGTTGAATAAAGACGTAGGTCTGGCCTGCCTCAAAAAACGGCGCAATTGGCCAGAGGCTGAATTCAAAAGAAAGAAAAACACTGTTTCAAAACCCGTCAGCAATGAAACCATTCCGGCTCTGGCGCATTTTTACTCATGAATACGGAAAACTGCTTATTTTATTGATATTTAGCAACGTCATACGTTCAAAAAATCTGCCGCGAGGTGACGCATGGTTCTTGCATTGCTGTCGCCATTGTATTCAAATGGGCAAAAATGGGGAACCACAAGTTGGCATTTGACGAAATGATAGATGCGGACTCAACGCCGCGAAGCCCATATGAGAAATACAACGACTGGTATAGTCGTCAGGACAGGGCGCACCTGATCCAGAAATCCAGAGACGCTGAGAATATCTTCAGAAAAACGGGTATTACCTTTGCCGTCTACGGCCACGCCGACAGCGCAGAAAAGCTCATCCCCTTCGATATCATTCCCCGCATCATCTCCGGTCGCGAATGGCGCAAACTGGCGCAAGGTATCGAACAGCGTGTCCTGGCTCTCAACGCGTTTCTCGACGACATCTATCACAAGCAGGAAATCATCCGTGCGGGGCGCATTCCGCGTGAACTCATTGAGCGCAACGAGGCGTTTCTTCCGGAGATGATCGGCTTCAAACCTCCTGGCGGCGTCTACACGCACATTGTGGGCACAGATATAGTACGAACCGGTGAAGACCAGTTCTACGTTCTGGAAGACAACGCCCGTACCCCATCCGGTGTCAGCTACATGCTGGAAAACCGTGAAACGATGATGCAGATGTTTCCGGAATTGTTTCACGAAAACAAGGTGCAGAGGGTCGAGGATTACCCCTATCAACTTCGTCAATCGCTGGCGTCGCTCGCACCGCCAGGCTGCAAAGGCAAGCCGCGCGTTGCGGTCCTCACCCCCGGCATACACAATTCCGCTTATTACGAGCATTCCTTCCTCGCCGATATGATGGGCGTGGAACTGGTAGAGGGTTCCGACCTGCGCGTCATGGATGGCAAGGTCAAGATGCGCACGACCCGCGGCTATGAGGCTATCGACGTTCTCTACCGCCGCGTCGATGACGATTTCCTCGATCCCCTCACCTTCCGCCCGGATTCCGCTCTTGGTGTTCCCGGCATCATGGATGTCTACCGTGCTGGCAACATCACCATTGCCAATGCGCCGGGAACTGGAATTTCAGACGATAAGGCGATCTATTCCTACATGCCCGAGATCGTCGAGTTCTATACGGGCCGCAAGCCGCTACTTGAAAACGTGCCTACGTGGCGGTGTTCCGAGCCGGACAGCCTGAAATATGTGTTGGACAATCTGGCCGAACTGGTCGTGAAGGAGGTTCACGGCTCCGGTGGCTATGGAATGCTCGTCGGCCCTACGGCATCGAAGAAGGAGCGCACATTGTTTGCGGAGAAACTACGCGCCCGGCCTTCGAACTACATCGCACAACCCACACTTTCCCTGTCCACGGTGCCGATCATGGTGAAAAATGGAATTGCGCCGCGCCACGTCGATCTTCGCCCCTACGTTCTGGTGTCGGATAAGGTAAAGATCATCCCAGGCGGGCTGACCCGCGTTGCCCTCAAACAGGGATCGCTGGTGGTGAACTCCAGCCAGGGCGGCGGCACCAAGGATACGTGGGTACTGGAGGACTAAGCCATGCTGGGAAGAACGGCGAACGGACTCTACTGGATGTTCCGATACATCGAACGTGCCGAAAACATTGCCCGGCTGGTGGATGCCGGAATGCGGGTGTCGCTGACCCGCAGCGGAAGCGCTGACGAAGACTGGGATGGTGTGCTGCAGAGCGCAGGCGCGCGCGAAGAATTTCTTGAACGGCACGAAAAGGTCACGACGGCGGATGCGATCGACTACATGCTGCGTGACAAGACCAATCCATCAAGCGTCATGTCCTGCATTGAGTTCGGCCGGAACAACGCCCGTATGGTGCGCACGGCGCTCACCCGCGAGACGTGGGAAGCGACAAATGAGTTCTGGATGGAACTCAAGACGATCTTCAGTCGAAAGCAAAAAGCCGCTGAATTGCCTCAGGTCATCGATGCGATCAAACACAGAGCCGGGCTGGTACGCGGTGCGTTTCATGGTTCGATGCTCCGCAACGATCTCTACAATTTCTCCCGCATCGGTACCTTTATCGAGCGCGCGGATAACACGGCCCGCATTCTGGATGTGAAGTATTACGTGCTGTTGCCGGCGGCAGTACAAGTGGGCTCGTCGCTCGACAACGCGCAGTGGGAATCGATCCTGCGCTCTGTTTCCGCTCACAGATCCTATGGCTGGGTCTATGACGCAGAGTACAAACCAGCCAACATCGCAGATTTCCTCATTCTCAACGGCCGCATGCCCCGCTCGCTCGCTTACTGCTATCACAAGATCGTCAGTAACCTCGGCTATCTGGCGCATGAATATGAAGACCGCCACAAGGCGCATGAAACGGCTGAGGCCATCAGGGCGACGCTTGAGAAAACGACGATAAGCCGCGTCATGGATCAGGGCCTGCACGAATTCCTCGAACTGTTCATTCACAAGAACGGACAGTTGGGGCAGGAAATAACGGAAGGCTACCGCTTTTACCAATAAGCGGTGAGACGAGGATACGGGTATGCGTCTGAACATCAACCACACGACCGAGTATCTCTACGACGAGCCGGTGCCCTACTCCCTGCAACGGTTGAGACTGACGCCAGCCAACGGTCCCACGCAGACGGTGATCGACTGGGACGTGACCGTCGATGGTGCCAAGCTCGAAGTGCGCTACGACGACCATTTCGGCAACCGCGTCGAGTTGGTCGAGACCGAGGGACCGCGCAGCGCGGTTAAGGTCGTCGCCCGCGGTGAAGTGGAAACCGTAGACAAAGCGGGGGTTTTTGGCCCCCACATCGGCAATGCTCCGCTGTGGCTCTTCATGCGTGAAACACCTCTGACAAAGCCGGGAAAACTCATTCGTGACCTGGCACGACAGTCGACGGGTGACACACCGCTCGAGCGCCTGCATGAATTGATGGCCCTTGTTCACCTTGAAGTCGAATACGTAACTGGATCAACAGGAACTGCCACCACGGCTGAACAGGCTTTGGAAGCAGGCAAGGGAGTGTGCCAGGACCACAGCCACATTCTCATCTCAGCCGCGCGGCAGATGGGGCTTCCGGCGCGTTATATTTCCGGTTATCTGATGATGGAAGATGTTGCCGAACAGGTCGCCACCCATGCTTGGGCGGAAGTCCATGTTCCAGGGCTTGGCTGGGTTGGCTTTGATGCGGCCAACAAACTTTGCCCGGATGAACGCTACGTGCGTATCGCCAGCGGTCTGTGCTATCGAGACTGCGCTCCCGTCTCAGGCATGCGCGTTGGCCTTTCCGGCGAAAGCCTCACCGTTTCAGTAACGGTCCAAGAAACGCAAAGCCAGTCTCAATCCCAAAGCTGATACCGTCGCCAGTATAAATAGAACGGTTAGAGAGCGCGGATTTTATATCGCGCGATCAAAGCACACAGGCCGCTCTGTTCAGAATTCGGCGGCACGATGGGTGGCTGTACTTGTAAATTCCTAGAAGAACTTACAACATCAAGTTCATATCATTGCGAGACTTAACTCACAGCGATATGGATGTAAAAAAAACGTGCAGCTGCTGGTGATGCTTGCCCTTCCGACTATTAATCGCCTTGCTTCGGCTCCTAAATCCATTGAAAACCAAAAAAAGTCGCGAGCAGCGATCCGTCGCGGTTTCTTTTCTTAGAGGACAAATAAAAATCTCGAGTCTTGCCCATACATCAAGAAAGTCATCCGAAACGATGCATTACAACCAGTAGCTAGTTTCCATATTAAGAATATGTGACGGATTTAGACTCCGTCCTAACTTCAACAAGACATAGGCCCGCGACTACCATTAATCAAAATTTTACACTTCGTGGATGATAGTGACGCAGGTCATGTGAGGTGTTCGTGATGTGCCTTCCCGGTGCGTCGCTTTTACCAAAAGTCTCGTGCTAAAAACGAAGCTCTAATGTCCAATGGCGTGGGGATCAGAACTGTCCAAGGTTCTGTACGCATGATGCCCTTCCGGTGCGCCGGCTCTCTCGAGCCATGTCCTGCTTAAATATTGCTATTGTCCAGAACGGACGCTCAACCGGTCGATGCATGCATCGAACGGACGAGACACTGCGTCAATGCGCACAAAAGCGTATCCGGGGGGATCGGATGCGGCCTTCGGGCTGTGCTGCGCATTTGCAGCGGTGAATGGCTCTTTGGCCAGTTATCAACGGGGGCACGTGTCCATGACTTCTATTATCTCTTCGCTATCTGTAAAACAAATCGCGTCACTTTCGACCGCCTCCATTGCCAGTCTGAAATCCACGGACGTGGATGCTCTCAAGAGCAACCAGATCGCCGCACTCTCGTCAGCGCAACTCAACGCGTTCTCGACAAGCGCGATCAACTCCTTCGACAGCGGACAGATCAGCGCCATTACTGCCAAAGCAGTCATCGGCTTGACCGTCGGACAGCTTCAAGCCATCGAGTCCTCGCAAATGACTGGCCTTACAGCAGGCCAGATTTCCGTATTGAGCACGGACCAGTTCAGCGCCCTGTCGTCTGATGAAATCGAAATTTTGAACACCAAACAAGTTGCTGCCCTGACCGCCGCACAGGTCGCAACCCTCAGCTCAGCCGAACTCAACAGCTTCGAAACAGCCGAGATTGCAGCCCTCAGCGTCGCGTCCCTCTCCGGTATCGACTCCTCGACACTGGCTTCGCTCTCGACAGCAAACTTTGCAGCCCTCAGCGCCGCTCAGGTCGCAAAGCTCT